>PBGS01000013.1 GCA_002720115.1 Methanobacteriota archaeon
AGATGATCGCTTAACTATAGCTTCGATTATCCTAACCTTAGCAGTTCTGTTTTTATCTGAAATAATTCCTAAGACTATTGGCGCTGCATACTGGAAGAAACTATCTCTCCCATCCGGGGTTATATTGTCCGGTATGACAAGGGTACTTGCGCCATTTTTCACCCCATTACTACTCTTCAAGAAACTCCTTCCAAAAGAAGAAACAGCTTCGGTAACTCGTGATGAATTGCACGCATTGGCGGATATTAGTGAAGAAGAAGGGGAATTAGAGGAAGATGAAGAAGCAGTAATTCATAATTTGCTTGCCTTGAGAGAAATGCCTGTGAAGGATATTATGACTCCAAGAACCGTAACTTTAGCCTTTGATCACAGTTGGACAATAAGAAAGGTTCTGGATGAAACGAAAATTCTGAGATTTGGTAGAATGCCTGTTTATGAAGAGTCAATCGATCAATTGTCCGGCTTTGTTCTGCGTTCTGACATACTGATGGCAGCATCAATGGATGAGTGGGAAAAGACTCTGCTAGAATTAAAGAAACCGTTACTTTCGATAGGTGTGGATGATAGTGTTGATTTAGCCTTAGAGACCTTCCTGAAGTCAAAAATTCAGATACTAGCCGTTACCGATGAATTTGGAGGAACTGCTGGTATTGTGACGATGGAAGATGCTATTGAAACCTTATTAGGTGAAGAAATTGTAGATGAATTAGATGAACACGAAGATATGAGAGAACTCGCTAGAGAGCAGGCTGTATCAAACGAGGAAGAATGATTCAAATCATTTTAGTTTTAATCCAAGATAAGATTATTTTATCTCGCTCTTCATTAACTCGATTGCTTGAGTGCGGTAACGACTCTATGAGATGATTTTCAACGTCAAGATTCTGCTTCATGATTAGATCATAGTGGAACCTTCCTAATTTAGTATCATTCTTTGCTTGGAGAAGAAGAATCGGAATTTGTGGTAAACCCCAATTAGGCATATCGATATCCTTCCATTCCAGCTTTCCAATTTCGGGATGTACTTTGGAAAAACCATGTAGTGCAATTCGTCTCAATATAGGCCACATAAACGAAAATTTCCGTGTTGTTTGTTCCAAAATAGGGGAATACGCGGTCATTGGCGACTCTAACATCAACGTGCCGTACATATCTTTCCACCAACCATTGTATCTGTCATGGTGCATACCTATACTAACGAAACCTCCCAAACTATGTCCATAAAAATGTATTTTACGAATATTTTCTCTTTCAACCTTTTCCAGAATAGCAATAGTGTCTTGGATTACTTTACCCACTGTCCACTCCGCTGTGTAGGGGGCTTGGCCATGACCACGCATATCAATAGCCAAGGTGTGAAACCCTCTATTCCTAAAGATCCACATCCGTTCGGTAAATCTTTCACTTGAGGATTGCCACCCATGAATAAAAACAACTAGGTCGGTTTTTTTTGGAGCGTAATTGATGAATCCAATTACCTCTTCTGTTCCATTTTTGGTAGTCAGTAAATTCCAGCCAGGGTCACTAAAAGGTGGGCTTCTTTTTTTTGGTCCTGTGAATATTACTCTCAATAATAATTGGTAGACTGTCAGTGTAAGAAGGATGATAAAAGCAATCCACCCGTAAGGAAAAAAAATTGTAAGAAGAGACAACAGGGAGATCACAAGGATGGTCTGACCGCTCCAAGTCGCCTTGCGGCGATCCATGTTTAGTCCTCTGAGTTCTCTTCTGGTGCATCATTGTCGGAAGCGTCTTCTGCGGATTCAGTTTCCTTCGCGGCTTTTTCAGCAGCTGCAGCGGCTTTCTTTTCGGCCTTTTCCTTGGCCTTTTTTTGTCGCTGTTCGTTCCTCTCTTGCCATTTGTCGCCAAAGTCACCAAGGGATTCAAATCTAGCCAACCAACCAGTTTCGTTCCCGCTAGCGACGTGCCTTACCAAGTAAGAACTGAATGCTAAGTCGATAGTTCCTTGAGAGTAATCTGAGTTTTTCTTGAAAAAGAAATTGACAATATAAAAAATAACAAAGACTACGCCTGTTATGAAACTCGCCATTCCGCCATCGCTTATATTTTGGAAATTTGCCATCATTAGCATCAGGCCAATAAGTGATAGGAACCCTATGCTATTGTTTAAAATCGCGTGAACAAAAATTGGCTGATTTCCAGAGGAATTGATGTATTTCGTCCTTGAAACGAATTCTCCAATGTTTCTGCCAGTCCAAATTGGTAACACTAGCCAATTAACTATAATCATCAAACCTGATGCAACCCAGCCAATGGTCAGGTCAGAGTCTGCTCCGGTTGAAATTATGCTTAGTAGACCGATCGCTACACCAAAGTTCCATGCGAAATTAATCAACCAACCAATGTATCTTGGCATTGTACCCGCTAACTCATAACCTTCTGGGAGGCCCGTTGGCCGGATTTTTTCAGGTTTATCTTCGGATTTTACTTTAGCTGCTTTTTTTGCTGCTTTGGGTTTCGCCTTTGCAACCGCCTTCTGTGCCTTTGGTTTAGCCTTAGGCACGGCTTTTGCTGCTTTCGGCTTTGCCTTCGCAGGCTTCTTGTCATCCAAATTATCAACCTTGTCGAGTAAACCCATATATCTCACCTTAACTATAAACCGCACCTACTGCACGATAGACTTCAAAATCATCACTCTCAGTAAATTCGATAATCGCTTCATCTGGCATGCTTCCAAGAAGAGTATCGACTACACTAAAGAACTCAGAGCGATCTTCGCTGTCGGCTCCTTCTGGGTCCGACGCTACAACTTTGTAAATTTCAAACCCAGGAGACTTCGTAAATGATATTACTTGATCTTCTGGTAATTCTCCGAGGAATGAATCTATGATTGACACGAATTGTGGGAACAAATCATCGGAATCGGATTCTTCATCCTGATGGTGAGTTTCATCCTCATCATCGTACTCTTCTTCATCGTACTCCTCGTCATCATACTCTTCTTCCTCATCGTACTCTTCATCATCCTCAGCTGCAAGAAGTTCATCCAGCTCTGCTTCTCCTGCGATTACAGATTTGATGAGTTTTCTTTCAGTCATCAATTGTTCTAATGAGGGGCGTAATTCTCTTAATAATTCTCTATCGCCTGAATCCTTAGCTGCTTGATATTCTGGTTTTAGCCGGCGTAGCTCATCTTCAACGGTTTTCAACTGCGTGTTAAGTTCAACTAAAGTTTCGCCATCAAGATGACTTTCTTCTTCCACTTCCTCATTCAGTAGTTGGACGGTAGGAGAATCTCGAATGACTGCAATTTTGTCGTCTCTTTCTTCCTTACGCATTACGATGATATCTCGGTCTAGTTCGTGTCCGAATCTATCGGAGTATCTATCGAGTAGGCTACCTATCTCTCCCTCTCCTATTCGATCGATGTGACCATATACCTGCTGTAGTGGTTTACCACTTTTTTTGGCATACAAGCCAGAATAAGTTGTTGTCTCTTCTTCAACCGTTTCTGGTACAGGGACTTGGCTAGGTGGCATTGCTTCAATTGCAACAGGCTTTTCTTCTGCTGAGGATGGTTTTGTGACATTTGTTAGATCCTGGGGAGGCAACGCTGACAAATTCTGCGTCAAAGTAGGAGTTGGTGGCTGCGCTGGAACAGGTGGTACTGTAGTAGGTTGAACTGGCACAGCAGGAATTGGAGGGGTAGGTAAGGGGGGATTGGGAGGTAAAGGTAAGCCAGGAGATGGGGGAACTGGCATGTTGGGTGCAGGTGGCATGGGCATACCGGGTGCTGGAGGGGCAGGCATTGCTGGTAGGCCGGGAGGTGGTGGCAAATCTTTGGTTTGTTTGTCTCTTTTTCGCAGCCCCATCAGTGCACCTCAGGGTGTGTGGGAGGTATTCTGCCCTTGAACGTTCCCATTGTTAGAACCATACGTAGTATGGTATTGAACATCATCTAACTAACTTCGCCCACCCTTTTAGTACAAGGAATGTAGCACCGGCTTCATGTATTTCAATCACATCACCGGTTGAAGCTTCGACAACAAGGTTGTCAAATCTGCTTATGGAATCATCTACTAACATTTCGACCTTAACCACTTCATTGCGAGATAGCGCAATTCCCTCCGACAGGCAATCGAAAGAATCTGACTTATCTGGATCTAGTCTGCTAAGTGGGAATTCTGTCACCTTCATTCCACTTTTACCATGAAGAGAGCCCGGCCATCGAATTTGTCTTCTTGTATCAATCGTTACAACCTCATCAGTCTCTCCGGCATTTCCAAGAACAACGCTCGTATCTGATTTGATTAAATTTTGCAGTAGAATTCCGTGGTTATTTAGAGCAGTCAATCTACCATCGATTACCCTTTCACGCCTATTTGGAGATTGCAATAACTCAGACAATTTTTCGATACTTGCCTTCCCACGTAACCCCTTCATGCCTTCTCTGTCCATCATATCTTGAAGATTAGCAGTCACTGATGCGAGGAGTTTTGTGTCACCATTGTGAATCTTGTCTAGTTTCCCGATTACAGATGTTATACCATTTGCAACTCGCTTAGCCCACCCTTTAGCATCAGGGTTACGTGATCTTTCCAACAAATCACTCACCTCTACACCTTCACCACGAATGTGACTCACAAGCTCTCTTCTTGCTTCTGAGTCAAGGTGGAAAAATTTTGGGTCTCTATAGTGCAGGTGGAAACCCCTGTGTCCCGAGAAGGTAACCTGCAAATAATTTTCATCAAATCCAAAATCAGGCTCCAAAAAATCATTCCACAAAGACCATGCTTGCTCTTGAATAATATCTATCATAGAAGGAAAATCCTTGTCCGTAACACCCGGCAAGTGATCTCCATCAAGGTCAAAAATCAGATCTGCTCCCAACCAATCTTTTTCTGCCATTTTCAATTCGTGTGGCTTTCTCCAGTAAGCTGTTGAATAAAAGCAAGAGTGTTGAGGCCTTTCGCAAACAAACCTTCTGACATGCGTCATATCTGAGAATGCTTTGTGTCTGATTGGTGTACCTCCGCCGAATGGGATAAACATCCACTCTCTAGTCCTTAGGCGTGGTGGCGTCCATAATTCGGCTGTGCGATAATATTGCGTAAATCGGTGTGCAAATCTAGCCCAACCCGAAATAATACCACCTCACAAAACTAGATGGGGAGACAACCTTTGAATCTTCACTCTTTCCAAAATCTAGTTTTCCTCTGAATTTCAACAGTTACTGTGTCGGCACCAGTCTTCTCGACATAGTGGTCCCAACAATAGTAATTTTTCCCTACGACCATAGCAGACCCAAAGGTCATTCTTACTCCACATGCTTTACACCTTGGACCAATCTCTCCGTTTGGTGTTTGTGCGAGTTCAATATGTTCGTGCGGCATACGTCTTCCTCAGATGTCCGATACGTGGCTAGTCTTTCAATGTGGTGCATTACCAAGATACATCTTCAGGTTCATCACACAATGCAAGTAAATCTAGGGCGACCTCGCATGATTCGGATATTTCTGGTTGTGGGTCATCTAAGAATTGCTCTAATACAGCCCTAGCCGTTCTATCTCCTATGGCACCTAGAGCTTCCGCTGCTTCGTGCCTGACCATCACGTGTTCATTCGCATCCGATAATACATCGATAAGTTTTGGAACAGCAAGTTTGTCCTGCATCTGTCCCAATACATACGCCAGTTCATGCCTCAAAAGCGCACTAGATGCAGAGAATCCTTCGCATAGCGCGCTCACTGCTTCAGGTGTTCTGCTATTGCGTAAGGAAAAGAGCGCACGCATTCGCTCGAACATTTTGTTTTCTTCGTCAAGCAAAGATAGTCTTAGTTTAGCTACGGCAGTCTCTTTAGCTGGTGGTGCAGGGTCGACAGATCCATATTCTGATACACATGGAACCCTGTCAGCAACGCTCATCTCAATCACTCCTCAATAGCGCCAATGAATTTTAATTCGTCTACTTTAAAATCCTCACGAATTAAACCAATTTTCTGACCTTCTTGCAAGAATTGTCTAATGGACTCTCTACCCTCAGCCTTGTAGTCGATGGTTCTCTCGTTGACATACATTGTGACAAATTCTCTGTTTGTGTCATCGTCAATACCTCTTCCCCATTTTTTTGCAAACTCTAGAGCAGTATCAGGATTTTGAATTGAATGTTCTATACTCATTTTAGTATATCTTGTAATATCCTCCATCACATTTTTGCCAAGATCTCTTCTAACTACGTTGCCTCCTAATGGCATTGGTAGTCCATTTGTTTTTTCATTCCACCAAACCCCTAAGTTCACAATTACTTGTAAATCATGTTGTGTGTATGTTAATTGTCCTTCGTGTATGATAAGACCAGATTTGTACGTACCGTCTAGAATACGCGGAATAATTTCATCGAATGGGACTACTTCATAGTCCAAATCGCCCCAACACATCTTAATGCCAAGAAACGCGCTAGTTTTCAACCCCGGTACTGCGATTTTATTTGATTTAACCTCGTCTTCAGTAACTCCTTTTTTCGCAACAATCATCGGTCCATACCCCTCTCCCATCGACGCACCACAATTCATCAAAGCGTAGTCTTCTGATATGTCGGGATACGCATGTATGCTTACTGCAGAAACTTCTAATTCCTTCCGCATTGCTCTGTGATTTAGTGTTTCTATATCCTGCAATTCATGTACGAATTTGTAACCAGGGGTTGGAAATGCGTTTGTTGTCATTGCATGAAACATGAAAGCGTCGTCTGGATCTGGTGAGTGACCAATTCTAACAATCATGTTTCCTTCTTCATCGGTTGGTAATTTTGTTTCCATATTTACACCTCTTCAGTGGCATGCTTTTCCATATTTTTTCAAACGCCAGTAGTTATAGGGCCATGGTGTGAGGAACCCTGCAAGTAGCATTAAAGGTATTACCCACCAAGTTAGCATTGCTCCGCCGGTAAGAAAGTAGTCTACCAAATTCATTGCAGTTTCCATACCAATCATCGAAATTAATGACATACCTATAGCAACCTTGAATGCTTCTGATAATATCATCTGTTTGGAAAGTATGATTGTTTCAAGAATGATTGATGTCATTATACCATTGAACATGGCAAGCATCATTATTTGCATAGTTGACCAACCAGATTCTGTAAAAATAAATTGGAACGCAGCGATTGTTCCTAAATCACCTATTGAGCAGCCAATAAGGCACCACATTGTATTGTATGCTGATTTACCCCATACGTCTTTGTCACCCCAGTTAAAAACCTCAAGTTCTGGAGTTGGGCTCTCTGAATCACAGCAGGATTTAACGACTGCTGTATCGGCCATGATTGTTCCTGTAGTCATGGGTTTTTGAATAGTGGTATATTCCGTACTTAAATTTGGACGAGATATTGAAGATATTTCAGTAAAAAACGGCGTTAGCCTTTCAAGTGCTGTACATCCTAGTAGCATCGAGGCGGGACCAGTGCGGCCGATTATAGTCACAATATTGACGGTTGCTGTGATTGCGTTGCTTCCTGTAACCCATGCAGCACCATCTGGATTGACATATCTCGATTCAACATGGTCGTCTATAGATGGAGAGGGCGGAGAGCTGATAGCATTGAATCCAAATGGTACAATTCTAGCATCTTATCATGGAAATGATATTATATTCTATAACACAACGAACCTTGAGAAAATTACTAAATTCTCTTTTGATGAAGACGTTGCAGCAATGGAGTTCAATCCAAATGGATCGCTTTTAGCAATAAACAAACGGTCAACCGTACAGTTGAAAGAAAGCATTCGACTAATAGACGTACACAACAATGTTATTCTCGAACAGAATGTTCAGGCAGATGATAGCTTCCGTGATTTGTCTTGGAGCATTGATGGAAAAATAATTGCTGCTCAAGGTTATGATGGAGATGTAGAGCAATATAGAGTTCCGAGTTTAACCCTAAAAAACACATTATACGGAGTTCATGTAGTAGACGTAACATGTATCGACTATAGGTCCGATGGACAATATATACTAACTGGAGATGAATCGGGAAGATGGGCAATTTGGGACTTACAAGGGCAAAGACAAGGGTCCTACAGAGAGTTTGGAGTAGGATTAGTCGATTGTAAATTTTCCCCTGATGGTTCTGATATCACATTACTAGGTGAAGATGGAAATTTTACGACAAGACAGTTCGGTCATTCTGTCAGACAATCAATGGACATATTCGGTGCAAAAGAAATATTATTTTCAAGTAACGGAGATAAAATGCATGTATCGGTCGAGAGTTCAGTGTTTAGAGGTCTAAACACCTATGATTACGAGAACCTAAATCTTGTACAAAACACTACCTTCTTTCACAAAGTAGAGGACATTGAATTTATTGAAGATGAATTTGGTAGACTACGAACTTTATTTGTAGCCGCAGGTACTGGTGAGTTGGCTGTATATCTACAAGACATAATACCAGAAGGATTCAATGAACCAGGCATAGACCTAGACGGTGATTTGGTTCCTGATGATATAGATCCTGATGATGATGGAGATGTCATTATCGATGATTGGGATGATGATTTCGGATGTGACGCACCTGATGGAACTCCATGTTCGAGATGGGCTGATTTGGATAAAATCAGAAACATTGAGATTTATGTTGGTTCAAATTTTGTTGTAAAAGATAAAATTACGCTCCCTTCAGAGGACTCCAGTAACATCCGAAATTTAAGCCGCAACGCAATAGCAAAAGATCAAGTAATCAGCGCTAGGGAAACACAATTATTCGCAAACGCAATGTGTCAAAATATGGATCATGACGATGTGATAGATCAAATTAAGGACTCTATTTTGTTATCAAACGGTGAGCTAGGAGATGCAGTAATTGATTGTGAGGTTGTAAGTGGAATGGAACTAATAAGAGATGGTGATTCTACCACACAAATCACTATCTTAATCACAACCTCTTTCACCTATTCAAGCGCTGTCAATTTACCTCTCGTTATTACTATGGATAAACAAACTTTGCCTACTGAGGGTTCAATTGCATGGCTAGCACCAGCCCACCCAATCTCTTTGACATTCAAAGGAGACGGTATCCAAACAAGCAAAATACCACTATGGCGAAATTCGGCAGACGATATTGCAAGTGTAACTATGAATCAGGTTTCAGAAAAAAACCCAACTGCTATTGAAATAGCCATAAAATACGCACTACATCCACTTGCATTCGCTGTTTATTTTGGAGTTCTATTCGGAACTGGGATGCTAATAATTAGACGTAAAAATAAGATTGATTTCGATATTGATGAGGAATACGATGATGAGCAACCCATAGAAATTGCAAAGAGGCCACCTGATATTGATTCAGATATCTATTTTGACAATGATGTAGAAGAAACATCAAATCGAAAACCAGTAGATTCCAACAAGAAAGAAGAGATTCCACCTTTAGATTCAGAGGGAAAGAAACTATCGATGCCTGAATTTGAGAGTGCGCATCTACCCGCGTATAATGATAATTACACATCAAGTTTCAAATTGGAAGATAATGCTCCCACCAAAAAAAGGCGTGTATCTGGAGCTGTGTTGAACAAAGATGGTCCAATCATGGCAACAAAGAGAAAGAGATTAGTTACTACATCAAAGAAAGTACCGAAGACAAAGAAAGTCGTCCAAGGGAGCCCTAAGCCATTACGAACACGAAAAGTAAAACCGATGGAAGTAAAACAAAAAGAGCCTAAAAAGAAGAAACGAAAGCCTGTAAAACGCAAAAGTAAAACTCAAGAAAAGCCTGTAATTGATGAGCAAAAGTTACAGGAGAATTTGGTCGAAGAATTCACAAAATCTGATGAATGACTACCAAGCCATTGAAAGATTACCTTTCATGTTACACGCGTCTGCAAGGAATAATTCAAGACCCGCTAAATCATCTGGGTCTATTCTGTTTATTACCTCTCCAAAGTATCTTTCAAGACGATCATAGTTCTGGGATGATTTNACACAACTAATATCGATAACATCTCTTCTTACAGTAACATCATTCTCGAATTGGATTAATCTTTCAAGTAGGGCATTGTGAGCGCTCTTTACAAAATCCATGTCTGAGTCCTTTCTTGCTGCAAATACACCGAATACCATAGGGTGTCCACTGACATTTCGCCATTCTAAACCAAGATCCATTTTCACCAAATCTGGATTACTTCTTGCNGATTCTAGGGCTCTATCTCCGATTAAAAGACAGCCNTTACACTCTTTCAACATGCCATCAAGGTCGGGACCCATCTCAACATATTCTGGATTCAGANCTCTCTTAGAGATTAAATATTTCAGCAATGTCACTGATGTTGCTGAATCTGAAGGCGTAGCGATTTTGTCCATATCTTCTACTCCCACATTTCCAAACAGAAGAACGCTTCCAACTTCCCCTTTGCTTGAAATTGCCAAATCTGGAACAAGAACTAGTTTGTCCGAGTTCTTAGCGTAGTCTGCAGCAGGTATTGGAGCTAGTATACAATCNCGCCTAAGTAAATGACCTGTGAGCCAAGAAGGAGGAGCGGGNAAAACGTTCCATGACTCATCAAGGCCATGGAATAGTGGTTCACAATTAATGAAGGAGACCCTTCCAATTGTGTTTTTCCAACCCAATCAATCACCTACAGCCATTCTCAGGCGCTTTCTTTTTGGTAATACAGGAGGTACGTATTCTTCAAAGGACGTGTAAGTAGTATTTCTTTGAATAGGAATACAACCAGCATTTTTCACAAGCTTCGCCATTTGACTTTTATCATGGTCTANTGGTGTGGTCGAACCAGCAAGATGCATNATTGATTCTTTTTGGACAGTTCCATCTATGTCGTCGGCACCAAATTGTAATGCTAATTCCGCTATATTATCTCCTAAATTCATTCTGTATGCTTTGATGTGTGGAATATTGTTCAACATTAACCTGGATACAGCAATAACCCGTAATATTTCACTACCTGTTGCTAGTTGTGCTGTTGGGAGGCGTGAGTCATCAGGGAGGAATGGGTATGGAACAAAACACTGGAATCCATTTGTTTTAGACTGNAGATCGCGTANTTTAATCATGTGCATCACGCGTTGATGTATAGTTTCTATAGTTCCAAATAGCATTGTACAGTTCGTAGGGAGACCTACCTCGTGGGCTGTCTTGTGTATTTCCAAATATTCTGATGATGATTCCTTTCCTCTNCAAATGACTCTTCTGACATCATCGTCTAATATTTCGGCGCCACCTCCAGGGAGAGAACCCAATCCAGATTTCTTAAGAATCTGCAATGTATCCTTTATAGATAACCCAGAAAGATTCGAAATATGTTTTACCTCTACTGCGGTTAGGGCTTTNATGTGAATAGAAGGAAATTCTTGCTTGGTTTTCATAAATAATTCAGAGTAGAAGTTCACATCCCATTCTGGATGTAGTCCCCCAACTGAATGTACTTCGTCTACCATGTCTGAGTATAATCTCAAATCCTCGATNTATTGTTCAATTTCCATTTGATATGCATCCTCAGCTTTGCGTCCTCTGCGAAATGCGCAAAACTTGCAAGCGAGAGTGCAGATATTGGTTTGGTTTATGTGAACATTAACATTGAAGAAAGCCTTGTTTGCGAACCTTGACTCTTTTACAATNTTAGCAAGATGGCCAATTGAATTNAGATCTTTGGACTGGAACAGAAAAACTCCATCTTCAAGTGAAAGTGGCACCCCTTGAGAGAGTTTATTGACAATGTTTTGAAATTCCGATGGCCATTCAACCATAGTCAATTCTTGAGAAAGGACAGATTGCCAATCGGACCTTTCTCCGTCTGCCATGTATAACCCTGAAACTGCTCATTATTGAATTAGCGTTTACACTCTNCNGTTTGTTCGGACACGGAACACACCAGTCGCCCTTAGCAATTTTCTGAATTCTTCGACCATAAATACTGTGCTGGCCATTAATATGACTATGAACCAATCCTCTCTTGCAAGAGGAGTAGTAGATAGTAATTCACCAATTTGGAAANTGGTNANAGGGATAGTCCACTCTGCACCCTGNACAGCGATAAGAAGTAGGCTGATAGAGAATAATATTGCNAANTAAATAGTTCGATTTGAAAATAGTCCTAGTTTGAAGACACTNTCTTCATTACTCCTGCAGTTCATTACATTAAACAATTGGAAGAATATAAACACGCTAAAGCACATTGTTCTNGCATAGGCTTCTGTGCCATTCTCTAGAGCTAAGAAATAAACGATAAGNGTTCCAGCAACCATTATTGCACCTAAATAAAATATCAACAACAAATCTAGCATATTGGGTANAGATTCATCCACTGGTCGCGGNGGTCTGTCCATAACATTAGCATGCATTCTTTCAACACCCAGCGCAACAGCAGGAGGACCGTCCATTAGTATGTTNATTACCAATATTTGGGTTGGTGTGAGTGGNAATGGCCATTGGAAAATNACGTTTGCCAACAACAGNAATGCNACAGCGGCGACGTTTGTTGATACNTGATATCGGACAAAGTTNCTGATATTGGTGTAAATTTTACGACCCTCCTCCACAGCATTNACGATATTAGCGAAGTTATCATCTTGAAGAATCATATCTGAGGCATCCTTCGCAACGTCTGTACCAGCGATACCCATTGATATTCCGATATTTGCTCTTGAAAGTGCTGGAGCATCGTTTACACCATCACCAGTCATTGCTACAACTTCGCCTTCATCTTGCAAAGCAGTGACTATTCGCATCTTTTGTTCCGGTGTGACCCGGCTAAATATTGAGGTTGTTTTTACGATATCTCTCATAGCAATATCAGTCATAGACTCAAGTCTTTCNCCTCCTACCGCTTCTTTGTGAGGTTTTGTGATATTCAGGTCCTCACCGATAGACTGCGCTGTCATCTGTTGGTCACCAGTAATCATTTTTACACTAATACCTGCCTGCTGACAGCGTAAAATCGCATCATANACCTCTGCCCTTGGTGGGTCCATTATTCCAACCATACCTAAGAAAATNAGGTTATCTTCCATTGATACCATNTCNTTAATATCATCTTCATCTGTTACTTTCCTTGCACACAATGCAATGACTCTCATTGCCTTACTTGCCATTTCGTTGTTAGCGTTAGCAGCATGTTGGAAATCACCGTCTTCAATCGGTACAATTAATCCATCTTTTACCTTCCACTTCACTAATTCTTTGAATCCGCCAGCACCCCCTTTAGAAAATATCCAATCATCCCCTTCATATTGGTGAATGACCGACATACGCTTGCGATCTGTGTTGAAGAAAAATTCATGCTTTCTTGGATGCCTTTGAGCAAATTTGGCGACTGACCCATTAATCTTGAATCCTAGAACTGCACATGCGCTATCTGTTGGGTCTCCTATCGCTGTCCACTGTCCGTCGACCTCTGCAATCTGGGAATTATGACAGAGTGATAAGCAGGATGCTGCCAATCTGAAACCCAAATCTCCTTGAAGTTCCGACATTTCCTCATCAGAAAGTTCTACACCATCTACAGAGAGTGTCCCTTCAGGAGTGAAACCCTCCCCTGTAATTCCAAAGGTTCTNTCTGGAAGCATTAACTGTCTGACTGTCATTTGATTTTTTGTTAGTGTACCAGTTTTGTCAGTACATATCACAGTTGTGGAACCCAAGGTCTCTACAGCTTTCATTCGCCGAATAATGGCCTTGTGTCTGGCCATATTCCGCATACCTATAGCTAGTGTAGTCACTAGAATTATTGGCAAACCTTCTGGAACAATGGCNACGAATATAGCGATAGCAACTAGGAACTGANACTTAGCTTCCTTCCACAGGTCTCCCCCATCCACATAAGTCAAAATTAACTCGATTGAAATAATCAGTACTGCAACAACCAATGCGATGAAGCCAAGGAACCTACCCAGAGATTCCAGTTTGTGCTCAAGTGGGGTTTTTGGTGTCTCTGCATGTGCAATATCATTAGCAATTTTACCCAATTCTGTGCTCATTCCAGTNGAAGTTACAATACCAACAGCCCTGCCTGTAGATATTGTTGTTCCCATGTAAAGCATATTTTTCCTATCAGCGAGAAGTGTTTCTGGAGGTAGAACGTCTTCAATGACTTTAGTTGGCATCGATTCTCCCGTTAGGGCTGATTCATCTACTTTGCATTGCCATGATTCAGATACACGTAAATCAGCAGGTACATTCAAACCCTCCTCGATTTTTACAATATCACCTGGTACTAACTGTGTTGTACTTATTTCCGTTTCCATACCATCTCTACATACAATACATTGTGATACTGTCATCTGTTTTAGGGCGCCCATCTCTTGCTCCGCTCTATTTTCTTGCCAGAAACCAAAAAATGCGTTTGCCGTCAAAACAATCGCAATAAATATCGCATCACCTGGTTTGTCAGGATGTGTTGCTAAAGCCAATAAGCCAGCGCCGATTAGTAAGTAGCTTAAGGGATCGTGGTATTGTGAAAGAAATCTAATAATAGCCGGAACTCGTTCTGGTTCCCGTAATTTGTTTTCACCGTGTTCTGCCAGTCTTTGCTCTGCCTCTGCTGTGCTCAACCCCCCAAGAGGGGTATTAAATTCGGAAAGGACTTCTTCGCCACTCCTCGTATGCCACAACGAATCTGACATCAAACCACCAACAATCCCTGACTACCGTGATACGGTACGACTTATGATTGTAGAGGGTGGGACCCCACATTTTTTCATCCGATTATTTGACAAGTCAGATAATTGTCGGATATGTATGAGCGGGAATCAAGAACCATGGGTACCCGCTAATGTCAATATCAAGGAATTGACCACGAGAGTGATAGTGATAGGTGTTTTACTTGGTGGCGTAATGACGGCCGCTAATGCATATCTTGGGTTATACGTGGGGATGACTGTTTCAGCCTCAATACCAGCGGCTGTTATGAGTATGCTAATTCTAAGGGGATTTAAATTTCAAGATGTTACAATNTTAGAAAACAACGCTGTCCAAACGATGGCAAGTGCTGGAGAATCATTAGCAGCNGGAATAATCTTCACAGTGCCAGCGCTACTAGTAATCGGTATTTGGCAGGATATTGAATGGGTAGATACCTTTCTGATNGCTATATTGGGAGGNCTNCTTGGAACNATGTTTACAATAGCNCTACGGAGGCTGTTCATTGTTGAAGAAGCGTTACCATACCCAGAAGGTGTAGCATGCAGGGAAGTATTGGTAGCTGGTGAAGAAGGTGGATCTGGTTTNATTGCGATAATATACGCGCTGTTGATTGGAGCTATATATGGATGGATGGTCAAAGGGTTCAAAGCCACATCAGAGAAGCTCGAAGCGGCAGGTTCAGCGATTGGCACACGCTTTTATGCTGGAGGTGAACTATCACTCGCACTTCTTTCGGTAGGATATATTGTCGGGCTAAGNATAGCCTCCTTTATCTTCTTNGGTGGATTCTTAGGGTTCGTNATTCTAATTCCCCTTTATGCACTNTTCAATGGATTTCCTAATGGATCTGAGACGTTTGGATTTATTGGAGTGAAAGATTATGGCGAAGTGTACAAGGAACAAATACGCTTTGTCGGAGTAGGNGCTATGGTCGTAGGAGGTGTATACACTCTGTGGTCTATGCGGAAGACGATAGCGGAAGGGCTTAGTAAAGCCTTCAAAGCATCTAAATCACCATCTGGTCAATTGAGAACAGAAATGGACTTGCCCCTAAATAAAGTGATAATCTTCTGTGGAATACTTGTCGGTTTTATTTTCTTNTTCTATTGGTATGCTACTGGTAGTCTTGTAATGGCCTTTGCAGGAGCATTGTTCTTAGCTGTTGTCTCTTTCTTCTTTGCTGCAGTTGCAGGTTATATCGCCGGTGTTGTGGGTTCATCAAATTCACCAGTATCTGGTATGACAATAGCCACTTTACTATTCACGATTGCATTAGTTTGGCTTGTAGGAGGATTCATCTTGGGCATGAGTAAAAATGAAATGATGGTTGCAACGATGTTTATTGCTGCAATTGTTGCAACATCAGCCGCTATTGCTGGAGATGTCATGCAGGACTTGAAAACTGGACACATGGTTGGTGCTACACCTTGGAGACAGCAAACTGCTGAGATNATTGGNGTCATTGTCGGTGCATTGGTTATCGGTCCAGTTTTGTCTCTCCTTCATGAAGCATTTCGTATAACAAACAGTGCTTGTGTTGATAATCCTCTCCCTAATGATCCAGATTGTAGCAATGCATTAACTGCGCCTCAAGCGGAATTAATCGGNGCAATAGTAAAAGGCGCGTTTGGTGGAGATATAAATCTCCCAATGGTACTGCTTGGTGCCATAATTGCGATAATTCTAATCCGACTTGCTATGCCTGTAATGAGTGTTGCGATAGGAATTTATCTCCCTCTATATNTATCTGTACCAATCATGGCTGGAGGTATTATCTCCCACGTATTGTTATCTAGTGCTAGGTTGCGTATAGACGACACATTNGACGGGGAACCTAGCAAAGAAGCAGAAGTCGCAATCAAAGAGGTCCAAGATAAGGGAGTTCTTATCGGGGCAGGATTCATCGCTGGTGAATCGCTAATGGGAGTTCTTCTTGCAGTGTTCATCGTGGCAGGAAGCGACCCATCAAACTGGTTTGGAGGGATTGGTACTCTTTCTTACGGTATGTCTATGCTGTTCTTTGGATGGTTTGTTGTAGTCTTCATCATGTTATCTGCTAGGTCACTACCNGACAAAGGAAATCTAGGTGGAGATTTNATGTATGTTGCGGCAGACGCTTCAAAGAAACTGAGTGGAGTTTTCAAATTTCCTGACTTGAGTAAATTACCGAAAAAACCCAAATCAGAATGAATAAGTATTAATTTCATACAAAACCATCAAAGGCCATAGTCAAACCCGNGCCCTCGTAGGGAGATAAATGGCTGGAATGACTGTTCTTGAAATGGAAGAAATGGCTAGAAAGTGTCGAATAGAAATATGTAAGATGACACACAGGGCAAACGCTGGCCATCCGGGTGGTTCATTATCTGAGATTGATGTANTGTGTGGTCTTTATGGACATAGNATGAGGGTCGACCCAAAAAATCCAAATTGGGCTGATAGAGACCGCTTTATCCTTTCAAAAGGACATGCTTCGCCAGGAATGTATGCCCTGCTTGCAGAGATGGGTTTTATTTCTCATGATGATTTGAAAAGTTACAGAGTCAAAGGTGGCGTTTGTCAGGGCCACGTAGATATGAAGTGGTGTCCAGGTGTNGACTTCTCCGCAGGTAGTTTAGGTATGGGACTNTCTTTCGGGATGGGGTGCGCAATAGCAGCCAAACTCGATGGTTCAAACAGAAATGCATACGTTATGGTTGGTGACGGTGAAATTCAAGAAGGCAGCATATGGGAGGCNGCTATGGCGGCAGCACATCANGAACTCGGTAATCTAAAACTATTTATTGACTGTAACCGCATACAAAATGATGATTTTTGTGAGGCACAAATGCGAATGTTCGACATACCTGCNAAATGGAAGTCATTTGGCTGGTCGGTAAGAGAGATTGATGGTCATGATATGAGCGCTATAGTGGATGCGATAGATTGGATGGATACAATAACCGATAGGCCATCGGTCGTTATTGCTAATACAATCAAAGGCAAAGGTGTTTCTTTCATGGAGAATAATCCCGCCTTCCATGGTGCAGCACCGTCAGATGATCAATTGGCTCAAGCATTGAAAGAATTNGAGGTGNAAGCATGACCCGAATGGCGGCCACTAGGGATGGATATGGTGAAGCATTNCTAGAACTAGCATCAAATGAAAAGGTAGTTGTTTTGGAAGCTGATTTAGGNAANTCNACGAAGTCATTACATTTCAGGAAGGCTCATCCNAANCGAACTGTTTCTTGTGGCATAGGTGAACAAAACATGCTACTTGTAGCTGCAGGAATGGCTTCCAATGGATATATTCCATTTGCTAGCACGTTTGCAATATTTACAGAAAGGGCATTTGAGCAAATGCGTAATGGTGTGGCGAGACCAAATCTACCCGTCCACCTTTGTGGATCTCATGGCGGGGTGCACACCGGGACTGATGGCTCAAGTGCCCAATCAATAGAGGATTTAGCGATATATAGAACACTTCCCAATGTGATTGTTATGCATCCCTGTGATGATGTATCTACCAAGGCGTTGACAATACAATTGCCCACTANCAACTCCCCTTCGTACATGCGTACAGCTAGAAACAAAACTCCTGTGTTATATGATGGAAGAGAGGGGGACATCAAAATTGGAAAAGGTGTGGAATTGACAGATGGTAATGATGTTGCTATAATTGCTTGCGGAGTTTTGGTGCATGAGTCGTTGCTTGCTGCTGAAGAGTTGAAAGCAAGCGGTGTACATGCAACCGTCGTAGATATGCATACNATAAAGCCGCTNGACAAAAAATTAGTCGAAAAGTTAGCTAAGAAGTGTGGTGCAATTGTAACTGCTGAAGATCATTCCATAATAGGAGGATTAGGAGGTGCAGTAGCTGAACATGTAGTCGCATCAACCCCTGTTCCAATAGAGCAGATAGGAGTGAAAGATAGATTTGGAGAGTCTGCCAGTGCTGAGGAAATGTTAGAAATGATGGAACTCAAGTCTAGGCACATTTTTGAAGCGGTACAAAGAGTAATTCAAAGGAAGGCTTGAAGCACCGTCTTGAACCACGGGTATGCATGGAGTTCTTTTTAGACACTGCAGACGTTGACGAAATAAAAGAAATAGCATCATGGGGAATCTTAGATGGGGTTACTACCAATCCATCANTAATCAAGAAAAGTGGAAGAGATTTCAAAACAGTAGTGGCAGAGATAGCATCAATCTGTGACGGACCGATCTCAGCAGAGGTTACTGCACTGGATACCGACGGTATGGTTAACCAAGGCCGCGCACTTAAGGCGGATTTACCTGATAATGTAATAATAAAAATNCCTTGCACACCAGAAGGCTTAGCGGCGACANAGATACTCACAGCAGAGGGAATCAAAACAAACGTCACGCTGATATTTTCTGCCAGTCAGGCTTTAATGGCCGCAAAAGCAGGTGCGACTTACGTATCACCATTTATTGGAAGAATAGATGATACNGGAGCAGATGGAATGGCATTAATCGCCGAAATAATGTCAACATGGGAAAATTATGATGTTGATACAAAGGTACTAGCAGCGTCGATAAGACATCCTACACATGTTCTTGCATGCATGCAATTAGGGGCACATACCGTAACTATGCCCACTAAAACCTTCAGACAATTGATGAGTCATCCACTAACAGACAAAGGTCTCGCAGGGTTCATGAAAGATTGGGCAGAGGTTGAGGCGGCAGGAAACGCTTGACCCGAACGCTTGATAATGAGCACCTGCCCACATAGTAAACGGAGGCGGTTAGCGTTAGCACACATGATGATAANGTAAAGCGTCTCCTTGACGGAGATATTGACGAGGCAGAGATTGCTGCAGACCCAGTTCTTGCAAGCCTCGCTGAAAGGATATTNGGACTAAATATCGAACCAATTGTACCAAGGAAGCCCAGTCAAGAACCAATAGGCCCCGAGGTCGAAGTAGTGCCAGCAATAACGTCAAACGACCCAATGATTGAGGTTATACCAGGAGCCTCACCAGCCTCGTCATTGCCTCAACCTGTTTTGGAAATGACCCCNNTGGCTAAGATACCTGACTCTAGTGAGGGTGNGAAAAATAAATTGTTGCTGGCGTTTGGATCTATATCTATAATAACCGCAATAGCAAATATATTCGGAGCGTTTGGATTTTTAAATTCGCAGTGTAGTGTAGATAAATGTAATTCTGATGCGACACGCATAAATTGGTTAGACATTCACAACATAGGTAATGAAATGGGATGGTCACTACCNTATCCTGAACTTGGNATACCTGANTATGTTGCNTTAGTTTGCGGTATTTTGGTTCTCGTTGTTGCGTTGCGCAAGAAGTGAAATTTTGATTCAGATCATAGGTGTTTGAGATGNGTAGGGGAAAGGCTAAACGCGGCATTCCCTCTAAAAACGATGATTTCAATGCATGGTATCCGTTTATTGTGGAAGCAGCAGANCTAGTTGACAAAAGGTATCCAATTAAGGGCATGGACGTTTGGCGTCCATACGGGTGGAAAACAATGAAACTTATCGATGCTTTAACACACGGNGAGATGGAANGNACNGGGCATGAAGAGGTAAATTTCCCANTACTTATCCCNGAGAACCTTTTNGAAAAGGAAAATTCACTAGTTGCCAGATTGAAAAGGGCTAGAGAAGAAGGTGTTGACCCTGATGAGTTAAGGGATGAAGAGGAAGAAGGTGGATTCAAAAAGGAAGTTTATTGGGTTAAACATGCAGGAGATAACGAACTTGACATTCCAATGTTCCTGCGACCTACGAGTGAAACTGCGATGTACACGATGTTTCCTTTATGGATAAGGTCACACAAGGATTTGCCGTTAAAGGTATACCAAATGGTAAACACATTCAGGTATGAGACAAAAGTTACCAGATCTTTNATTCGCGTTAGAGAAATTCACTTTTTTGAGGCGCATACAGTTCATGCTGATGAAAGATGTGCGACTAGACAAATTCAGCAAGACCTAGAAATCGTGGACAATTTAATGCACGAGTTGTGCCTTCCTAACATAAAGGCCAGACGACCCGTATGGGACACATTCCCAGGTGCATGGTATACCATTGGAATAGATGCTATTATGCCAAATGGNAGGACATTGCAGGTTGCATCCTGTCATCATTACAGGGANCAATGGGCTAAGGCGTTTGATCTGAAATACGAAGATGTTGATGCAAAATGGCAACATTGTCACCAGACGACTTACGGTATGTCAGAGAGACTATTGGGGGCTATTGTTGGTATGCATGGGGACGACAATGGGTTGATAATACCCCCATCTATTGCACCTTTCCAAGTCGTTATTTGTCCAATGATAAAGAAGAATTCTGAGGTAGATTCTGNTGCNAAAAGTATTGAAGTTGCAGGCATTCTCAGAAATGCAGGATTGAGGGTTAAAGTAGATTCAAGGGATATTAGTGCAGGACAGAAATATTTCGATTGGGAGATTAAAGGTGTTCCACTAAGGCTAGATATTGGACCGAGAGACATACAAAATAACACGGCTTTCGCAGCAAGAAGGACGGGTGGCAAAGAACCATTGCCTTTGGAAAATATTGNAAATGAGTGTAAACGTGTGTTATCTGAGATATCTGATGAATTAAGAGCNAGAGCGGCTGCTCATGCAGAAAACGTTGTAATTCCTTTAGTCGACTTGGATGATATAGATGATGGCAAGATATACGAAATGGCTTTTGATGGAACAGACGCTCATGCTGAAACTATAGAAAAGAGAACAGGATTGTCATTTTTGGGTGATTCTACAAACGAATATGAGGAAGAGAGAAAATGCTTCATGTCTGGAAATATGACTAAACGCAGGGTTATACTTGCAAAAACTTACTGATTACATACCTAAACCATCGAGGTCCATNTCAGAGTCTTTCATCATTCTTTTCATCTGCTTGTTCATCTTACGGTTTCCACTCATNCCTTTCATCATNTTGCGGGAACGGTTCCATTGTCCAATCAATTCTCTAACGTCTNTTTCCTTGACACCAGATCCTCTTGCAATTCTCTTGATACGATCAGATTTGATTTTTGCAGGTTCGTCTTTTTCATAGGTAGTCATAGAATCCATGATAACNCGATATCTGTCTAAGTTNGCTTGCATAGCCTCCTTTTGATTTTTACCCATAGCGCCCATTCCACCGAACATACCTGTAGGTAGGAATGAAAGAAGCTTGTCAATTGTACCAACTTTGGACATCATTTCCATTTGAGAGTACATGTCGTTGAGTGTGAATCTGCCTGTCATCATTCGCTGTGTAATTCGCATTGCTTCTTCTTCATCCATATCTTCAGGGGCTAAATCAATTAGTCCGCGAATATCACCCATACCAAGTAGTCTAGAGATAAACCTGTCCGACTCGAACTTTTCTAAATCAGCAACTTTTTCTCCAGTTCCTATATACATCACAGGCGCACCAGTAGTAGCAACAGCAGATAATGCACCTCCTCCTCGTGCAGTACCGTCTAATTTTGTTATTACAATACCAGNGACGCCTGCTAAATTATGGAAATTAGCAGCGACTGGACCAGCAGATTGGCCTACTTGAGCGTCAATTACTAGGAATCTTTCGTTGGCATTCGCAATATCTGAAATTTGCTCTAATTCNAANACCAACTCTTCGTCGAGTTTGTGCCTTCCCGCTGTGTCAATAATTACTAAATCTGCGGCAGCATGATGTTTTAACCCATTTCGCACGATCTCTACAGCACTCGAGTTATCAGGTTCTCCATAGACATCAACAGAGGAATCTTCGAGTAATTGNGACAATTGGTTGTAAGCACCCGGCCGATGTACGTCCGCCTCGATTACGGCAACTCTAACGCCGTGGCGCCTACGATACCATTCCGCTAACTTCGCAGTTGTTGTAGTCTTACCATTACCGTACAGTCCAACCATGAGAATAGTTGATTGATGTGGACGAACTTCCCTCGATGGCCCAAGTAATCTAACTAATTCCGTNTACAGGATGTTCATTGCATGTGTCTGAAGTGTTATTCCTGGGCGAGGTTCTTCTTCGCGCATTCGAATTTCTAGTTTTTCGGTTATCTCTTTGGTTTGTCTAACGTTAAAATCAGCCTCTTGTAGAGCCCTTCTTAGAGAACGAAGCATTTCCTTCAATTCATCTTCATTCAATTTACGACGACTCTTTAGAATACCCAACGCAGAGAAAATTCCTCTAGACAACCCTTCAAGTGCCATTGTCTAGCCGATATGAGCAAATGGTTTGAACCCAACGGATGTTTACTCGGGAGGAAATGATAATCTCAAGACTTCATCATCTAGTTTGGCATTTACTTGACTTGCCTTTGCTGGACGGGAAAATTTAACAGGGTGCTCCCGAGAATTTATGCCAACGTAAACGATGCCATTTTCACTACGCAGAGATAGATCGTCCCGTACAATACCGGGTAAATGTAAATAGACGTCATCTCCATTATTCCATGTACCCCTATGGACTTCCAAACCTAGACCAATTTNAGACGGACCCAAACCAGGTTCAATCTCTATANTACCGTGTANCTCTTTACTCATAGAACGCAGAGACTCAATTCCATGAATATCAGAATCCCTCAACTCAACTTCATGATAAACCAAATTTGGTAATTTGGATTTTAGGGAATTCACGTTTTTTGTTTCGTTATTTCTCCGTGTTTTAATGAAATCGTGATCTAGGTCTGGAGTCATTCTATTTACGACACAACCGGTTACTGGTAANTTAAATTCAGTAAGAGAATCATAAGCTCTCAAGGTCTCGTTGACACCCATTTTCTCGGGTATTGTAACTAGGGTAAATCTGGTAACATCAGGATTGCACAGTATCCTACGAACATGTAAAACCCTGCGCCTGAATTTTTCTAACTCATCACGCATTTTTTCGCCCTCCTTTGCACCAAACATAATTGCCCTNATGCCCCCAGTTAAACGGTGCATACGGATTATTTTATCAGCCCATTTTTCTATTATTTCAGGAAGGGCGAGAAAACGTAGAGTGTGACCCGTTGGAGCAGTATCGAAAACAATAACATCCCAGTCGGGATTTTCGAGATGTTTTAGCAATTCATCGAACGCCATTGCTTCATCAAGTCCGGGAAGCACCATTTCAGAAGCGTTTAGCTCGGGATCTTGTCCGCCCAACATGGGACCAAGACTTTCGGTTAGCTTCGGGATATGGTCCGAAATCCTTGCTTCTGGATCCAACTCCAAACCCCACAAGCCTTCAACTCCTTGGACTTCTGTTGGACTTGGCCCTAATTGTACACCAAGGCTGTCAGACGTACTGTGGGCCGGATCACTACTAACAAGNAGCACCNTCAGGCCAGAATCTGCTAATCCAACAGCAGTGGACGTCGAGGTGGTAGTCTTGCCAACTCCTCCTTTACCTCCGAACAGTAGTAGGCGTGCCATGAGGTGTCCTAGATATTTGAATATTCAAGCCTTAGGTATACAAAACTCACTTGAATAATGCCCTTCTCAGTTTCAATCATGGCAAGCGACTTGTGGTTGTCCCAAGTTGCNATAATCGTATCACTTGTTGGCATGAGCCTTGGGTGGCGAGGCGTAATGACTCGTTATTCAGGNTTTTATGATTTAACAACAGCATGGAGTATGATGTTTTGGGGAATCCTAATCGGTGGCCTATATGGAAGTCTAGGTGATTTCTTTCTATTGACTGTTTACATTGAGGGTAGCTTCTTACCTTACAGTAACCTCATTATATGCTTGGCTATATCCGTAGTAGTTCATCTAGTTCTGCGAAGAAAGAAAGTCCGAAGAACTGGATCNNAACCAACAACTGGATGGGCATTAGGACTCGCTGTAGGCGGAATGATCTCATTATTTCTGATATTCAGGTTACTTCAAGCAAATCAAAATAACATAGGCCTAGAATTAATCGTCTCACTAATTCTTGTTGCCCTCGTCTCACCAAGAGCACATGCGTTGATATTTTGCCGACATGGTTATGGGATGCTAATGGGGAAGCGGTGGAGTATTGTCCTACGAACTTTCTTTTGGTCTGCCCTTTTACTAACCGCTCTATACTCTTCATTTTANTTTACAGAAGTATGGATTTTCATCATACCCCCATTATTGCTTGCAGAAAAAAAAGCNCACGACTGGGTTTGGGCAGCCGTTCCAAGACCCGCAAGGAGACGCTTACGGCGGATATGGTCGGATGCATCGAGGACAAAACATGTAGAAGAAGAGTAAGTGTATGTTTACTTAGTATGCATCGCCCAGTATTTCGAATATTCTAAAAGCCTGTTTTAGTTTCATTATNGTGCAGAACCTTCATGGTGGTGCCGTTTAGCCTCTTGTACAATGGGAACNTGCCCTTTCTGTCGCGCTCAAACTATACCGGGCGATTCGATATGCTACAGTTGTGGTAGAGTTATCACAGGTGCAGCAGGTATGGATTCCCGCGCCAAAGGTAATTTTAACCGAGGGCCGACGAGAAAGGCAAAGCAGGGAATGGCTCCAAAGCATGCCATGACAAAAGGCAAAGCAAGTAGACGTGGAAGGCGTAAGCGTAGTCGAATTAATCAGTTAGGTCTAGTTGCATTTATTGCATTCATTTTTTTCACACCCGAGGCAAGNCAATTTGTTTTGGCAAAGTGGGCTGAAATTGAAGATTATCTAATAGATGCTATGGCTCCTTGGCAAACATATCCACTTGAAGCCGAGTATACTGTTGTTAGAACGGTAGATGTCTGGAATAATGGTTCGCAAGACGGATGGTTGGAAGAGGTTATTCCCATTCCAACCGACGTTATGAGTAAATACGCNCCTGTCGCTCTATCTTACACCGATGGTACTGAAGTGCCATTATCTCAAATTCAGGAAATCACAGACATCGAGGTACGTATTGATGGTGAATCAATAACCGTGCCGCTTGTTACGAGTAGTGGATTTCCCCACAAAAGTAAATCGGATGCTATAGCAACTAATCGAGGAANTGAGGTTTGGTGGCCTGCTCAAGGCACCGGAGATGATTTGTGTTCAATAAAGTACTGTGTTATGATAAAAATCGACGTTCCAGCGGGAACCCAAACGTCAGTAGAATTTGCAGTAACCTTGAAGTCTACTAGTCATGCATGGTGGCATTCGACCAAAGTTGATGGTATACTCGATGGAAANTCAGAAGGAGTTAGCGTCCACAGGTCAGGCACATTCAGTGATATTGGTGATAGAGGGAACGGATATAGGGCAAATGAGTTNACTGACCAAAAGTGGTANGACCGTGGAGGAGTTGTCAAGAATGGAATAACATATGGCTGGGCAATTGATGCTAGACAGAATACTGCACCAACAGTGTACCAAACCGCGGCGAGTATCTCAGCCTCACTTCCTTCTGATTTGAAAGATAATGCATACGCATACGCTCGCGCTACATTCGATTGGTTAAATGAAAATGTTCCNTATGACACAAATGCGCCAGGGACCGCTCGCGGCGGTGAGCAGTGCCTTGAGGCAGGATTGGGAGATTGTGATGAACAGTCTAATGCATTTATGAGCATAATGAGAGTTAAAGGTATACCGACTTGGTATGTGTTTGGTGCCCTAACCGATCCCCAGTTTGAAAGGTGGGAAGGTCACGGGTGGGCATACATAATGCTTCCAATGTCAGATGATTGGTGTGATAAAAATAATGTAATTCTGAATGATTGCTATGTAGAAGGAGCAGTGGATGTAGTCAATAGGAAGTGGCTAGTCCATACGCCAACAGCGTACATTGATTGGATTGAACCTCCAAGTGCCGGCGGCCAGATAACCGANAGTTANTANTCCGGAGGCAGCAAATCCGGTATTGATAGATTGAGGTCTTTCTACACGGAAAGTTATGATGTATCTGGTGGAACTTGGGATAACAAATGGCTGAGTGAGAGGTTAACATGAGGATAATCATAGGTGGTGGAGGAAGAGTTGGTACTGGCCTTGCTCGAGCTCTAAGAAGCGAAGCAAAAGACGTTGTCCTGGTTGACAATAATGCAAGAGCGGTGAAAAACTCACAAGGAATGGATATATTAGTCTTGCATGGAGATATTACACAGCGTGAGAAATTTATTGAAGCTGGAATAGAAACAGCNCAGGTATATGTTGCTGCAACTAATTCTGATGAACGGAATATTCTTTCATGCGCTCTCGCCAAACATGTCCATCATGAGAGTACGAAAGGTAAAGGAGAGATTATGACGATATGTAGAGTAAGAAACCCNATGTTTCTTGAGGAATACAAATCAGGAAAATTAGCAAAGTGGGCGGGAGTAGACCATGTAATTCACCCAGTCGATGGAGCGATTGAGAGATTAATGTCAGGACTGCGTTCCTCGTCGCTAACAGAAGTGATACCGTTTGAGGCTGATGCATATATTGTTGAATTAGAGGTAATGCCTGAAGCAGGTGGTGTGGTTCACAGAACACTCAGAGAATCCGGTAATAAGGTGGAAGGAGGTATGCCTCTAATTGTTGGTATAAAACGAGAAGGAGAAGCTGGCAGAGTACCCCTTGCTGACGATCAAATACTACCCAGAGATAAACTAGCAATAGCTACGGCAGGGGAAGCATCATTCAATAGAATTTTACGTATTTTTGGCCACGAGCAAATTGATTTCCCGGACAGGCCGCGAGTGGTTATTTTTGGGGCAGGATTAATTGGAACAAGGCTAGCGAAATCTTGGTTGGAAGCCAATGCATTCGTTACAGTTGTTGAGAGTGATTTGCAAAAGGCAAATGTTCTCTCGGGCTCAGATTTGGGTAGTAAAAAAGGAATAGAAATAATCCATGGTGACCATTTGGACAAAGACCTACTTTCTGAGATAGAAATCTCATCACATGATTTAGCGATATCAGCCTTGGACAATGATCATGCATCCATAGCAGCTGTTCTCTTAGCCAGNGATATGGGTGTTGAAAGAACCGGTCTGATTCTATATGATGCAGATTTAGTAAATGTAGTNCGAAGAATGGGTATTACATTTTCAGTAGACAGGAAACGAGTAGCCATTGATTCCATACTCGCAAGAATACACTCTGAATTGCCTGGTCCTTACGCAGTATTATCTAGCGTTCCCGATGTAATTGGTATATGCTTACCAGTNAATTCCAATGTGAAATTTGCAGGAAAAACNATTGCAGATGCTGGTNTACCTGAATGGTGTAAAGTAGCATTTATTCANAGGAAAAACATACACGANGANTGGGAAACAATGCGCCCATCATCATCAAAGACNTTNTTGGAAGGAGANCGTTTAACNATATTCCTACCACCTGACCGNGTAGACGACCTAGAGAAGAAATTCAAGGTGTGAAAAGAATGCGTCGAGATGTTTTATCTCTAATCGTCGGATGGACGATGGTAGCAATGCTCATACCATTGTCATTCAGTTTCGTAGTTACTTGGTGGTTAGATGGAATTAATACGGCATCTGTTGCATTTTTGATGCCAATTGCATTTTCGGGTCTAATCGGGATAGCATTACTGAGTATTGGTGTAAGATCGGATACAACAGATAGGTTACGAGATAGAGAAGCATTCGCTGCAGTCGCCTTAGCATGGCCTGTGGCTGTTCTCATAGGTAGTCTACCGTTCTGGCTCGGAGGTGTGTTCCATGGGCCGTTTACAGACGGATCAACTATGGCGGATATAGGCAGAGGATTTGTTAACTCATGGTTTGAATCAATGTCAGGTTTTACAACGACTGGTGCAACGGTCATAGAGCACTCGATGAGCCCAAATTGTATTCCGGGTAGCACACCAGATTGTATTAATTCCCAACCTCGAGGCATTCTAATCTGGCGATCGTTAACACAATGGTTAGGTGGAATGGGAATAATTATGCTAGGGTTGATGCTACTATCCAGAGTTTTAGGAGGCGGCATGGCACTTGCTAGGGCAGAACTAACAGGACCATCGTTATCACGACTAAGGCCAAAATTGCAGGAAACCGCTCTGGCATTGTGGACTATTTACATCATACTAACAGCTCTTGAGATTCTTCTGCTATGGTCGGTCGGTGGACTTACTGTATTCGATGCCTTCAATCACGGCCTTACCACTATGCCATCGGGAGGTTTCTCGACGCACGATGCATCTATTGCATATTATGACAGTTACGTAGTTGAATCGATTATAATTTGTTTTATGTTCTTAGCCGGCGTTAACTTTACTCTAATCTGGCTTGCTTGGGAAAAGCAATGGGATAAGGTGTTCAAGGACCAAGAAGGACGTAGTTATGTTTTAGTGATAACCGCAACGACAGTATTTGTCTTCGCAGCTTTGATTTCACAAGGAAGTCAAATCGATGAAGGATTTTTTAATTCATTATTTACCGTGGTTTCAATAGGAACTAGTACAGGATATACCAATTCTGATTACATGATGTGGCCAGTTGTAACACACATTTTCTTGTTTCTCTTGATGATTGTGGGAGCATGCGCTGGTTCCACTAGTGGCGGATTGAAATTGATGAGAGTCAAACTCGGTTTGAAAATTGCATGGAGAGAAATCGGCAGAATTGCTCAACCAAAACGTGTAGTACAGATTAGAATGAATAACGAGGTTGTTGATAATGACAGGTTGGGCTTAATTGTCGGTATGCTGTTCGTATGGACTGGCCTTTTCGCACTTTCATGTATCGTTTTAGCATTAACAATGCCAAATTCAGATTTCGAGTCTGTGGTGGCTGTTGTTGCTTCCTCATTAGGCAATACTGGTCCTACTCTCGGTGATTATGGGCCATCAAACACATGGGCATCAATGGGTACGCCCTCCCTTTTGATAACATCTATTTTGATGTGGTTTGGTCGATTAGAACTAATGACTGCTCTACTACTACTACATCCCAGAACCTGGGCAAGAGAATCTCGTGAAGCACCTGATAGAGCGTCTGTTAAACTTATTAGAGAACTATTCGAGAAGATGGAAGATAAATCGGATGATAAAAAATCAGAATAATTTCGTTTGGCCTTGGTCAAATTCAATATTTTCCTCACTTTTATCTGGGCCATCGATTTGGATGTCCACTGGTTG
>PBGS01000014.1 GCA_002720115.1 Methanobacteriota archaeon
AATTCGCATGTAATGTTAATTTTTAGAATTTAAATATTACAATTTAGCCGGAAAATGTTACTTTTTCCATACTTTTAGACATTTTTTATAAGAAATGAAAACAAAAACGCATTTTCAAATTAAATTTCTTCAAAGTGGAGCCATCTCATAAATCATCCAAGTAAATTCACCCGTTTTGTAAATATGCTTATGAGATTAAATCTTAACGAACAACCATGAAAGCCAGAATCGTTGTTATTTGTCTAAGCCTCATTGCTTCGACTTTAACAGGCTGTATAGGAGATGATGACGACTCAAGCAATTCAAGCTCGAATTGCGACGATGATGCTCTAGACCCCGATTTGTACGGAGTTTGGCTATTACATACTTACCATGATACGACAATAAAAGAACTACACTTCCAATCCAACGGGGAAAGGACCACACATCGAGATGACCCGGATTTTGATCAAGCTTGCTGGTATATTGATGGAGACGAATTGATTTACGAGAAAAATTACCCACAACAAAGGAAATCTTTGTGGCATTCGTATTACTATATCGATGGTGACCTGTTATTTTACAGCCAGATTTACATAGAGAGTATCGACATGAACGAAGTTAATGTTGGGAATTCATACAACGATATACCTACTGAATGTTATTTGTTCCACAAGTCCGGTGCTTTTACAGATAATACAACGCTTAATTCAACAATAAACTCAACACAATTTCCAGATTTTTGTACTTGGATCCATGCTGACCCAACCGGGGCTAGCCCCACTGATGCATGGGATTCTACACACTACCTAGCACAAGACCATGCTGATTCGGTGACAACTGGTTCGAATGATAACCTACTTACTATCGAAATTGATGAGTTCTTCGGGGAAATAGACTGGTCCGTATCTGAATACGACTATGGTTTCTGGCTAGACATCACAGTCAATAACCAACAGTACTATTGTTTGACGGGAGACCAAAGTGCAGACTGTATTATCTCCTTTTCAGGAATTGACAATTATTACGCTGTTTGGGAAGAATACGAAATTGCCACAATAACAGAGAATGGAGTGGACATTTGCTCTGTCCAATGTGATATTCAAATTAACTTCCTGCACCTGAGACAAGAGGATACTCTGCCTGGGACAAACCAAGTAAGTGTCCAATGAAACAGTAAGCAATCTATGAATTGTCATCAAGTTTTCCAGAAGAAATTGAACTACCTGATTAATTCTACTCTTCTTCGCTTGAAGCAAGAGTTGCATCATACCAAGCTTCCAAGTGACTTATTCGGTTGGCATCGAGACCAAGTGTCTTGGCTTGCAATTGCAAGAATTTTCTCTCTTCTTCTGTTACGATTAAATCTTCCATCGCCAATTCATATGCTTCAAGATAGGTTCTTTCAGCAGTAGTAAATGATTCGGGCATCAATCTATTTGAAAATCCATTAATGACAGAGAATATTGGCTTTCGTAATACAATAAGAGGTGCACCAATCAACACTCCTCCAATCCAACCTGAACCCCCTACTAAACTTTCAACCAATTCAGAAGCAACTAGGAAAGCGATAGCACCTAAAGTTGCGAATATTGCAGTGCTGAATGTTTTGCGAAGTGTTTCATCGATTCCTAGAACATCGTTCTTCAAAATTGCGTATGTGAACATAGTTCCCTCAAATAAGCCAGCAAATAATGAAGCAAACAACCATGCATACAATGCAAAGAAGTAATACTTCATCGAATCATTTACATCCATCTCTATCATGTCTGCTGCATTAAATTGACCATAAACTGCAGAGATGTAAATCATCAAAAACAGTGTAATACCTTGGAAGAAGGTTTTTCCAGCAAATCCAATGAATAGAGCCCTTGCTTCAGTTGATTTCTGAACTGCATCTTCGTCATCTTCATCTACACTCAGGCTCTTTTGAGCATTACGCATGAATGCTAAAGCGATGAATGCCGTCAATACCGGACTCATTAACAAAAATCTTGCAAGATCAGATTGTTCCATAATCACGTATGAATATGGAGTCCATTTATTGATACAATTACCTGTTGAATCTTCCCCATCGGAGGACTCGACGATTGCATCCCCGTCGCCAGCCCCATCTGGACATTCGACATGTAATGAACCATTGATTGCACCGTGTACTCCTCCTGAAGCAGTGATGATTAATGCCATCAGTCCTATGGAAATTGCAGGAAGAGCCCAATACAAATTATTCTTGATTGAATCCTTAGTCATAAACTTGAGAAATTTAACTGGATAAAATGATGAAAGCGAGAGATACATCAAAATCGATAAAAGACTCATTGTATAGAAGACCACTCGCCAATTTTGCATAACTGGTAAGATCTCAGGACCAAATGGATATATTGCATACCACATAACTATTGTCTTCAATCCTTCAACATACAACATCAAAGACATAAAACGATTTTCGGGAGACTCCGGCCTTGCTCGGAATATCATTGTCGCTAAAGTGAATAAGAAAATTAAAGTTAAAATCGATAGAAAAGCGTGTATTATTCCTACTCCGCCCCAAGCATATTCAAAATCAATATCGCCAATAGTTTTGATGTACCAAGCAAAGGAGCCGCTCTCTGCCATTGGTTGAATGTGAGATTATAAAGGGCAAAAAGTTACCTCAGAATATTACAAGATATTATGTAGTAATCTCATGTAGATGTATCATGGAAGTTAGTCGGGAAATGATTAGGACATTCACCTTCATCGCTGGACCTTTAGTCCTAGTGAGTTATGCTTTAGCCCTGTCAAAGATGGATGATAAGACCGCACTATGGGGAGGAATACCAAGTTCTTGGATTACTTACATCGTACCATTCATGTTCCTAGCGGCGATTGGATTTCTGATGTATTGGTGGGTGGCTTTATTCAAACTAGATGTAGCTGTTTTGGAATCTTTGCATTGGCCGTGGGCAGAAGCAGATGGAAATGGAACACAACGACTTCTGCTTGCTTATGCAATGTTCTTGATTCCATCCATGTTCTGGATCGACAGCACGCGTATGCACATCAACAATGATTACGCATGGACCCCTTTCTTAGTTGTAGGTGTACTCGCACTTGCGTCTGTTGGAAACATTATGTTCGGCTTACTCGCATATGGTGCATGGCAAGATGGAGTTGACGGTTCAGGAGTAATGCTACTAGGTTCTATCTTCCTAGGAATACAGGTCATATTCAACGACCTAATTGTTTGGTCTGCCAAATTCCCTTGGTAGAGTTATCAGGTAATCAAGAACTCCTCGATGATTACCTGTGTCACAATTACTGCGAAGAATAAAGCAAAACCAGCGGCAATGAAAATCGCGATTCTGTTTTTGCGGTACCACTCGTGCTCACTCATATTTTCATCAAATTCCTTCAATTTCTCTTTGATATCTTCACGGGTTTCATCAACGAAATCTTCCACTGGCTGTGTTAAATCATTTAATGCTTCAACAATTACCGAACCCTTTGGGTCAGTCTCTTCCCAATTCGGCCTGAAGTAGCCATAGATTCTGATTAGACCAATTCTGTACAAGAATAATAATATCAAAAGAGCAACAAGAATTGGAGGAGCTGCAACTGAGACAAATATTACTGGGACCAAAGGAANGATGGAAAGGAACCAAAACACCTCTACGAATAGAGGACCATCATTCAACTTGGGATTATTGAACCAATTTTTGCCTTTGTTCGTAGGCGTGGGACAATTTCTTCTATCATGTCCTTCCTTTCTACAAATGCCACATTTCCTTGCGATGTAAATCACCTATCGTTAGAAAAATCGGGTTTGCGTTTTGATAGGAATGCATCAATCCCCTCTGCAAAGGATACGGTTGTTCCAGCAGCTTCAATCAAAGTTTGTTCATGCTTGAGATGAGTCTCAAAATCATTCACATTCTGAGTCAACAATAGATGCTTAGTCGCTTCTTTTGTGTGGCTGCCCCACTGTGACCAGGTNTTTGCAATCTCNATAGCTCTCTCGATTAAATCGTCTTCAGAAACCACTTCATCNATCGCTCCAAGTTCGCACGCTTCATCCGCACTCCAAACTTGATTTTCAAGGAAGAAACGGCGAGCGACCTGTTCGCCAACCAACCGTGGAAGTAACCAAGTTGTTCCACCATCTGGAGAAAGACCGATTCCGGAATAGGAGGCGGCCATCTTTCCATTTGGACTTGCGATTCTCGCATCACATGCAAGAGCAAGGCCAAGCCCGCCGCCTGCAGAGGCGCCATTTAGCGCTGCAACAAAGATAGTCTTCGATGTGCGCATCTTGACCAACATTGGATGTAAAGTGTCGGTCAATTCTCTNATTAATTCGACACTATCTCCNTCTTCTATCGACTTCTTGAACGCCTTGATGTCCGCACCAGCAGAGAAGAATTTGCCCTCCCCTGTGATTACAATCGCCTTACATCCAATATTATCCATAACCGCATCTCTAATTCTAGGCAAGAATTCCCTNCTGAAAGACTGAGTTGCAGANCCACCCGTAAGTTGGATGAGAGTTACTCCGTCTCTCTGACTAACTTCCATGATATCACAGCTTTACGTTGACGTTCTTCACTTTCGTGTAGAAATTGAGTGCATCCTTAGATTGCTCGATTCCGATTCCCGAGTGCTTCCATCCTGTGAATGCTGTTTGAGGGAAGGTGATTGGATATTCGTTTATGCTAACCATTCCAGATTCAACATCTCTTGCGAACTTGTGAGCCCTCGAAAGATTTGTNGTCCAAACACCATTTAACAATCCAAATGGAGTGTTATTTGCAAGTTCTAGTGCCTCTGAGTCCTCGCTGAACTTGGTCACCGAAAGTACTGGGCCGAATAATTCCTCTTGGAATAGAAGGTTGTCTGCCGAAACATCAGTTACAACCGTAGCTTCCATGAAAGCGCCCTCCCTATCTAGTGCGTTACCACCGCAGACTACCTTACCACCTTGCTCTAACCCTTTAGAGAGCATGTCCAGTACATCATCGCGATGTGATGTATGAACCATACTTCCCATTCTGACACCTTCTTCCATACCAGGGCCGACTTTCCATTTCGAAATTTCTGCTACCACTAGATCCACTAATTCGTCATGGATATCCTCGTGAACGATTAATCTCGAGCCTGCCCAACACATTTGTCCCGCATTCATAAAAATTCCAAAGCATATTGCCTTAGCACAATACTTCAAGTCTGCATCCGGGAACACTATGTTTGCTCCTTTGCCACCAAGTTCGAGCGTGACTGGTGTCAAATTCTTACTTGCTTTTGCCATAACTGTCTGCCCTGTGGGAACCCCACCAGTTAACACGATTCCATCTACTCCAGAGTGCCCTGTTAGCGCGTCACCGATTAGGCCTCCAGACCCAGTAATGATTTGCAAAACGTCTGTAGGAAGACCAACATTTGCATCCTGCATTGCTTTCATCCATGCGATGAGAGACAACGGAGTCCATGATGCAGGTTTTGCTATTACAGTACAACCTGCTGCGAGGGCAGGAGCAATCGATCGTAATGCTAACTGCAGGGGAAAATTCCATGGAATCAGATGTGCTGTGACTCCAAGAGGTTGCTTCAATGTGTAATTTAGGCGATTTCCAGGAACAGGCACTGTACTTCCTTCGATCTTATCAGAGAGACCTGCAAAATATTCTAAGGTCCACGCACCATATCTGATTTCACTCAATGCTTCTCGGAAAGTCTTACCGTTGTTGGATGATTCTATCGCTGCCAAATTCTTCGCATTGGCGTAAGTAGCAGCTGCCATTTTTTGCAAGATTCTACCCCTTTGGGCGGGGTCGATAGAAGCCCAATCTCTATTTTTCAATGCGATTCTAGATGCCATTACACACCTTTCAACGTCCGCGACTGTTGCTTTTGGAGTTGTACCTATTACTTCGCCTGTTGCGGGATTCAACACATCTGAAGTCGAACCGTCTTCTGCATCGGTCCATTCTCCCGCAATCCACATCTTTTCGCTCGCCATACACAGCCCGAAGCAGAACCGCTTCAAAGCCTCTCCCGTTGGGCGTTGTCTTGATTAGCAAGCAGGCATAGGCCTATCCGATGGCGAGGCGAATAGGTATCGCTGATGCGACTACCACTAAGGTAACCGGTCGTCCACCCATTCTTATTCTGTTAGCCGGAGCGACCGGCGTTGGAAAATCAACTACAGCAGTAAAAATTGCGAACGAACATTCTTTTGCAAGACTCCTATCTACTGACGCTATTCGTGAAATTATGCGTGTTCAGAGCTCTAGTGAGAATAGGCCGCTACACCGTTCTTCTTTTTCGACCGGAGATTCGGGAGACGCGGTATTAGATTGGCAAGATACATGTAAAGCTGTAGAAGCCGGGGTTTTAGCAACCATTGAAAGGGCTAGAAGGGAAGGTATTGATTTAATTCTTGAAGGTGTACATCTTGAGCCAAGTTCGCGTTTATTGCGCTCCTGGAGAGACTCTGGAGGCATAGCGATTGGTATTGTGATGCACGTGGAAGACGAGAAGAAACATACCAGTTTCTTAAAACAAAGAGAAACCCATTCTTTCAGAAATGCTGAGAGATACATCTCAGCATTACCGCGAATTAGAGCAATTCAAGACTCGCTAAAGGAAAAGGCGAGGATTGCAGATTGGAATACTCTAGACCCAACTATCGTAAAAGATAGTCTTGGGAGAGTAAACCACTGGCTAGATTTAGCTTGGAATGAATGGCGAAAGTCAAACTAATTATCTAAATCAATATCAAATGATATTATTCTTGTCAGCATTGAATTACGATCTGCTGCACCGAGCTCACTAGACACGGTGATAATTCCATTATCCTCGGTAACAGTGATGTTAAGCAATTTCAATTCAACTCCTCTTATCTCACCATGATGCAATACATCATCATGTAGAGAGTCCATTGATTTTTGAACGCTCTCTAACTCGCTTAGCCCAGAATTATACCAAATCTCTGCTCTATCCTCGGCGAGTTCAGGAAGGCTGTCTGCGATATCTCCAGATGCTTGAATTGTATCGTCACCTGCAGTATCATAAGGCATTGAAATTCCTGCTATTTTAACACCGAAAATTGCCATAGAAAGCAGAGACATCATTAGCACTACACCTGTAGCAAGTAGCATTTGACCCTCATCATTCACTACTTTTTTCATCATGAACCACGCTCCCACAAATCAAGACTGATAGTCCACAGATGGCCATCTACTGCAACCAGTCCATGCGAGTTTACTGTGTCTGAACCGGGGCTAGCAACCTCACCATAGGGTTGAGAAGTGCCCGAATCCTTCGCCAACCAGCAATTCGCTTCGATTCCAGATGCAACGTAATTTTGAACCAATTCACAAGCATCATCGGTATTTCCTGCTGCAAGAAGTTCTGCCAATCTAGAATCATAGCCATCTGTTGGTGAAGGAGTGGCTAGAGCTAAATTGATTGCATCTTCTCCAGCGAACTGCATCTCTGCATCTATTGAGATGCTGGTTTCGTCTGGCACATGCACTGTTATCAGAAATGCCGCTGTCATGAAGAATAGCCAAAACAAAGTCAACATCTCAAGAATATGAATTTGTGCGTTTTCATTTTCCTGCACAAGTTCACCTCAGGGCGAGAATGTTCCAGCAGACGGGCTGAGTGCTGGCAAAGTCGTAACACCAATCAAATCAGGTGAAAACACAATTACGTTGAAACAAAGAATTGCTAGAAGTATCATCATTCCTGAGTGTTTCATACCACTTGTAAACCTACCAGTAGCCATCAGGCCCGCCATAGAACCGTTGCCAAGAGCCTGCATTGTAACACCATAATAGAATATGGTCAAGAAAAATAGAGGCTCGATATTTCTAATGACCATGTTTCCTAACTGTTGGCCGCCACCACCATCTTCCCCATCAGAATTCGAACCCGCAATAGCGGGAATGAATACCTTAGCAAGAACTACGATAACACCTAGGAAAACACCGTACGAGGTCCAGATTACAGAAATGTACGAAGCAATTGAACGTTTACGCTCCCCTTCCAAGAATTTCAATTCGCGACTGTCATTTGCAGCGGTGACCAAAATATCTGAAATCTTACCTCCCGCTCTATTCGCTTCAGAGATGAGGGATATCGCCCGCAAAACAAGGGGTGTACCTACTCTTGCTGCAAACATTTCGATAACGTCACCGAATGCAACACCCCATGATAGTTGATCACTCATTTTCTTAACTTCGTCATTCAAAGCACCATACTCACTTGTTGCTAGGGTTTGAACAGCCACTGTCATAGACAGACCACCCTTCCAATATTCTGCAAGGTCCCTCAAGAAATCATGGAATTTTTCCTCCATCTGGTTCGTCTTTTCCTTGACCCTATCCCAATAGAAGGAAGCGGGCCAGAACATAATGAAAAATCCTAATCCAAAGAAATTTAGGAAAATTGTGGGTCTCAGAGAAAGTCCACCAAGTTCTACCTCGGGGCCAATCCACTGGGATTTGTTGTTCATATTTTCCGGGATGCCATCATAATAGTCCATCCTTAATTCCCAAGTCGCTTCTTGAACAACGTTTTCTGAAATAATAACAACTTGGTATAAATCATCAGGATTCATATTCTGAATGTATATCTGACAATCATCGTCGTTGCTGTGAGTATTGCCCGGATACCTGGTGATCTCTGAACCATCGGGATTATTGATTATGAACGAATAATCAGATGGAATCGCCGCCTCTACATTGCAAGTTCCGGTCATTGTTTGTTCAGGACGCACGCTTGCGGTGATATTCTCATCCATACCAGGAACATTGAATAATTGTCCAAGCCCGATAAAATCCTTCCAATTATCGTCTGAAGTCATAACCAAAACATCCGGTTCATCCTTCAACAGATCATATTGGCAAGACTCGTTATCATCAAATGTAGGAATGTAATTTGGGTCGTACCCGCAAGCGGTGTTAACAAACAGTGGCTGACCGTTTGGGGCGGTCGTAAAGTGCGAATTGGTCACCCAAAATGTGAAACAAGCTAGGCCTAGAAAGATGCTAACTCCCAAAATGGCGTATAATTTTGTTAATGTGGTATCGTCTTTGGGAAGATCGAGTTTGACAATGATTTTCTCTTTCTTTTTCCTTGCCATATTCTCACCTCCAAATCACATTTTTTGTTCTTCGCTAGAGGACCACACGATGAATGCGAACATAGCATGTATCATTGGCAGGACGAGCAGGACGACTGCATATAGTGTGCTTTCTTCCATTTGAGCTCCTGCACCACTTACCCAGAACATAATGACAAGCATGACAATTAGGAACAGAGGCATTGCAACAGCGACTACAACATAGGACTCTGCCAACATTGCTAGTGATTCCAAGAACTCTTGAAGCCTTGTTCTGTTCTCACGCATGTAATGCTCAGCACGGTTTAGGAAATACAACTTCAAAGAACCTCCAGCAGTGAGGGTCCCGACCATTCCTTGGAAGAACTCTGTCATCCAAGGAGATGCTGCTCTGTCTACTGCCATTTTCATAGCGGTAAGTAAATCATAGCCCAATAAAGATACGTCTCTGTAAATCATCGCAGAATCATAAGCAATTTCTCCATAGATATCTCCATTCACCGCTAAGGATTTGAAAATCTTGTGGGGTGTTGCGTTAGCCGCAGCCATTGCAGCAGTGTATGACGCAGCGTAAGGAAGGTACTTCTCAAGAGCGACGCCTCTTGCTCGGGCCGCTCTAGATGCTGAACTCTTTAGGAATTTGTATGTTCCAAAAGGAACTAAGAATCCTAGTACAACCGGGATTAAAATTTTAGCAAATATTGGGAATTCCATGTACTGAAAATATGGACAGCCGCGACTTTCTAACGTTTCATCGACTAAATCAGCATTCCAATATTCCCATTCATAGCACGCATAAGCATAATCTAAATCAGGTCTTGATTCATACCACGCTATCAATCCGATATCTGGAAGAAATACCCCCACAAGTAACAGCACGCAAATTGTGGTCACAGCAATAGTGGTGACGAACAATTGAGCCATGTATACTTCAGGCATAATCGGCATGTTTCCTTTAACAAGGTCATCTGAGAGTTTTGAGTCACCACGCGCCTTTTTCTTGAAGACTCTCCCTAAGATGCGATGACAAATCTTCTGCCATGCATTTAAGTCCATGTTAAAATCCTCCTATACTCTAAATCAGCGAAGACCGTCCACACGAGCAAGAATTTCGTGAGGCCTTACGTAGTATTCCGTGATAATTTGACTTACTTGGTCGGCTTTTCTAATATCGTTCAAAACCATCCATTCCAAAATTCGCTTCCTTGTTCTCAGTTCTCTGCGCATCTCGTCCTGACTGAAATTAATCTTAACCATTATTTTCTCAAGGACATATGATTTACCAGAGAATATGAAATCGTCATTCGCAACATTCCAGCGGAAAACTTCGTTGGTAATTACCTCTAGCGAGTTGGGGTCAATACCCACAATTTCCACGATCTGCTTTGTTCTTCGAACACGTCGTCCGTTGATACGTGTCTGTATTTGTATAGCGCAAGCTTCCAGAGCGGGTAAAAGAACTCGCGGAATGTCAATAGGTTTGTTTTCAAGTCTGTGAACCAATGAAGGCACAGAGTCAGCGTGAACTGTTGAATATGCGCAGTGCCCAGTAGCCATCGCCTGGAACAATACATAAGCTTCTGCACCTCGAATTTCGCCTACTATAATGTACTCAGGACGTTCACGCAATGCGGCTTTCAACAATTCGAATTCTCCGATTTCACCTTCGTTCGACTCGCCACCAAAACCTTGCCTAGTTAGACCAGGCACCCAGTTTGGTTGTGGGATATTCACTTCACGAGTCGATTCTATACTGACGATTTTCATCTGCCAAGGTATGAATATACACATGGCGTTTAATGTCGTTGTTTTTCCNGATGCTGTACCGCCCACGAATAGCATTGGTACCTCATTTTGGAATGCAACCCACAAATATGCACCCATCAAAGAGGATAGGGTTCTGAAAGCAATAATGTCACATGGTGAAAACGGATCATCTCTGAANCTCCGAATACAGAATGCAGAACCTCTTGTGGAAATTTCATGACCTAGTTTCATGACAATCCTAGACCCATCCATCAAGGTAGCATCCAATAACGGGTCAGCAACAGAAATGTGTTTTCCACAGCGNTGTGCCAGTTTGATTACGTAGGACTCTAATTCTTCATCTGTCTCCCAAACGCATGTTGTTTCTACAGATTCGAATTTTCTGTGATATGCAAAGATAGGTACGTTTGTACCATCAAGTGAGATATCTTCGACATTCGCATCATTCATCAAGACATCCATTTTTCCATATCCAACTAAATCTCTCCTTAGATAATAGAACAATTTGGACTTTGACTTCTTGTTAATTTTCATGCCGTATGCTTTGATTACTTTATCCATAGCAGTCCGTAAATAAGCAGTAGGATCTGCATCGATTTCTTCGATATTTGCAGTCAATGAACGAATGAATATGTCTAGTAACTCGTCTCTCCATTCCTGTTCTTTTTTGTTAAGAGGGGGTTCGATTATCTGATATATGATGTTGAGAGTTCTCTTATCACGCACAATTCTGGCAAANGCATGTGGTGGCATAACAGGGTATTTGTCAAGTTCGTCGTACATCGCACGCTGCTGGTTTCTCTGCCTTCTCTGGCCCCCACCGCCTTTCCTTGCCATACGTAGAACCCCCTGACACCCAAGACAGTGTTACCCTCGGTTATGACCTTTCGCCATTGTGAGGGGCCCTACGGGCCCTCTCACAGGTTATCCAGCCATGCCGAAACTCGGTTTTTCAAGTCGCTCAAATCAGACTCATTTGAAAATGAGAAATCCGCTTCTTGAATAATAACATCTAATCCCCATCCTGTCTCTCTTTTGTCACGCATTTCTAAGTCTGACAAATCACCGTCTTCCGACCTCGCCCTCGACTGTACTCTTCGAAATCTTAATTCCTTAGATGCCGTGACTGCAACGACCTTGAACAAATCCCCCCAATGCCCCAAAAATACGTCACGTTCAGCGGTACCCCTGAGCCCCTCTATCAGAACTATCGGGTGTTGAGAGAGAAGATCATCGACTGCTTTTACGAGCCTTCGGGCAAGAACGTCTTCCCCGTATTCTGCCCGAAGTTGGGTAGCAACCTCTCCAAAAACATGTGGGGCCTCAGGTATTCCTCTTTCTTTTACCTCAGCACGGATCATATCGCCCATGGAGCGTACTGGGATTCCATTCTCTGACAATATCGCAGCAAACTCGCCCTTGCCTGCAGCGGGCAAACCGCTCACTGCCAATACAAGTCCCATATATGACTCGGCGCGGTTTCAATTGTTGAACTCTGCCCTTCCCCACTTACGGTCGAGTAGTTTCATCAACAAAATCGCTGCTGCCACTAAGCCCATACTTACTCCAAGAATTCCCTTGAAACCAGAGGCCATTGCCTCATTGTCAAATTCAACAGACTCTGCATCCAATCCCTTATCCTGAACTTGATCTGCCCAATTTTCATAGAATGAAACATCACCTTGCGTGAAAGATAAAAGGAATAGAGCCAGTAGAGGAATAACTGTACCTATCCAAAACCATGTCATTATTTTTGCATCAAAAATGGCTTTGTTGGGTGAAAGACCCATCAAGAATGCCGTAAGGCACACTATGTATATGCTGTTGGCTATCATTACAATAAGACCAACAGGCAGCACAGCCCACTCGTCCAATCTCCAAGCCATTAGGCAGAGGAAAATTACTGAAATCCAGGTAGTGGCCAAAAAGTAGACAGTTACCTTGGCCCTGATTAGTTGTGGCACAGTTAGGGGAAGGCCATTCATATGNTCAGGAGAATCTAATGCTGTNAGCCAAGAATAGAAGTTGAATCCAAAGAANCCTAAAAACGGCGCATAAGATAGTAGGTTAATGGGAATTGGAGCTTCTGCGAAATCAACCAACCAAGCCATCATNAATAGNACAATCAANGGTACAGAATAGGACACTATCATTTTCTTCAANGACCCTGAGCGGATAAGGTCTACTGCCTCTTTGGCAACAAGTAACCTCATCGGACCGTTGCCTAAAAATTTCAATCGCTCCCATGCGGGCATGAATATTTCTTTCTTTGAGACGACTTTTACCTCAAAATCATCGCGCACTAATTGGGATGCGACATAGGCTAGCAAAATGGACCCAAATAAAGCAGGGACCGCCAATAAAATTCCGTCGGGTTGCTGAGTCGCTAAGCCCCACAGGAAAAATTTCCGTGGCATTATTCCCAAACCAATAGCAGTCCCAAGTCCAATCACAAAAATTGGTGTTAGCCTGCTATACCAGCCACCAAGAAGCCANAGTGATGATGCTATGAATGAAAAGGCCAATCCTTGAGCGAGGGTCACGGACATTGCGACCCAAGTTCTTGGAAGACTGCTGTATTCCAATGGAGTGTTCACATCTGTGAAATTCTCCAAAGCAATTCCCACAGCCATTCCAGTGATTACTGGGGTTAGAATTAACATAACGTAATATGTTAAGTCCTTGACATAATATGCGAAGTGAGCTGTTGGATTTGTCAAAGGCTGTAATGCTGGAGAGGCAAGCAAGTAGTTCTTAGTTCCCGTTCTTGCCAATACTTTCTCTCTTCCTAAGAAGGCAAATGAACCCATTCCCAAACTAAAAAATAGCAATGGAAGATGAAGAGCAAAACGCATCTCTTCCCAAGTGAATGCATTCGCTTCCATATCACCGCCTTGAGCAGCCCCCTCACCAACAAGGAACTGGAGACCGATTGTAGACACCATAGTAACCAGAGCCACAAGTAACGGGAATAGTAAAATTCGTCTTTTTTTAGCGAAGTCAAGATTTTCTCTAAATTCCTCAATAAACATGACACGGAAAGTCGTTGAAAAGGCACCCCAACCAACTAGAGGTGTGTTTAATTTCATTCCAGCACTTGTCGAACCCAAATTATCAGGCAGTGACTGATTTGAAAAGTCAGACCAATCGCGGCTTTCAATGGATACGGACAGATTTACTCCTCCTCATTAACACCTTCATCACTCATTCGTTCAGCTTCCTCAATCGAATGCCCTACAAGCCGTATGAATACATCCTCAAGGGTTTCTTCCTTGCTTTGTTTGAGCCCCTTTACAGTACCTGCAGCCAAGACTTTACCATGATTTATGATAGCCATTCTGTTACACATTCTTTCAGCCATTTCAAGGACATGAGAGCACAGGAAGATAGTCCCCCCATTAGAAACCATATCGAGCAACCATTGGCGGCACTTTCTCTGATATATCGGATCTAGGTTTGCAAAGGGTTCGTCCAAAAACAATAATTTTGGTTCGTGAATAAATGCGGAGGCTAACATTACTTTTTGGCGCTGGCCTTTCGATAAGTCCTTGCACATTGTATCTCTTTTCTCTTGCAGGCCAAACCAATCCATCCAATGCTCAACCTTGGAGTCCAAGTTCTCAACACCTCTCAGTTTACCGACAAATTGCAAAAACTCGCTAGGTGTTAGATATGACGGAGGTGATTCAGATTCGGGAACAATCCCTATGTTAGCCTTAACTTTTTGAGGGTTTTTTGAAGCATTTACCCCCAAAACTTCGACTTGGCCGATACTAGGTTTTAGCTGGCCGGTTAAGAGTTTGATAAAGGTCGATTTGCCCGCCCCATTGGGACCGAATACGCCAAAAAATTCACCAGAACTAACTTTTACATTTAATGGATGAAGTGCAATAAAATCTCCATAGCGCTTACCCAAATCCTGCGCTACAACCAGGGAATCGTCATCGCCGGGCATAATTCTCCCGCGTGACTCATTGACTTCAATGTGTGCTTACAGATTGATTTGCTATGACTATGTCGGAGCAACATGGACGAGGTTGTAATAGTCGAAGAAATAGCGTGTGAAAACGGTGACGGAGTAATTGCCAAAGTTACCATCAATAGGCCAGATAAATTAAATTCGCTTAATCAAGATGTTATCAAATCAATAAAGCAAATGTGCAAATGGGCTGAAAATAATGACTCGGTCAGGTGTGTAGTACTCACTGGCGCAAAACCGAACCCCCCCGAAGAAGGGAAGAGAGCGAAACCAAACTCATTCGTTGCAGGCGCTGACATTACTGAATTTACAGGAAAAAACTCAGAAGAGATTAGAGAAATTTTTAGAGACAATGCTATTGAAGCTATCTGGAATCTAAACAAGCCAACAATCGCAATGATTGACGGTTTTGCGCTTGGTGGCGGTTGCGAGGTCGCTTGCTCCTGTGACATTAGAATTTCAAGCACAAGGTCGATTTTTGGAACTCCTGAAATTAATTTGGGACTAATGCCAGGATATGGAGCGACTCAGAGATTGGTCCATTTGGTTGGTTATGGACACGCAATGGAAATGATGATGACCGGGAACAATGTAAGTGCCGAGGATGCTTATCGAATTGGCTTGGTGAATCATATATTTGAACCAGAAGACCTTGAAGCGAAAACCATGGAATACGCGCAGACAATCGCAATGAAATCAATGAGCACAATGAGAGTTGCAAAGAAAACAATTCGTGCTGCACTTGACAATGGAATAACAGATGGCGTTGAAATTGAGGCTATTGAATTCGCTAAGTTATTCGATACAGAAGATCAAGAAATAGGTGTTCAAGCATTCTTGGACAGAAGCACTCCTGTTTGGAAGCACCGCTAATCATCGCTGGCCATTTCATCTTTCAAGGCCGCTAGGGCGCCTGATGCACCAGGTGGTGGTGGAAGTGGAAGGCCCAAATCTTCAGGGGTCGGCAAACCTTGAGGTAGTGGCAAGGTTGCAGTAGTCGCTCGTTCTTCTTCAACAGCGACATACCCTGTATCGAGAGGAACACGCAATTTCAAGATTGTAGACTCGTCTAGCCTTACCAGTGTTGCACCATAAACGTGGCCGGCTTCAGCAGTCGCAGGTTCAATCAAAACATCGTGACCGTGATTATCACTCTGAATTAAACCGACAAGGTCCTCACCTGAGCTGTGGTCTTCCCACATTTTTGCGGTAGACGCTCGTATCTCTGCCATTTGGTCTCTTCTACGCTCCTCAATACGAGCTCTAATTCTAGAATGTCTGTCTCTTTTTTCTTGAATGTGTGCTGCAATATTTGCATCTTCAATGGATTGTGGAGAAACCTCTACCACATATTCTCCAGCGACATGTACTTCTTCTACAGAAACGGAAACTTCTTCCAAATCATCATCCGGTTCAACTGTAATTTGATTTTCCTCTTCTGATTTTTTACTAGCAGCAACTTTTGCCATCTTTCTTTCTCTTAGTGATGCTCCGTCTAATTCATCTTTGACGACAACTTCTGGAATATCGATTTCTTGTTCCAGTGGTTTATCCGTAGTTTGCTTTGCGACTGCTTTCTTCTTCGGAGAACTAGATGGTTTGGGACCATCGCCAAGATAAACCCAAATTATCGCAAGAATTAGGTTAGCACCGACCAACCCCCAACGACTGTTCTCATCTAATTCTGATTGTAATGAAAAAAATCCTAATATGCCGGCGATTAAGAGAATGAAAACAAATAGCCTTGATGTTTTCATGCTGCTCACGTCACTCCAAAACGCTCATACTCAAGAATATCACCCAAGCATGTCGAGTTGTGATAGTAATCCTTGAAGTGCTCTATGCCTGTGGGAATATTGTTGCTTTTGATCTAATAATATCGCTCCAAATGGTTTTCCGTGTGTGCTTTTTGCACCCATGACACCGACAGCTAACGCATTACCTTCCTCATCTAAATCACACGGAATGAATATTGGGTCGAAACCGAAACCATTTGTGACAACTGCTTCATGCCCGATTCTTCCTGGACATACTCCTTCTGATACGATTTTTTGGCCATTTTTGTAAAGCACAGAGACTGCCCTGAATTCCGCTTTTCTCAGGTTTCCATCTTGAATTGGATCCTCACTTTTGAGATGACTCATCAATTTCAAAACACCATGAATATCTATAGTTTTCAATGCATGTGACGAATATACCCCTGGGAAACCATTGAGAGCGCTAATGAATAAACCAGCATCCTCGACGAGTAACATATCATTTGGATTTGGGAGGTGGGGTATTGCCTGTTCAATTTTTGAAAGTGCGACGGTTTTCAAATCATCAGCCTGAGGTTCAACCGCTTCAAATTCGAACTGTTTGACGACCAAACCATGTTGTGAAAAGTATTCACTTGCTTCTTCGACTTTGCCCTTGTTAGTCGTCATAAACCAGACTGTCATGATATGGGCTAGGAGCGATTGTTTTTGAGTATGTTTGATAGAGTGCCCCGGCAAGGAGGGATTATGAATTCATATCTCATAGTGGCTCTAGGCGGTGCTGTAGGAGCACTACTGCGTTTTATGATTAGTGAATGGATAGAAGGACCACAATCTACGTTGTTAGTGAATGGGGTCGGTTCATTTCTTCTTGGAGCNTGTATGGCTGCTTTGGCAAATGATTTGATTTCTAAGGATACTACAATCTTCTTGGGGACTGGTATTCTGGGAGCATTTACAACGATGTCCACTTTTTCGGTTGATACTATCGAGATATGGTNTGAAAATCAGNTTAAAGCAATATGTTATGTTTTGNTTACAATGATTTTTTGTCCTATACTNGCATTAGTTGGTTGGAAGGCTTTCGGGACTACTTCTTAATCGAAAGCATTCTCTCNAGCGCTATCTTTGCACCCTCTTGAACCTCAGGGACAACTATAACTTGATTTGGAACCTCACCATCAACCAGCCTCTCAAGCACGTCCATTAGGTAAGCGGGGTGGATCATGTACATGGTTGAGCAAGGGCAGATTGTAGGCTCTAAGCACTGTATGTGTTTATCCTCATGCTGAGCGTCAAGTCTTGCTACCATATTGATTTCTGTGCCAACAGCGATGTGAGTCCCCGGTTCNTGTTCGGCGACAAACCTGCGGATAAACTCTGTACTGCCGTTAGCATCCGCAGCATGCACCACTTCCATCGGACATTCAGGGTGTACAATTACAACTCCATCTGGATGTTCTTCCCTGAATGCTTCAATTTGATGGACTGTAAATCTCTTGTGAACAGAACAAAAACCGTGCCACAGAACTATCTTAACTCCCTCTGGAAGTATATTTTCTTCTCCAGGAGTCCACACAGTCATTTTCTCAAGTGGAATTCCCATTGTAAGNCCNGTATTCCTACCCAAATGCTGATCGGGGAAGAACAAAACAGCACCATTTGGGCCTGCACGTTCGTAAGCCCATGTTAGAATTCCTGCAGCGTTTGATGAAGTACAGACTATTCCTCCGTGACGTCCACAAAAATCTTTCAGTTCTGCGGCGCTATTCATGTATGTCACAGGGATTAGGCAAGATTCTCCTTCNTTTGCGGTTGCAGGATCACTAAGACCNGATTTTGCGAGAATCTCTTCCCAGGCAACCTCCACCTCGTGTAGGGCTGCCATATCTGCCATAGAACAACCTGCCCGCATGTTAGGCAATACAACTCTTTGCTCGTCTGAGGTCAGAATATCAGCAGACTCCGCCATGAAATGCACACCACAAAATACNATGTTCTTCGCACTGGATTTTGCTGCNAATTCTGATAACAAAAATGAATCNCCTAAAAGGTCAGCATGCATCACAATCTGATCTCGTTGATAATGATGACCTAATATCAATAAGTCTTCACCGAGGATTTCTTTGAGNTCTGAAATCCTGTCGGCAATTGCNGCTTCTTCAGGNCCCATTGCATCGTTTGTGAAATCGATAGCACACATCGGCAAAGACACTGTCACTCGCTTACCCCGACNGGNCTGTGTGGGCACTCCTTTTTCAACCATACACTTCTACGAGCATACAATGCAAGCATGGACTGAAGGCNAGACTTTGCATCTNGGAGCCGAAGCAGAGGTAATCTCAGGAACATGGCATGGCAGGCCTGCTGTACTGAAAAAGAGGAGACGCCGTGGCTGGAGGCATCCCGATTTGGACTCTAGTCTGACCAAAAAGCGAATGACAAATGAAATNAAATTGACAATTTGGNTAGCGAGGAAGGGGGCTCCTGTGCCNGCAATTTGGGATGTTGATATNGACGAGTCNACTATTATCATGGAGAGAATAAACGGAAAGCCATTAATCGAAATACTCCAAAATAACGAACATAATGAAGTCCTGCTGATTGAAGTGGGAAAGGCAATTAGAGAAATTCACAGAAACGCAGTGAATCATGGAGACTTGTCAACCAATAACATCNTGATAACCGAAGAGGGTAAACCTGTACTAATTGACTTGGGTCTTTCGTCCAGAGAATACGACGTAGAAGGTTTCGGTATCGACCTTCACGTCTTACNTGAGATCCTACGGGCTAGTCATCCAAGTGTTAAAGGAGCGATGGATTTGGTGTTGAAAGGATATGCNGCGCTAGATGAAGAGTTAGGGAAACCNGAGCCNGCTCCCGGAGGAATGCCGCCAGATGCGGTTGATGTGATTAAGAGGCTGGAACAAATCATGATGCGAGTTCGCTATCATGGTGGCTAAGGTTAGACTCTTTTTGCCTCTGCATTATATTGATGAAAGACAGGGCTATTACCAANACTACTCCGAACTTTAGAATGTTTGAGGAATATGGTTGGAGCGTAGGCTCCTTTTGTTGCACTTCGACACTAATGTCACCATCAGTATTCAATTGCTGATATACGTAATGCTCTTCCAGAACCATAGGCGCCCATTGATCTAAACCGTCTGCTGTGAGCGGCCTAGTTAGNTTTGTAGAGAGGTCNTGAATGAAGATTTCTCTATCAGCATATTCTTCAGCAGCATCAAGTGGATTAATTTCCGTATAAGCTGAGAACATCAAAACACCATAACCAAGATGGGGATCGTAAGCAGCAAATTTGTGGTCTGAAATTATCTGGCTCTCACCACTAATTGTGTCTAATAATACTAGTCTAGATGTTGCGTTTACGTCNACAGTAACTGCTAGCAATGTTTTTGACAAGGATATGTCTGTAATAGTTGCGTTTTCTACATCAACGTTCAAATCTGCATCGAGAAGAATTTCATCCTCATTCGGATTCCCAGTCGCATTTACCTCAAGAGAAATTAGTCCTGAACCATCGACAATGCCAAATTGAATTGTGTCTGGATCACTCTCAAAGACCATAGCTATTTGCCCACTATATGATTCAAATGCAATTATTGTATCTCCCTCAGTAGGGCCTGGTCCAATTTTTTCCTCGCCGTCATAGGACCAATAATCCACATTACCGTTCTGGAGTACGGCTATACAATCCTCTGAAACTATCTCAACATCTGTCGGATGATCAACGCTAATACTCATCTTTACTACGCTAGGATCCGTCAAATCTACAATCATCAAGGTTGTATTGTTTGCCATGGCAAGTATGTTCCCTTTGATATCGTAGGTTGAGTTGGAATCCATAATTGGTTGGACAACTTCGAGTTCTTCGTTTAAATCCGACAGGTCATGGACCATTACTAGCGCAGATTCGCCTTTATCGTCTAACGTGATTAGCCAGCCATCTGCTGCTTCAACACCTACTGGAGCGTCAACGCCACCAGCTGGAATTGATTGGTGAGTTAGGTCCCAAGTGATTACTCCTGCTACTACAATGATTACGGCGGCTAATATTGCACCTGTCTCTTTGCTTGTAGGTCTAGCGAATTTCTTAATCTGTTGCCCTGCACTGGACCGNANTACGTTCATCGCTCTTACNGGNTTGGTCAAGAGNGTTACAAGCCGTGCATTAATTGTTCTTTCATCGAATATTTTCCAGAATGGATCTGCCATTTTATTTGCAATATTTACTGCTACTGCTGCGACAATCATCCCACCAATAATGTCCATGAACCAGTGTATTCCTAGATATAAAATGCTGAAAGCGGTTACCAAAACGAAGGCGAAAATGATGCGCCTGTATACAACCCAACGACCGTCAGAATCGAATCTNAACAAACACAACCACACCGCAAATGGGAACCCTATGTGAAGGCTCGGCATGCCGTTAGTAAGGGGGTCTATTCTATGGAACCAATCATTAATTTCGGGAGTGTGATTGTATGCCAAAGTTTCCATACCAGGAATATAATTTCCAGTTACGTGAACGTTAAAGAACAAATAAAACGGAATTGCCAAGATGTAAACCCAAAATATGGTAAGGCTGATTCTGTCAGCCATATACCTGTCATCAAAATAAGCGAAGTAAAANATTGAAACATAACAAATTACCATGAATCCTACAACATAGAAATGCGTCATGAAGGCGGTTAACCAATCTGNTCTAAATGTCTCTTGAACCCAAAGTGCCATCTCACCCTCAATCGCATAAATCCAAGGCGTCATGTTTAGCATACCATCGGTATTTGCCATCAGAATTCTATCTACTTCGTCGAGAAAATCCTTAGCGTTGTAAATTGTTAGCACAATCGCAATATGTAACCAATATCTTCTCAAGAAGTCAATAAAACCATCCATAGTTATAATTGCCCATGGAGGCTTAATGAAAGGCATTAAGACCACTCCTATTGCCAGAGCAGAAATCAACCAAGTTAGATATACGCCATCCATTAGACTGACCTCCTATTGCAGTCCTGCTATAATGGGATACAAGTGCCTTACTACGACATTTAGTTGAAAAAATAAGGTTTTACCATGGACCATGAACATACGATTTACCGTTATCAGGGTCTAATTTTTCTCCAAGCCGCCAAATCCTCTCAAACCTGTGAATTCCTGCAGAACATCCATTTTTCCATTCAAATCCTAGTGCGTAGTTACCAACAGTCCTGATTGTAGGCTTTTCAGCGGGTAGCCTTTCTATTGTCCTTCTTAGGCTCTTTGATGACTCTTCATCGTTTCTAAGAGGACCACAGTTAGCACACGGACATGAATGGCGAAGGTCGTCGTAAGTAATCTCGTGCTCAGTACCATCTGACCAGGTTAGAAGCATGTCTAATTCACGCCTTTCNAAGCGTTTCAACTCTGGAGTATTCACCAAAACCGCCTCAAATGATTTCCAAGCCTGTATTGGATGATTCTGATTCTACTTTTGACTGAATCTGAGCCACAACCTCGGCGAAAGCCTCCGCTGCTGGACCGTCTGGCTCCGAAACAATACGGTGTACTCCATCATCTCCTCCTCGTACAAAGCCAGGGTCGAATGGTAACTTACCCAAAAATGGAACTCCGAATTCCTTGGCAGTCTTCTCGCCACCACCTGATTTGAAAATATTGAGAGTACCCGACCAGTGTCCACTATCATCAGCAGTTGCAGTCACAACCTTACCACCGGGAGCTGCAAGTTCGATTTCGGTTCCCGCTGGTGCTTTGCCTCTGACAGTGTATCCACTCATATTCTCGATTACCCCTATCACATCGACTTTCAGAGAATTAGCAAACGTAATTGATTTTCGCGAGTCGAGCAAAGCGACATCTTGTGGTGTTGTTACTATAACCATTCCATCAATGTCAGGCAGATTTTGAGCTACTGTTANCGGCTCGTCAGAGGTTCCAGGTGGGAAATCAATAATCAAATAATCTAATTGTCCCCACTCGACATCACCAATAAATTGCTGAATGGCACCTAACTTAATTGGGCCCCTCCAAACAACGGGCGTATCCTCATCCTCTAACAGAAATGCCATCGATATTACTTTTACACCTAAGTGCCCCTGGGCGGGATGGATTCTACCNGCTTCTACGTTTAGCCTTCGACCGCTNAAACCCATCATCTTAGGTACATTCGGACCGGTGATATCTATGTCGAGTAATCCNACTTTCAAACCTTGTTGGGCCAGTGACAGTGCTAATCCTGTGGCGACAGTTGATTTCCCAACNCCTCCTTTTCCTGACAGAACCATTATTTTGTGATTGATGGTCTTGCCCATCTCAGAAATCGCCATCTTGCGCTTCATTTGACTGTATGCTGCTTNCATTTTTTTCTGCTCTTCTGCAGAGGGACCAGCGATTGGNCTGGCAGGNNCGCCACCTGGACTATTTATCTTCACCGGGGAATCAGCCATTGATACGTTGTGAAACATGGTCATACTTCAACCCTTTTTCAGTGCCATACTGCAAAATTATGGCAATTATTACCCACAAAAAGATTGACCACTCAAAATTCATACCTGCATAAGCCCACCCTAAACCAGCGCTTAGTGCAACAACAGGATATCTTGCATGACGTGCATTACCGTTCANGATGTGAAGAAGAAGCCCCGCAAACATTGTTTGGATTGTAATCAAGGCTGCAATTAGCCTGAATAATAACTCAAGATCGCTTGCAGCAGCGAGTATGTGAGCGATAAATAGCGTCACAAAAATGATTGTGTAGGTAAATATTGGCCTCCACATCTACATACCCTACATGGCATTACTTGATATGTGTCTGCCAATATTGGGCTGACATGCGCCTGTTGTTCGTGTGTGTAGGGAATTCCTGCCGCTCCCAGATGGCCGAAGGCATTGCTAGGGCTCTAGGTCATGATGCTGCGAGTGCTGGTACCCATCCGGCTTCAGAAGTAAGTAAAAATGCGCTGAAGGTGCTTGAATCGAAAGGAATCAGCACCCACGGAATGTATCCAAAACTCGTGGATGATATTGATTGGCGATCTTATGACATGGTGATTTCTATGGGTTGTGGCGTAAGCTGCCCCGCAATAAGCATTGACCAAGACTGGGAATTAGAAGATCCTGTCGGACAATCTCTGAGCGTTTTCAAGGCGTGCGCCGATATAATCGAAGAGAATATCAAACGATTAGAAGCTATCTAGGAACCTCTTGCACGTGTAGGCAAGAGATGCTTAGATTACTTCATTCTCTACGAATTAAGGCAGCTCCCAGTAAACCGATTGTAGCAAGGAGACCGGTAAATCCAGGAAGCAGGTGCATCATTGGATTTTCATCTGTATATGCATCTGCCTCTTCTGAATGTAGGCGTGTCATGTTCCATTCACCATCAACATCCAAAAGATCATGATTTATCATAACATAATCCATCGATGTGAGTGTGCCGCTTCCATCTGAGTCAACAAATATTACAGGCATGGACATTGACATAATCATGGCTTGCTCCTCATCAGTTGCTGCTATGTACTCAAGTGAAACTGAATAAACCGACTCTTCACATTGAATCTCGAGTATTTGGTCCCCCTCACACATGGCTAGTTCAACCGAGTAATCGCTAAGGTCTCCCTCTGCAAACTCGAATAGCCCAATAACAAGGTATACTGACATGTTAGGTTCGTTATCTTCACCGTCTTCCATGTCTTCCATCGAACTCATGAAATTCATGAACTCGTCGAAATCAAGACCGCCAGATTCATCATCATCATAACTGTTCATAACAGAATCAAGGAAAGAGAAATCAGACTCATCCATTGGGTTATCGGTTTGGTTGGTGAAGTCGGACCACTCGCTAGATGTAACCTCGCCATCGTCGTTTGTATCGAACAATTCAAACATCATTGCTGGATTCATGTCATCGTCTCCGTCCATATCGTTTGCGTTTTCCATGAAACTCGTGAACTCATCTAAGTCCAAACCACCAGAATTGTCATCATCATGTATGTCAAACATGACTGATAGGTTGAAGAGTTCGTCCTCAGACATTGGACCATCGCTTGAATTGGTGAAATCTGACCACTCGGTGAGTGAGACCTCTCCATCATCGTTTGAGTCTAACATTTCAAACATCATTTCCGGATCCATGTCATCGCCTTCGTTCATATCGTCTATATTCTCCATGAAATTCGTAAACTCAACTAAGTCTAATCCGCCAGAATTATCATCATCGAAAATGTCAATCATGGCTGAAAGGTTGAAGATATCATCCTCAGACATTGGGTCATCGGTTGAATTGGTGAAATCTGACCACTCGGTGAGTGTAATCTCTCCATCCCCGTTCATGTCAAGCTGTTCGAATGCATCTGTGGCATTGAAATCCTCATCATCNGANTCTGAGGAAACAAATATCACAAGCCCGCTTTGAGTCACTTCATCATACTGGTAAAAGACAAGTAACTCTTGTTCTGGATGAGTAATTTGGAATGCTTGGCCATCAGATGCTGTTACGTTACCAATCCATTCGGTACACATGCTGGTGTTGTTATCATAGGTTCCATCACAGTCCATGTAATTGTTCTCGTGAGTAGTTTCCCAAAGCTCAGTTGTTGAAACGTCGTACATTATGACACCAGTTTCGCAATCCGTTCCATTATCATCACAATCTTCCCAAATCAAGTGTGTAGGCATTGTCCAGGTTTCACCAGGAACGAAATCAAACGATTCTAGATCGTCATTTATTGGTTCGCCGCAAGTAGTGGAATCAAGGTTTGTGCTGTCAAATATCGAAAATCCTTCACTGGTGTAATTAACAAACGGAACGCAGTAGTATACGTTTACATCTTCAGAGTCGTCGTAGTCATCCCCGTAACCTGTAATACACATCCATGAACCGTTTGATTGTAGGGTACAATCGGCGTAATCAAAGCCATGACTCTCTTCAAAGTCTCCGTCGTTATCGTAATCCCACTCGTCCATCCAACATTCGTAACTACCATTATCATCAGTACAATTATCATAATAGTGGATTTCTTCCACGGGTTCCTCATCTTCGTCGTATGCTAGCATGCTCATAGCGCTGTTGAACACACACTCAGCAACGTAATAATCTACGTAACTAGCGTCTGCATCGCAATTTGANAGGAAATCGTCAACTGTCATCANNTCCTCATTTTCATCATAATCGTAGTTCATGTTGAACCAATCAACTATTTGTTGTAAGTCGTTTGTNCTATCCCAACTGCTGACATCAAAGTCATCNAGACTCATTTCACTATCATCTGAGGAGTATTGGTCGTTACCTGCTGAATATTCGTAATCTGAAGATTGGCCGTAGTTATCTGTACAGAACCAGTCTCCATCATGCAGTTCACAGTAGTACCACCATGTATCCCAGTCGGAGTCAGATTCATCGTACTTGCACCACCAAACATCATCTTCGCCATCTTNGTCGTTGCCTTCCCAAACGCANTGGCCGCCGTAGTAAGGAGTCCAGTAAACGTCGTCCCCAGTATCTTCGTCGTAATCATCACTACCGCCGTCATCCATNTCAGACATGTCGATTAGTATGTAGGGGAGCGCAGAGAGGGGAATTGTCTGATCTGTGTCGGTTTCGCCGGTTTCTATCATCATGAATTCAACCCAGTTATCTACATCGTCAGAATCTTCCATTGTAAATCCTAAAACTGCGAAGTCGGAATCTGTGTGTATCTCCAGATAGCTGAACGGAGATNCATCATAATTCAATGAACCTATGAATGTATAACCTGANTCATCAGCATTAAAATCCGTGATTGTCGCAGACATTGGGTTGTATAATCCTGTGTAGAAACTTGTTTCTGGATTCCCATCATCATCCAATTCAATATCCATTTCCTCGCCGTCATCCGAATCATCCATCCACCAATCATCGTCTGAATCATCGCCATCATCNTCAGGGACAAAGAAAGTGAACTGTGAAGAAACCGCGGTCTGATTTGATTCCTCATAAAGCCATACAGAGAATTCTATGTCCCAGAAACCNCTCANTAGGANATCTGTTGGNANNTGGACTTCGCCATAGCCATCCTCTANGTAATCCCAAACCGCCAAATCTCCTTCTTGAATGTTGATGAGTGCATACTCTGGAGAGTTTCCATTCTTTACTACCATCAACGTGAAGTAAGGTGCAGTTTCGGGGTCGTCGGTGAAATCTCCAGTTACTGCGATTATAACCATGTCATCGTCTTGTGTAATGTCGATACCTGTAATCTGAGAGGCTTGACGTCCTTGAGTCTCATCTCCTCCAGAGTAGTATCGGTCGTTATCTGCAGAATCTTCGTAATCTGAAGATTGGCCGTAGTCATCTGTACAGAACCAGTCTCCTTCATGCAGTTCACAGTAGTACCACCATGTATCCCATTCAGAGTCTGATTCATCATCCTTACAGGACCAAACGTCCGATTCATCTTCTGGATTTCCTTCCCACTCACAGTATCCTGCAGGATATGGCTCCCAGTCAGCATCTGAACCGGAATCATCGAAATCCATATCGAAGTCATTATCATCTGGCGACATCATTGCCTCNAATGCATCTGCGAAGGTTCCTGCATGCTTCATGCGAACAGTGTAGTCTTGAGTGTCATTGGAGAGATGATACTGGATCTCATTACCCGACATAATAACCTCACCAGACGAGTGTTCGTCACCATACGTGTCTTGGATGGTTAGTTTGTATCCATCAGGTGAAACTACAGTGGTTTCAAGGTAATGCCAAACCTCATCTCCCACAGGTTGTGAAACTTCCATTGTATAACCTACAGTGGANGATAGACTATCCATGTCAGGACCGTTCTCAATCATGTCGATAAAATCAACAATAGAACTCTCTAATACATCCTCATAGGCACATAGTTCCTCATCAATAGTTGTTGCATCCTCTACATAGGTCACGGAAGATTCATCGTCACAACCGACAATCTCAATTGCGTCATCCGCGTCATCAGTTCCAATACATCCTGCAAGTAACAGGAGGGCAGCCATACACATTGCTAGCGCTTTTTGCATGGTCCTCCGAGAGAGAGGAGACATAAAACGTATGTGCCTACAAAAATACTAGGAAATTGAGATTAATTCTGCTCCTTGGGGGACTTGGTCACCGGCTGTAAAGTGAACTGTGTCTACTTTTCCTGCAGAGGAAGCTACTATTTTGTGCTCCATCTTCATGGCTTCCATAACCATTAGTAAATCTCCAGTCTCTACAGATTGTCCTTCAGACACATGTACTTCGAGTATCTTACCTGGCATTGGGGCGCTCAATCCTACTTCATCGCCGGAGGATACAGCCCCCGGCTCTATCACTTCAAATTCTAATGTGTGGCCCATTATGTGAACCCACCAAACATCGCCTACTTTCGTGGCAACAGCTTTGTGCTTCCTACCGTCTATTTCGAGCCACAGATTGTCTCCGGTCTCGACCATTAATCCCTCGTGAATGAATGATTTACCTTCACGTAGTATATCGATTTCTACGCGCCCCTGATATGTTTTGAATTCCATCAAGGAAACCTCCTATCAATAGAGGCAAACGTAGAGGGCATCTCCTCGGTTTTGCTAGACGTAAATACTCTTTTTCCATGATTCGTTGACTCGCATGCTGCTGCAATAAGCAAACCTGCGTCAAACACCTGACCTGTGAGGTCTGATGACCATCCATCGGGCCATAGCCTTTCTATCATATCTGTAGTAGTCCAACCATCAACCACATCAGGATGAGTGCAGAGTTCTCTGAGGAATCTAACATTAGTTCTACATCCGAGTACTACAAATTCATCCAGCGCCCTAGCCATTCTCTGTAAGGCCTCAATTCTAGAAGGAGCCCAGACGATGAGTTTCGCAAGCATTGGGTCATAATCTGGCGTAACAAAATCTCCTTGTCTGACACCAGTATCTAGCCTTACTCCTGGCCCGCTAGGAGCAATGAATTTCTTTAATTCGCCGATCGCTGGGAGGAAGTTGTTTGATGGATCTTCTGCATAGAGCCGAACTTCAATTGCATGACCTCTCATGTTTAGAGACCCGCAGGACATTGGTTCTCCTCCAGCAATTCGCAATTGTTCGCGCACCAAATCAACACCTGTTACCATCTCTGTTACAGGGTGTTCGACCTGAATTCTAGTGTTCATTTCCAAAAAGAAAAACTCGCCTTTTGGAGTGACAAGGAACTCCACTGTTCCCGCACCTTCATACGAAACCGCCCGAGCAGCATCACAAGCAGCAGAACCCATCGCTTCTCGCAGCTCTCTATCGAGAGCAACGCTTGGTGATTCTTCGAATACTTTCTGATGTCTGCGTTGTATACTGCACTCTCTTTCTCCGAGGTGAATGGTACGTCCATACTTATCAGCCAGAACTTGAATCTCGATATGGCGACTTCCTGTTAGTAGCCTTTCTACGTATATCCTATCATCACCAAATGCATTGAGTGCTTCTCTCATGGCAGCCTTAGCCTCAACCTCAAGATCTTCTTGCTTGTGAACAGCNCGCATACCTTTTCCACCACCACCTGCTGTTGCTTTTAGAAGAAGTGGGTATCCAACAGATGGTGCGATTTCAAGTACNTCTGGAAGGCCNCCTGACACCTCCTCGCCCGGGATAACAGGTACGCCTGCGGCTTTCATAGTAATTCTAGCAGTCATCTTGTCTCCCATTTTTGTGATTGCTTCCGGAGAAGGCCCAATCCAAATCAAGCCTGCATCCATTACAGCCTGCGCAAAATCAGCCCTTTCAGAAAGGAAGCCAAACCCGGGGTGTACGGAATCACAACCATTATCGATTGCTATCTGTAATATTTGTTCCTGATTTAGGTAAGTTTCTGCGAGCCCTTCGCCTTCAAGTTTAACTGAAATATCCGCTAGTTCTGTGAATAGAGTCCCCGAATCATTGTCTGCATGAATTGCTACACATTCAATACCAGCCTCTCGGCAAGCTCTAAGGATACGGCAAGCAATCTCCCCGCGATTGGCGACGAGAGTACGTTTTAGCATCAAATCACTCCTAAGGTTTCCAGTCAGGCTTTCGCTTTTCTAGGAACGAAGATAATCCTTCTTGGCCTTCAGCACTACCACGCATGCGACTAGTAAAGTCTAGAGTCCACAATCGTAGTGAATTATCGTCTCCCTCCCACCTATCGAATCCTAATGTCAGTTCTTTTGCAGCGGTTACTGCGCAGGGCCCAGATGAAAGAATCTCAGCAACAATTGCAGATTCATCGAGGGAATCATCAATACAGTCAATCATTCCAATACGCAGTGCTTCAGTTGTATCCATCCTACCTGCAAGCATAGCGTGTCTGCGGAAATTAGCACTTCCCATTCTGCGATAGACGTACGGGCCTATGACTGCTGGAAGAATCCCTAGTTTGCCTTCAGATAATGCGATTTTGACGTTTTTGTCACAGATTACGTGATCTAAGCAGGCAATCAAGCCTGCACCACCGCCCAGTGCAACTCCCTGAACTTTACCGATGGTAAAACACGGATGAGACCACAAGCCATTGAAAAGTGAATCCAATCTTTCGGAATCTCTTCTATTTTCCTCTGGAGTATTTGCTCCCGCATCACGCATCATGTTTATGTCGGCTCCAGCACAGAAATGCTTCCCTTCACCAGACAGTATCAAGACTCGAAGATATGGAGTCCCATCGTCTGCCTTTAGTCGGCCATTTACTCCGACAGATTTTTTTGCGGTCCAAGAAAATACCTCTATTAATTCAGAGATCATTTGCACATTCAGTGCGTTGTATTTCTCTGAACGAGCAAGCTTAACTCTAGCAATGCATCCATCAATTTCCAATTGGATAAGCGAAGTTTTTGGTAATTCATTCATAACAATTCCTCAATTGTAAAATTTAATTTTCCAATTACATTCTAAATACTCCAAATCTGTTATTTGGTAATTTAGCATTTTGACTAGCAGCCACGCACAATCCCAGAATATCTCTGGTATCTCTAGGATCGATTATTCCATCATCCCACAGTCTTGCTGTAGAATAGTAAGGACTACCCTCTGTCTCGTATTTCTCAAGTATCGGTGCTCGGAATGATTCTAACTCCTCACCCTCCATTGGAGCCATTCCCTCACGAGCTCTTTGGTCTTGTTTTACAGTGGTTAGTACGTCAGCAGCCTGTGGTCCACCCATGACAGAAATCCTACTATTTGGCCACATGAATAAGAATCTAGGGTCGTATGCTCTACCGCACATCCCATAATTACCAGCCCCGTGTGAACCACCGATGATTACGGTGAATTTTGGTACGTTAACGCACGAGACAGCGGTTACTAACTTGGCTCCATCTTTGGCAATTCCTCCCGCTTCGTAAGCCTTACCGACCATGAAACCTGTGATATTCTGAAGGAAGATTAGAGGAATGCCTCTTTGACCACAAAGCTCTACGAAATGGGCACCTTTCAGCGAGGACTCTGAAAACAGAATCCCATTATTTGCAACTATACCTACTTTGAATCCATGAATTCGTGCAAAACCGCAGATTAGAGTTTGACCGTACCTAGACTTAAATTCGTGAAATCTGCTCCCATCTACAATTCTTGAAATTATTTCCTTAACATCAAATGGCGTTCGGTTATCAGTCGGAATCAGACCGATCAATTCTTCGGGATCATGGAATGGATTCTCGGTATCTATTCTGTCATAGGGGGCAAGTTCTCTAGATCCCAAATTTTCGACAATGTTACGAACCATGCGCAAAGCTTCGCCCTCATCTTCTGCATAATGATCTGCAACTCCACTTTGCGAAGTGTGTACCTCTGCCCCGCCTAATTCCTCAGCTGTTACTTCCTCCCCGGTGGCCGCCTTTACCAAAGGTGGGCCTGCTAGAAAAATAGTGCCATTACCTTTGACGATAATTGATTCGTCACTCATTGCAGGAACGTAAGCGCCACCTGCAGTACAGCTCCCCAAAACTGCCGCAACTTGGGGTATTCCATCGCCTGACATTTTGGCTTGGTTTCTAAAGATACGGCCGAAGTGTCCTATGTCTGGAAAAACCTCGTCTTGTAGTGGTAAAAACGCTCCACCAGAGTCTACAAGGTAAATACAGGGAAGGTTATTCTCGTGAGCAACCGTTTGTGCTCGAATGTGTTTTTTCACCGTCATTGGGTAATATGAACCACCCTTCACAGTTGCATCGTTGGCTACAAAGAGACATTCTCTACCGTGAACTAAACCAACACCCGTAACAATACCTGCACTATTTGCTCGACCGTCATACAATTCAAATGCAGCAAGAGGAGATAATTCTAGGAAGGCCGTGCCTGGATCGATTATTTTCTCGATTCTCTCTCGAGCAAGCAACTTACCTCTACCCCGGTGCCTTTCGACATATTTTCCGCCACCACCCTCGCTGACTAGGTTCAATCTCTCCCGTAAAGTATCGATTAACTCCTTGTTGTGAATTAGGCGATTTTGGTAATCCGGGTCGGCACGATTGACACGTGTTGGTAGNCTATCCATATCCTCCCCTCAAAACTCCCAGCAAGGATTGTGTCTTGAATCAACCGCTCAGACACCAAGAATAAGTCGACCTATGTCTCTTAGACCNGGTGCCATTCCGACTATCATTACTGCTAGAACAATCAAGACTCTGAGATGCTGTTGTCTCGATTCTATCCTCAATTGTGAGAACATCCAAACGATTAGACCAGCTAGAGTTGCNTTAACTATGAAGAATAGCCAAGCGCCCTCGCCCATAATATCGAAACTGTCCCCTAATTGTATTACTGCGTCCGATAACGGATGCTTTTCNGAGTAACCAAACCAATCAATCCCCACCATTGTTGCTAGACCATCACATAATTGACCAAACAACATACCAGCGACCATAGGAGTAGCGAGAATNCCCTTTGGGGATAGAATTTCNACTGGATGTTTTGAGCGGTCNTNACTCTCCCATTGTTCAAGTGTCATACCATCNGGGATTAGTCCAACTTCGTTTCCAGTTAGCCGCAATTGCATCAAATCTTCAACTCCGAGCCGCCAAATAGCCCAAGTGATGATTAGTGGTAGGACGACTACTACAAGCACAGGCCAAATTATTTCATTATCACGCGGTAGAGCACGATTATCTTGTAGCCATGGAGTTGATGCTAACTGGGCCCAGTGGCCTAAACCCATGATTATCAATCCTGTCGCAAACGCTAACATTGCCCTTGGAATTTCATGCCAGTTCCAAGTGTTATGAATAACGACTGCAATGGCTACTGCCCCAAGAATTGAACCTCCGAGAATCCAAAACTTTCCTGTTTCGTGAACATGAACACTAGGTAAGACCAGTAGCCCAGTGAATGCAATGTACGCTACAAGTAACATGGAGAGCATGGATAATTGGTCTTTCCTACCAACATGACCAATGAGTGCCGATATGATAAGCCAAGCAGCGAGATGTATGTGTATAAGTGGAGAAATGAATAGAACGTCTATACCCTCTTTGAAATAATCAGCATCCTCCATTACTCTGAACACAGGGGCTAATACCACCCAAGCAATAAGAGCCCAAATCATCTTGTCATCAACAGGAAGATTCCACTTTCTAAATAAGGCTTGAAAAATAATTACTGCAGCAATCATCGTAGCAATGTAAACTGCTGTGTTCACACTCGAATAACCTGCATCNCCTGAAGATCCAGCGTCCTTNACTATNGGATCCCAAATGTATAGTTTGACAAAGTCATCCCANAATAACTCTGGAGCAAGNATTAGACCTCCTACTATGACCAAGGAGAGGATTCCAAAAATAGAGATTAGAATCCTCTCTCCTNTAGAGAATTCAGTATCATCCATGAGATGCTCACACCGGTTTACAACAAGAGAGTTACGATTGATTTCATTCCTCTTCTTCACCAGTAACTTCACAATCTTTTACTTCACAAGATGGGTCTTTACATTCTGGATTCTCACAATTTGACTCTTCTTCATCCGCTACTACTCTTGGCTCGTGAACCTCGACAAATGATACCTTTCCTGCCTGTACTGCGTCACGCAAAACTGTGACTAGGCGGAACTTTTGCATTGCAGCGTTTGGGTCGAACAACATTGTTTGTGGCACAACAACCGATATGTCATCACCATCGAATGACACCTCAAAGCCCTCTTGCCCCGTATTTGCTTCTAATAATGCAGCTACTTTTTCTTCCTTACCTTCAATGACTTTCACAATCTTGTAATCATACTTGAGTGTACGACCTGCCATAGGATGGTTGTAATCTATTCTCGCACGACCTGCTGCTAAGTAGGATAGTGTACCCTGTCGGCCTTCGATGGACACAGGGCCTCCGATGTAGAGTGCCTTTGGGTCCCTCACATGTCTTAGCAATTTGTCCACAGATATCGTTTCTATTTGATCTGGGTCTTTCTCTCCGTAAGCGTCGGCTGGAGCTATTTCTACGGAAATGTCCTTGTCGGCTTCTGCTTCAAGAAGGCTATCCTCAAAACCTGAAATTAGGTTCCCTGCACCCACAACGCAAACTAGCGGGGTGTATGCCCTTCCCTCTTGATGGATTTCTTTCTCCTTGGCTACTTCTTCTCTAGTAGTTTCTATCAAATCGCCTGAATCTGCATTATACAAGTCGTAATCGACGTGGACTATGGTTCCTTCTTCCATGGTTAATCACCTATTGATGCCTACGGGGGCATTTTTGCGACTAACCATCCCTATTTCAATGAGTTGGGTCGCTTCGAGGCACCCAAATAGCAAGACTGGCCAATAACATCAAAACCCANCCTCCCCAAACTAGATGGATACCTGGTAAGTCATANACCATNATTCTAACCAAGTCGCTATCCTCCATTAGAGAACGTGCTTGTGTACCATCCATAATCAGTACTAAATCACCATGCCACATACTAATTCTATCCACTTCAGACCTAGCCCTTGTATCAAATCTAAGGACNCCTGGTTCAACGGTTTCTAACAATTCACCATCCGANTAGACATTTATGACAGCCCCTAAATATCCGTCTCCAACCTCGAGACTTGTATTCTGCTTNACNACATCAACAAACTCGAACTCATAACCTTGCCATTCAACCCTCTCGTCTTTTATAAGCGTCACAGTGTGAGAAAACGTTCCTCTATCTATTATGGTAGTGCTCATCACGTGACCTATCACCAAAAGAACCAGACCAAGATGGATAAAATGAGCAAATAAAGAGACATTTCTCTTTCCTGTATTTTCCCTGATAAGCGATATTGTTGCCGGCAATGCTAGAAGAGCCGGTATAATTACGACTATTCCAATCTGACCTCTACTTAATGACGCACCGAGAATATCTTGAGAATCGTAACCTAGAGAATTGCCGAATAACCATGCGACGATGAAAATTAANGGAGTGGATAGGAGGAGGTAGTACACTCTTGCGGGTTTTTTTCTCATACTCCACATCACGAAAGACATCATTANAGCTGCTAAAAATGGTGCTCCATACAACTCGTGAGCAGCAAATTGGATTGAGTCTATACTTGAAATCAAAATCACAAGAGTGAGTATGAGATACAGGCCAACTACTACAACTGGAGACCATAAGGCAAGGCGTTGCTGAGCGCTTCTTTCCTTAAAAGAAAATTTGGTTCCAGAATTCTCCTCTGCAAAAAACCATGGAGATACGAACGCAGTCATCCCGACTGCGCAGATCCATATATCGAGCATACCCGCCCAAGACGCTGAAAGGAATAACATAACCCCGCCGCTAGCCCAGCCCCATGCTTTGAAACGGTCCTTTTCAAATATCAGACCAAATGCGAATAATAACGANAGAAGTTCGAATAGGACCATACCATGTANGAANCTTAAAATTACCATAACCNCNGGCAANGCGAACCATTTCCAATCATGCCCTTTGGATAGAGATTTCACTCCAGATTCAACAAATGGGCCAAGGCCAAGAAGAACAAGTAAAGTGTGTGGGAATCCATCTAGAACATCACCCCCTCCAATTACNCCCAAAAGTGCGATGGCCGGTAGNAAGCCAAGCCAGTATTTTGAGTATTCAAATCCGAGTCTCGTTGCGAGGAATATACCAAGTAANTGGATNATTCCTAGAAGGTAAACNACTACCTCGATGCCACTATTATCAGATAATAGTACCATGATTCTTCCAAAAACATCTCCCGGTGGTGAACCCTCAGANTTAACAACAAAGGTGTGAACACTTACTGCCCAAACACCGCCTGCTCGAGTAACCATTGTCGCAAATAAGCAAAGTGCACCGCATGCCATCCCAATGCCAGCCCAGAGATGATCTGTAGTCCTGCCCGGCCGTGTACGTAAATGAAGTAGCATAACCAAACAAATCCAAGGCAGTAGAGAGCCTGTTTCCACAGGGTCCCAAGCCCAATAACCTCCCCAATCTAATATCAAATAGGCCCACAGTCCGCCCAGGCCAATTCCTAATGTAGAGAAGAAGAAAGCAGGTCTTGCGACCTGAATTGACCTATCTTTTATTCCTCTAGTATCTGTAAGTAGCGAAGAGATAGCAACGCATGCAAGCACGATGCAAAGCGAGTAGGCAAGGAATATCAATGGCGGGTGTATTACCATTAGATCGGTTTGCAGTAGTTCATTCAAGCCTGGTGGAAATCTTCCGTCAGCGGCCTTGAAAGGCTCAAGAATCCATGCAACAAGCAAAAGTGTTAGGGAGAAGCCATTCATTAATCGTAGCCTTAGATTAGAGGTTTCGTTTGATTCTTTTTTCAGAGGGTTTCGCCATATTATCGATAGCAGTGCCATCCAAGCAACCCACAGTAAAATTGGACCCTCTCTTGCTGCCCAAGTAGCTGCAAACCTGTATTTGTGGGGTAACTCCTCCCCTCCGTACCAATGTACGAGATGAATGGAATCATAATTGAATGTGAACATGAAAGCTAAGGTAAAAAACGGAACTGCAAGAAGCCACGTCAATCTTGGATCTGGGCGATATGTTACCCACGCTGCCACTACAACAGCCAATGGCATCAACAAAGATTCCATCAACTCACCATCCGAAGTGCTTTGCCCTCGAATAACCAAATGATAGTAGTACGCTGATTACACCTTTTGTGTAAAGTATTGGGTGTTTTACAAGAATTTTAACACCAATCCATAACTTGTCAAAGACCGACATTGAACCCAACTCCTCAGGCAAGCATCTTGCCATCTTTGATAACTCATCATCACTCAAATCATATAGAGATGTTTTTCCCTTCAGGATTTTGTGATAAGGCGGGAATCTCTTCTTCCATGCCCTAACATAGCTTAGCAACCTATCATTTGAGAGGTCCCCTTCGGATATTGCTGCGGATATAGTCTGAGCAGCCTCTCTTCCAGACCACAAAGCAAGGTGCGAACCACCCTCAAATAAGGGGGATGTGAAGCCAGCAGCATCTCCAACTAAAATCAAGCCATCACCAGTCGTTACTTCTCGTGGACCTGAGATTGGAATAGTACCACCAAAGGGCTTCGGTTTGACACCAGGCTTTCTCCATTCAGGATTTTGAATTTCTTTATCACTTAGGTATGTATCTTCAACAAACTTGTTGAGGTATTTTATTGCGCCTCTTTTGTCTGTAGTTACTAAACCAACATTCGCTCTTTTACCTTGTTTTGGAATCATCCAAACATACCCATGTGGAGAATATTCTGGCCATAGATAAAAGTCAAGATAACCGTCATTATCTACTTCTGTCATCTCGTACTGGAATCCTGCAATTACATCAATTTGAGTGCCCATATCGAGTAGTTTTGTTGCTGCACCGGCGACTCCTGAAGCATCGATAACAGCCTTGCATTCGATTGGGAATTCGTCTCCCCTGCCATCTATTTTCCAATTGGTAAATTCATTTTTGCTATTGTAAATTCTTTCCATGCTAGTAACTCTGTGTGACAGGTGTAGGCTAGCTCCCAGCTCGACCGCTTCACTACAAAGCCACTGCTCGAATCTATGTTTCTCTAGAACGTATCCTTTCTCAGTAAGCAATCGCTTGGTTCCATCTGGAAAAATTACTCTTATACCTTTACAATCAAGGGCGATGACATCTTCTGGTAAATCCAAATCTAGGTTATCGACTGCCATTTGTGATAAGCATTCTCCGCAATGAACGGGAACACCAACTTCTGAATCTGCCTCGACAATCATGGTGCTGAGCCCCGCTCTAGCCGAGTGCAAAGCAGCAGAACCACCTCCAGGACCGGCGCCGATCACCAACACATCACAACTCGCCATGCCCCCCCGAAGGGGGGGCGGGACTTCAATGAGTCGGAACAGAACAAGTATTCATGAACAGGATGTCGTAGCATTACCATGGCCTGGCGTAACTCAACTCGTTGGCTTGCACATCTCGAAGAAATGGGCGAGTTATTGAGAATCTCCGAACCGGTTGATGTAGAGTTAGAGGCTGGAGCAATTGCTGACAGACTTGTCAAAACAAATGGACCAGCCGTTCTTTTTGAAAAGCCCAAGCTTCCAAATGGGGAAATTAGCGATATACCATTGGCAATGAACCTTTTTGGGTCACATGATAGAACTCTCAGAGCATTGGGGGCAGCACACCCTACAGAAGTCGGAGACAGGCTTGTTGCACTAATGAAACCTGACATTGGTGGTATCGTGAAAAAGCCGTGGACTGGTTTACCATTAGCGAGGGATGCTATCTCAATGCCGCCAAAGAAAGTTAGGAAAGGATCTTGCCAGAAAGTACAGATGGAATTAGATGTCACAAAACTCCCTATCCCAAAAACATGGCCAATGGATGGAGGAAGATACATTACGCTTCCACTGGTTGTTACAAAGGACCCAAATTCCGGAGAGCACAATCTCGGGATGTACAGAGGCCAAGTATTCGGACCTAAGGAGGTCGGATTACACTGGCAAATCCACAAGCACGGTGCTGATCATGCTGCGGCATGGCCGGATGGAAAAATGCCAGTAGCCATTTGTATAGGTGGGCCACCAGAGTTGATATTCTCCGCAATAGCACCGCTACCAGATAATCTGGAAGAGTACATGTTCGCTGGATTCCTTGGAAAAAGGAGACTAAGAATTACAAAAGCCCTGACTCAAGATTTACTGGTTCCAGCAGATGCTGACATAGTGATCGAAGGATGGGTTGATGCAACCCAAACGCGTACTGAAGGCCCATTTGGAGACCACTTTGGATTCTATTCCTTGACCGGACAGTATCCCGTACTGAATGTTACCGCCATCACAAGGAGGAAAAATGCTGTACTTCCTGCAACAATTGTCGGACAACCCCCAATGGAGGATGGTTACTTAGGAGAAGCGATAGGTAAACAATTCAGACCAATACTATCATTCCAGCACAGAGATGTTTTGGACCTTCACCTTCCACTTGAAACCGGATTCCACAATCTAGCGATTGTAAAAAGTAAACAGAGGTATCCTCGGCAGGCAAGGAAAACATGCCTTGGGCTCTTGGGTGCTGGGCAAATGATGTTTCTGAAAATACTGATCGCAACAGATGAAAACCCTAGTGATTTGGATGCACTGCTAGACGTATTGAATAGCAGAGTAGACCCCGACAGCGACATTACAATAATCGATGGAATGGTAAGCGATTCTCTAGAACCCGCATCAACGTTTGAAAATGTTCATTCGAAGATAATCATCGATGCTACAAAATTAGTTCCCGCAGATCCTCGTAGTGGAGATCCCCTTGAAGGCTCACCAATTGAGNAGACTACCGCTTGGAAGAGAGGTGAAGAAGAACCACCAGGTATCAGCGATGAATTGTTAGAAAAAATCTCAAAATTAGAGGATGTGGAAGACTGTTTACTAATGAGAAACTCGATGCTTGTAGTCACTCTAAATATCGAAGGTAAACCTGAACCAAGAACCGGAATGGACTGGCCAAGTGAGNATGCAGCAANGGCACAAAGAGAAAAAATTACTCAATTGCGAAATTTAATTTGGCAATTGGATTCAAAAAATGAACTTCGCTGGCTATTTTTCACGGATAACGACATGAATCTACATGGAGANGGGGCGATGCGAAGACTACTGTGGCAATTGACATCAAGGTTCGCAGTCGAGCGAGATTTGATAGTAGAAAACGGGCGTATTTTCTGGGACGCAACAACTCCAATTCCATCTCTAGAGGGACCAACCCCGGTTAGAAGATGGCCAGCGATTACAATGCATGATCCTGAGACTCTGGCAGCGATAGATAGATTTGATCTACCGCCATGGCCAGATAACTTGGTGATGTGAATGGACTTGAAACAAATCGCATCATTTGTCAAAATTGAGCATACGCTGTTTAGCCTACCCTTTGTTTTTATTGGGGCATACATGGCAGGAGAGCCAACATTAGGTGAACTGTTTTGGATTTTAATTGCTGCAATTGGAGCAAGAGGTTTAGCGATGGGGCTAAACAGGATAATAGACAGAAATATCGATGCCCAGAACCCCAGAACAGCTGGCAGGCATCTCGCATCAGGCAGCATGAGCTTAAACACTGCTTGGACTCTGTGTGGAATATTTTTGCTAATGTTATTAGGAGGAGCAGCAATGCTGAATCCGTTGTGTTTGTATTTATCTCCAATACCAGTTGTTGCATTCCTAATTTACCCATACCTCAAACGATTTACATGGCTCTGCCATTGGTGGCTAGGAGGCTGCTTAGCGTTAGCACCTGCAGGAGCATGGGTAGCAATAACTGGTGAAATTTCATCATATACCTGGTATCCAGAGTTACTTTATGTCGCAATCGGTGTTTTAATTTGGATTGCAGCATTTGACCTTGGATATGCTCAAATGGACATTGAAAGCGACAAGAGTACAGGCGTCAAATCATTTCCTTCGAGATTTAAACCTCCAGCAACAATGTCGGTTATTCTAATTTCTATCCCGCTTTGGGCGGTGGCTTTTGCCATCATAGACCCAATCGGTACGCTGATTTCACTAGCCTTTGTGACAACAGTGCTAATTGCATCTGGCTCCCAATTCCAGAAGTGGTGGTTTAGAGCACATGCATCCACAGGTTGGATATTGTTTGTGGCAATGCAACTTTCATAGAGCGTCAGGATTGGCACAGGAATATGAATCCAATCATAGAGTCATTGCTCGAATTCAACAATGCTTTTGAAATTCCAAAATTAAACAAACCGGGACTAGGCCCTGAGGACCTAGTTGAACTACGAATCAAATTACTTACTGAAGAAGTACAAGAGTATGCGGAAGCTGCTAGGTCAGGTGACCTAGTCGAAGTTCTAGACGCCCTAGCAGACATAGGATACATTTTAGCAGGGACAATAATTAATCACGGAATGCAAGAGATATATGATGATGCTTTCAATGAAGTACACCGTTCAAACATGGCTAAACTTGTCAATGGAAAGGTGCTACGCAGGGATGATGGAAAGGTTCTGAAACCAGAAGGTTGGCAACCTCCACAGTTAGCCCAGTTCCTCCAGTGAGTTATTGAATGAAATCCTCCTAGCGAATACATGCGCACCGCATTAGTCACAGGCGGAGGTAGAGGGATAGGCGCTGCAATCTCAAAGCAATTGGCTAGAGATGGTTACAGAATACTGCTAACATATTGTACCTCTTCAAAACCGGCCGAAATGGTGGTAGATGGAATAAGAGATTCCGGTGTCGATGCTGTTGCTGTTAATTGTGATGTAACTGATGCAAGAGAAGTTGCGTTGCTTGCTACACACCCTTGGGTTATTGCGGGAATAGATGCCTTGATAATCAATCATGGAAGGTATGACAGAATTGATGCTAAAGAGTTGGACCTCGAACATTTAAGGAGAACTATGTCGACTAATTTCGAAGGTGCATTTTTGACATGGGACGCTGTGAAATCAAAACTAAAATCAAAGGCTAGGATTTGTGTGATTGGTAGTCAATTGGGGACAAAAGGATCGCCACACGGCGCAGACTACTCTGCTTCCAAAGCGGCTTTAGCAATCTGGGCAAGATCTCTAGCGCAGTCACTGGCTCCAGAAGGCAAAAGGGTGAATGTCGTAGCCCCTGGTTTTGTCGATACCGACATCCTTGCTGGCGACTCCCCGGAGAAAAGGGCAAGCAGAGAAAACGAAGTTCCACTCAAAAGAATCGGAACTCCACAAGATATCGCTGACGTCGTATCATTCTTGGTGGGAGACAAATCTAGTTACATAACCGGTGCAGTAATTCATGTCAACGGCGGGCTCTACCTACCGTAGGAAGTGAAGCGATGAGTGACCCCTTCGATATATCGAAGGCCCTGGATGGGGCAATTAAAGACCAGCTTTCACCCGAGGTTTCTCGATTCAAATTGCACTCAGAACACACCACCGCAGGTGACCAAGAAAAAGCAATTGAAATATTAATTTCTCAATTGCAAAATAAACAAGAAAGGTGTGTTCTTTTAGGTGTTACAGGCTCAGGAAAAACCTTCGCCATGGCTAACATTATTGAAAGACTAAACATACCTACGTTGATAATGAGCCACAACAAAACATTAGCCCGTCAGTTGTATCAAGAAATGGCAGGGCTGTTTCCCAAGAACGGTATAGAATATTTCGTATCGCATTACGACTATTACCAGCCAGAAGCTTACTTGCCAAAGAGAGATTTGTACATAGACAAAGAGCTATCGATAAACGAAAGAATCGAACAAGAGAGATTTGCGACCGTTGCGAGCCTAGTGAGTAGGCCCGATTGTGTGGTAGTCTCCTCGGTATCATGCATCTACGGACTAAATGCCCCGGAAACATTCCTATCCTACCACGCAAGAATCCATGTTGACCAAGATATCGAACCAAGAGATCTGGTCCGTGAATTAGTCGCTTTGCAGTATGAGAGGACTAATACTGATTTGGAAAGAGGCCAGGTGAGGTTGAGGGGAGAAAACTTGGACGTGTGGATGCCGAGCAGGGATGATCCGCTTCGAATTCGTTTTGGTTTCGACGGAGTCGAGCACATTCAAATCTGCGACCCTGTTTCTTGGGAAATTCTCGATGAATTAGATGAGGCATGGATTCATCCAAAAGAATTCTTTATGGTCTCACCCGAAAGGTTTGAGGAAGCTCTTGAAAACATAGAGATTGAACTTGACGGGAGAGTCTCAGAACTGAAAAGTGAAGGTAAAGAAATCGAAGCGCACAGGCTTCAGCAAAGAACACAATATGACTTGGAAATGTTAAGAGAGGTAGGACACTGCACGGCGGTAGAGAATTATTCGATGCACTTTGATGGAAGAAATTATGGCGAGCGCCCATATTGCCTGCTAGACTTCTTCGCAGCAGCGGCAAAACAATTCCACGGCGATGCAAACAAATTTTTGGTCATCATGGATGAATCTCACGTCACTCTACCGCAGGTAGGAGGCATGTACTCTGGAGATAGAAGCAGAAAACTGAATCTAATTGAACATGGATTTAGACTGCCATCTGCTGCTGACAACCGGCCTCTAAAACTACATGAGTTCCAAAACCTAGTCCCTCAGATGCTCTACGTGAGCGCTACACCGGGAGAGAGGGAACTTTTGCACTTGTGTGAAACAACCGAACAAGAGGCACCTCTTGGACTGCGTCATATTGCAGGGGGAGGGGGAGTAAAAGAGCCAGAGCTAAGCAAAAAACATCCGGATTCTGAAAGTATGTACGATATGTTGCAGATGATTGAACACATTCCACGAATGGAAATTCGTCCAACTGGGCTTCTAGATCCCGAGATAGAAGTGAGAGGAACTGAGGGGCAAGTTGCAGACCTCTTATCTGAAATCAACCATCGAATAGAGAAGGGAGAGAGAACTCTAGTTACTGTCCTTACCATAAAATTCGCAGAAGAGGTGGCAGCATACCTCAACAAAATGGGAATCAAAGCCCACCACCTACACTCAGAAATTGACACAATAGAAAGAACGGAGATCATCAACGCCCTCAGAATTGGCCACATAGATGCAATTGTGGGAATAAATTTACTCAGAGAAGGTCTTGACATCCCGGAAGTAAGTCTGGTAGCAATATTTGACGCAGATCGGCAAGGGTTCTTGAGAAACGAACGAAGTTTATTACAGACAATCGGAAGAGCTGCAAGAAATTCTAATGGTAAGGTCATATTGTATGCAGATTCAATGAGTCCTCCTATGACTGCTTCAATCAGACAAACCCTTGAGCGTCGAGAAAGACAAATCACCCATAATGAAAAATTCGGCATTACCCCTATGACTATCAAGAAGGCGCTTCCACAAATGGGAAGAGACCTAGATGATTTGATTGCAGGAACAGCTGGCGGCAAGAGATTGGTTGCTTCAAAAGGAGGTAGAAAGGATGGCGACTGGGCTAGTAATCTAAGACTTGGAGCGGGCAAATGGGCTCACTCAAATTCGGTAACAAACAATATTTCACAACCAATTGAAGAATTAAATTATTCAATTGATGAATTAAAGAAAATGATGCATCAAGCAGCGTTGGAATTAGACTTCGAACGTGCTGCCTTTTTGAGAGATAAAATTCACGAAGTAGAACATTCATAATCCAGTCACGATGTTCATATGTCAAAGCCGCCCGCATATATCCATGGCAATTGACCCAGAATCTTTTGATGAGCCGGTTAAGGACTATGATTTCTCGTCCTTGACTGATACTTCATCATTGATCGACCAGATGGCTGAGGCGGGTGGTTTCACTGCTACAAAACTCGCTTCTGCTAGAGACATATTACGCCAGATTAAGTCAGAAATTGACGAAGTGGATGCTGACCCAAGTAAAGTGACAAATTGGTTGTCTTTTCCAGCCTGCTTGTGCGCAACAGGCACACGTGGGTTTTTTGTCGAGGCCATAAAAAGACGAATTTTTAACGTAGTTTCTACAACATGTGGAACGCTTGATCACGATATCGCCAGAGCATACAAGCACTATTACCATGGAGCCTTTGAATTAGATGACATAGAACTTGGAGAACATGAATTAATGAGGTTGGGTAATGTTATTGTGCCGAACTCTAGCTATGGCGAAATCATTGAAAAGGTCGTTTTACCAGCCCTTGAAGAGATTAGAAATGATAGAATTAAGGAGACTGGAAAAGAGGGTGCTGATGCTTGGCTGGGCTTTGGCTCAATCCACCTTGTTTGGGAACTTGGTAAGAGGATTGGCACGCCAGATTCCTTGATTTATTGGGCCTACAAAAATAAGATTCCTGTGTGCATTCCAGGCATCACTGATGGCAGCATAGGGGCACAACTTTTCATGTTTAGACAAAAATATCGCGATTTCCACATTGACACTCTTGCCGATGAACAGGTAATGAGTGACCTCACATGGGATGTCGAAAAATCAAATGCCCTCATGATTGGAGGAGGGATATCTAAGCACCACGTAATTTGGTGGAACCAATACAGAGGTGGACTGGACTCAGCAATTTACATCACCACTGCTCCAGAACATGATGGCAGTTTGTCTGGTGCAAGACTCAGGGAAGCGATTAGTTGGGGAAAAATGAGACCCGAGGCCCCAAATGTGTGCGTAGAGGGCGATGCTTCAGTAATCCTGCCACTAATTGGGGCAGATTTGTTCAAAAGTGAGCGAATTACCAATTGCAGGGTTCTAAGTGGGTTTTACCGCCCATAAAAGAAACTAGACAATCCGGAACTTTGACTCTACCATCCTCTGTTTGATTCTGCTCCATTATAGCCACTAGAGCTCTACTTGTGGCTACCGCGGTTGAGTTGAGAGTATGAACCGCAGCATTACCGCCGCTTGTACGATATCTCATGCGCAAACGATTTGCTTGATAATCAGTACAATTAGAACAGGATACGATTTCCTTGAATGCATTTGCCCCGGGTAGCCACGCCTCCAAATCATATTTACGGGCGGCAACAGTGCCCATGTCTCCTGTACAAATATTCACCACCTCGTAATGCAAGCCTAGTTCGTCCCACAAATCTACACAATTTTGTAACAACTCTTCATGATGACCCCAAGAATCGTCGGGATGAGAAATCACTATCTGTTCAATCTTTGTAAACTGATGAACCCTCCATATACCCCTATCTGAAAGTCCATGAGCGCCAACTTCTCTCCTAAAACAAGGGCTAACGCCAACCATCTTGATAGGTAACTGACTAGGCTCAATCACTTCGTCCATGTACATGGCAGTAAGTGGATGTTCGCTGGTGGCTATCATGTATAACGGGTCAGGAGTTATTCCGTACATCACTGTTTCAAAATCCGATAAATCAGTGACACCTTCGTAGGCCTGACGATTCATCATTACAGGAGGCTGAACAAAAGTGAATCCCCTTGCAAGCAAGAAGTCTACCGAATAAGTCTGAAGTGCCATTTCTAGACGTGCAAGATCGCCTTTCAAGAAAAAGAATCTACTACCTGCAATCTTTGCTGCCCTCTCAAGGTCTACCCATTTATTCATTTCAATAAGTTCATTGTGCGTTCTAGGCTCAAAATCGAAATTTGGTTTTTCTCCGTGCAGGGAGTGTTGTGTATTCCCCGCTTCATCCTCGCCTACGGGAACTGATTCATGTAGCAGGTTTGGAATTCGCATTCTCAGGCTATCTCGCTGTGCAAGTAACTGATCTGCTTTTTCATCGAGAGAGGAGATCCTATCCCCAAGGTCTTTGACCTGAGCAAGAATTCTGTCAGACCTCTCCTTATCTCCACTTTTCTTTGCATCTGCTATCTCTCGGGCTGCAATATTACGTTCTCTCCGGCTTTCCTCCATCTCTTTTAGAGCCGTGCGCCATTGTTTGTCTAAATCGATTACTTGATCGATTTTGTCATGTGGAATGCCGCGCTTATCGTGATCTGCACGGATTTTTCCAGCTTCGTTTCTGAACAATTCCATACTCAACATTTAGCTCACCTCAAAACGATATTCCGAAGGAAAATGCAGCACTGCCCACAAAGATGAGCCCTCCAATAATGTAGCCAAGAATCGCCCCCCCATTTAGCAAAGGTAGGCCCGCTTGGGGCCTACCTGAAGCCACATAGGTCATGAGCACGAGATATCCAATAAGCCCACCTATTAGCGCAGAAATACCTACTGCGAGTCCGCTGTCTGAAATATAATTCACACAAGATATGACAAGCATACCTGGGAAGATTACATCTCCTAGACCCATGAACATCGCTTCTTTCGGCTTTTTCCTCTTAACCACTTTCTTTGGACTTTCTGATGGTGTAGGGGCAACGTTGGTATTCTGTTGGTTTTCAACGGGGCGAATTGTGTCCTTCTCATCCAACATTGAGTAGCCGCTTTCCTGAGGCGCAACAAGGAGGATTGGTAAATTAAGACCTATCATTGTGTCTGCTAAGTCCAACATGTGCTTTGAGCGATAGACTGCCCACGCATCGTAAATTGCGGCCAATACCATGAAGATGACTATTAATGTTGGAACAAATGTTACTCCAAGCATTACGATGACTCCCGCGCCAACTAGCACTCCAACTGTATTAACAATATACCACTCTGGCCGGATAATTAACGCGGTCATCAGTAGAATAGCCAATCCAATTCCTACCAAGAAAGCAGTATTATCCCATTGGATACCATACACATTGTACATTGTGTCTGGGTCGAATTCTCCTGCGCCGATGGCCATATTTTCAGAAGTATCTGCAACATACAACAAGTCGCCTTTCTTAATACTAGTAATGTTGAAACCATCAACAGTGAATATAGAATCATTTTCCAATTCTACATCTATCGTTACGTACTCAATAAGAGAGTCGTAGAACAAGCCGTGGATACCGTCTCCATCCGCAATCCAAATTTCATCACCGTCACTTTCATCCAAGTCGAAATTTGAAATATAAGCGATAGGTCCTTCAAATGAATCTCCACCCTTGAATCTTTTCTCTTTTGAGAAATTCCCATCTGAATCATCATCGATAACCCAGGCGATTACTTCTCCTCTTTCTGTACCAGCCATGATTAATTGTTCTCCTTTAGCCCAAGGGTTTGTCACGATATTGAGTGTCGTCAGTGAGTCACCATCGTCTGGTGAATAGAACCACTCAACAGTACTTTCATCGTGTAAAAAATCGGGCGTTACACCATCGCTGCCGGTACTAGCAGAGTTCTCTTCTAATTTGATCATCACCGCTCCCTTATCGGTTGCTAAGAGTAGACTATCCTCATCATATTGTAAATTCATGTGGGTATTTCCCTGTTGCATTATTGGTGGATATACCCACTCCGCTGCATGCCTGTGAAATCCTATTTCTTCATCGCTGACATTTGATGGAATGTAAGCATCTGCGAAAATTTCTTGGCGGACAATTGTGTTTCCTGAGGTAAGTACGTAAAGTGCTCCTTTGCTTTGGTTAGTTTCAGCATCTGGGTTCTCAATAACCTCCAAAACAGAGACGCAGGAATCTAATGACATCATGGGGGTAGAATCAACAGCTGTACCGTTCCACCCATCATACTCAAAACAAGCATACTTGCTCAAAATTTCACCTGTGTCCTTATCCAATGTCCAAATCCACTTGTTATTGTTAATTGTGTACCCGAATATGCCTTCAGAAACCCCAAATTGATCCGGAGTTCCAGGGTATGAATCAAATTCCATACTCCACTCCAGTGAAGTATCTACAGCTCTCTTTGAAACGATAAATGAATGGTTTTCAATGCTATCTCTGTAAACTGCTTTGTGAGTAATCATCGACCCATCACTGGTTACCGAGAACAGTTCCTCATCTATACTTTCAGACTCTGTAAAAACAAACTTCTCGGTCTCCACCTCCGGCACCAACAGAATGTGTGCCCCGGGAACTGTTGTATAACAAAGAGCAAGGAATAAAACAAACAGAATTCCGTACTTAATGACGTGCTGAAGATGATTTTTCGCCAACCACAAAATCATGAAAGTGAAAGCGAAAATTGCAACCAATTCAAGTGCAATCCATCGAACTTCTGTTGAACCTGATTCCCCAAACGCTTGAAGACCTGCGGCATCGAACCATGGCTGTAGCCAGATTCCAATCATGATTGTGATAATGAACATAAAAGCCATTCCAATCATACCTGGGGCTTGCTGAATCATGTTGGCAAGAAGAGTGTCTTCCTTGGCCAATTCGCTTTCGACGCGTTTGATGTGGTCGGTAGATGCAGCCTCTCCCATGTCTGCGAGCGAGAATGAGGGTGGTTTTCTAATCATTGGATAGACTGGCCCCTACGGGGCCAATGTCTAGAAACGAATTACGAGAGTGGTTATTTGCTGCGAAAAGCAAAGGTATGACACTAGGATTGACAAGAGTGAACGACGCACTGGAAGCCCTTGGCCGTCCAGACAGAGACATGGATTGCATACACGTTGCAGGTTCTAACGGAAAGGGTAGCGCTTGCGCACAATTAGTGGCTGGCTTAGTGCGGGCTGGTTACAAAGTAGGATTGTTCTCTTCACCACATCTAATCTCAGTGGAGGAGCGAGTAAGAATCGATGGTAAATCAATCACAGCAGAGCAGTTTGATAAATCGCTTAGAAAAGTACTACAACTTGAGGCCGACCTATCTTTCTTCGAGATTACTTATCTTGTATCGCTATTAGCTTGTAAAGAGGCTGGAGCCTCAATCATGATCTTAGAAACCGGACTTGGAGGAAGGCTGGATGCTACTAGAACTGCTGATGTTGTTGGTTGCCTTGTGACATCAATAAGTCTGGAGCATAGCGATATTCTAGGAGATACAATCGAAAAGGTAGCAAAAGAAAAAGCCGCTATTTGGAGACCAGGTGTGCCTATGCTAATACGCGACCCTGGTAGCGCAAGAATTCGCAATGCTATGAGAGAAGAAGCTATAACAGCACGATTTTACTTACCAGAAAATTCCACTTTCATGGACGAGGCTGCGGATTTGGCAGAGATGCTTTGCGCTATGATTGGTTACTCATTTGTTCGAAGACCAATAGTATGGCCAGCAAGAATGCAGTATATTGAAGGAAAACAGAATTATTTGCTCGAGGCTGCTCACAACCCGAGTGGAATGCTCAGAGCAATTCCCGAGATATTGGAGATATTACCTAAGCGATGGTCCCTTTTATTCGGAACATCTCCCCAGCAAGACATGAATGCTTTTTTGGCACCACTGATTGAGTTGATTATAGCAAAACCACCTGTTGAGATAATCACAACCGAACCTCAAGGGGGGCGTTATCCTGGTGTTAAAGAACCAATACAAGGGGTTAAACACATAGAAAACCCATCAACAGCGATAGATTCTTTTTCTGAAGGTTCAGATTTAATTTTAGTTACCGGATCCCTATATTTATGTGGAAATATTCTATCCGCACTTGGATTAAATGTCGACATACTTTCTTGAACATGGAACCAATCAGAACACTTAGGGCGGCAAGATGGGCGACAAGTGGGACCACCGATTTATCGAGTTAGCAAATCATATTGCAAACTGGAGTAAAGACCCGTCAACAAAAGTAGGATGCGTCATAGTCGGAGAGGATAGAGAAATCCGCTCGACCGGTTTCAATGGTTTCCCAAGAGGAATCAACGACGACGATGAAAGATTGAATAATCGTGATTTGAAGTATCCATTAATTTGTCATGCTGAAGAGAATGCAATCATGCATGCTGCCAGAATTGGAGTATCGCTCAAAGGAAGCACTGCATACGTCACATGGCCTCCATGCTCTAGATGTGCAAGATCGCTAATACAAGCAGGTATCAGAGAAGTTGTTTATTATGGCAATGTTGAAATTCCTGAGCGTTGGATTGATGATTTTAACATATCAACAGATATGTTTTCTGAAGCTGGGGTCGGTGTACGCCAAATCCAAAGATAATTCCTGTTTCTCAAAGCGCGATACCGGTGCGTTCAAATGGAAAGTTTTCTAGTTGAGACACATGCGAGGACATGTTCTGTTAGTGTCCTTCATCCTTCTCCTTTCACCAGGGTGTACTTATTTTGACAGTGTCACTGACTCTGATAACCAAGAAGATATTACTGATGTTGACCCTGTTCTTGGATGCACCGATTCTAACGCAAACAATTACCAGTCGAATGCTACAGAAGACGACGGCTCATGTGAATATAACGAGCCTGAACCAGAACCTGAGCCTGTATTGGGATGTACTGATCCTGATGCAATGAATTACGACTCAAATTCGACTGAGGATGATGGCTCATGCAAGTATATGGAGACAATTCCATGCAATGGATTGGTCGTGTTATGCCACAGGACCTACGATGATGTGACTTTCCCGGAGACGCACAACTCATATTCCACGCATGAAGACAATATCTACTACCCTGCAGCAAATCATAGAACAGGATTTCAAGCACAGTGGAATGCAGGCATGCGTGCGTTTATGCTTGATACACATTACCTAACTACTGCAGACCAAAGCGCATCTAATGTAAGATTCTGCCACGGCGATTCAGACAGAGGTTTCAGTCCTTGTACATACGGTGCTGTTGACCCATGGAATTGGTTGAACCAGCTAGAAGGCGAGATGAATAGCGAAGATAGAGATATTGTGACACTGCTGATTGAAAACTACGTCGAACCAGACCACCTAAAGGCAATATTTGATGACGTTGGTTTGTCTGATATGATGTATATTCACGAAATGAACTCTGATTGGCCCACTCTTATCGATATGATAAACATGGACAAACGCCTTGTTGTATTTTGGGAGCAAGCCAGCGATAGTGAGCACCCATACTTTCACGATTTCCTGACACATAGTTGGACTACAAATTACGCAGATGATGACACAGCATCAATGGACTGCGAAAAGTTACGTGGAGACGTAAACCAACCTGTATTCCATATGAATAACTGGTTGAAGAACCAAGCCGGGCTGTCTGACCCGACTAGAGCAGGCGAAGCAAATGATGTTGATTTCATGGTTGAACGGGCGATTGAATGTATCGAATTACATGGTAAGCGCCCTACATTTATCGCCGTAGATTGGTGGGAAGAAGGGGACGTAGTAGAAGCCGTTGAAAGGGTTAATCAAATGGAATTAGATACCGACTAACCCCAGAATCTCCGAGTTCTAGCATACTCGATTTCTGCGACATGTATCGCCTCTAGCAATGCTTCTTTGTCTCCCCTTTGCACTTTTCTCATTATCCGTTGACAGGTTGCTTCGCCAATTCCCCTTCCCATTAATGCAAGGATTGCATCCATTCCTCGATTTGCTACTGATTGAGCGTTTTTCATCATTCTATCCCTTGTTTTTGGGTCATCAGATTTCACCCAATCAATCAATTGCTTTTCGAGGCCCTCTCGCGAACAAGCCATCATTTGTCCTTTACACTTCAGGCAAGTCTTGATATCCACTATTTCAGGATATCTTGCTACTCTAAAACGCCTTATTGCTTGGCATCTCAAACAGCATAAGACCGCTCTTTCATTCATCAATCGACCCTCTAATCTGGCTCGAACCTGTTGATTATCAAAGTTAGGCAGTAGGAGATCTTTCTCCGACCGGCTTGAAATTCCAAGGGGCCCCATAGCAGTAACTTCCAATCCAATTAATCCATTTTGTACGGCCCGCATTACATCAGTTGCCCCGACTACGTCCATCCGTTCGTGGAATAATTTGGATAACACTTCATCTAAAACCGGCGTGCCTCTATATTTCTTCAACAAAGCCTGTATGTTGATTTTTCTCGGATCGACTCCATGACGAAGTATTCCGAATATTTTCCCGATTTGGGCGAACCTCCATCGAACTTCTCGTGAATTTGGCAAGGTTACTGAGAGGACACCCTCAAGCGCATCTGGTGGTGTTTCTCTCAACCATTCAATAATTTCCTCTGGATTTACTCCTGCAACCTGAAGGGAGATTCTGCAAGGTTCAACAATTAATCTGCCCCATTTACCTGACCTAGTGCTAGCCATCGCCAGAAGGTAATGTCCGAGGGCCTCATTGATCCTGTTTCCCTGACAGGAATTTATCACCAATGCTTCACTTCTATTTTCGATTGTAATCAATCGTTCACTAGGTATCATACCCGCTGATGAAAAATGCGAGCTTACTATATCTGCAAGCATTCCCTTAGCCTCCCCGTTTAGAGAATAATCTTCTAATTTTGAGTCTCCGATTAAGAGTCCAGCAGGGTCTATCTGATTGTTTTCTTCTTCCACGATTAGCCCTAAATCAATGGCGAATAGCCTTCGTAAACGACCTGCTTCTCTAGCTACGTCTGCTGGCGTTGGCGGTAATTCTCCAACCCATTGCGGAGCGTGTCCCTGATCTGATACTGGAGCGACCAATAACTCGCTCTGCTCGGGGTCAGCATCCACAACAATCCAAGTTCGGCCAGCCATAACGAAGCGCCGTTTGGTGCCGTCCTGGTCCTCACCACCATCATTTAGCGAAAGCACGAATGCTTCGTCCACATTACCCAGTGGTTTTCTCGTCACTGCATCTCGAACCCTGTAGGAATGCTTGTCAGGAATCATCGAAAGATGCTTCGTAACCCATTCCCTAGTCCTTCCTGAGCGACCGAGCCACCCTTTCGCATACTTTTCAGGGACGTCGAATTTTAATCGTTTCAAATCTTCAGGTGGCTCTTCATCGTAAGCAAGTCTCGGTTGCTCTGGCAATTCCTTTTTCGATTTAGATTCCAATTCTTTCCAAACGTCTACCGGCCAGCGGTACCAAGGAACTGTATTTGGATCCTCCACACACCTTATCACCCATCTGTCAGCAAGAATATTGCCAATAGAAATTGTGTCTTTCCTCTCCCATCCCTCAAACTGACAAGCACCAGAAATTGACTGTGTTACAACATCTATTGGTAATGCGCCATGGCTGTGCACCATCATTACAATCTGATTTGCCGCAACCGAAAGAGGTCTGTCTCTCCATTCAACTGGCTCGATTTCTCCAGCAACAGCCTTTCGAGCGATAACTGCTGATTCAAATAAATCATCACTTTCCCAAGATAGAAGGTGGCCACGTCCCACACCGCCTAGCCGATGGTCTGCCCTTCCGACTCTCTGGAGCATCCTATCAACTGAACGAGGAGAGCGAATTTGGACTATGTGGTTTACACTACCAACATCAATTCCAAGTTCTAAACTTGAGGTACAGACTAAACCCTGCAGTTTACCTTCTCTCAGTTCGTTCTCCATCTGAGTTCTAGTTTCCTTTGCAAGAGAACCATGGTGTACACCGATTGACAAATCTGGCGCAATAGCTTGTAAGCGTTGAGATACCGTTTCTGCGCTGTTGCGAGAATTTACGAAAACCAAACACGGGCTATTATTCGAAATAACCTCGGCCAGACCCCTTAGTGTTGCATGTGCTCTGGGGGAAATTGCTAACTCCAGCGAACCGATTTCATCTTCTGGCATTTGTATTACTGCATCTACGGTAAGTTCGGTTGATCTTGGTGCTACGGCATTTATTGATTCTGCATCCTGTGAAAGCCACTTTGCTACCTGTTCCGGGTTACCGATTGTTGCAGACAGACCTATTTTCTGAACTTTCCTTCCAATGAACGACTCCAAGCGTGATATTCCCACTGATAATTGCCACCCTCTTTCACCATCTGCCATTTCGTGAAGTTCGTCTATTACAACTGCTTGAACGTCTCGTAATAACTCTCTCAATTTGCTACCAGTAAACATAATCTGGAAGGTTTCTGGAGTTGTAATCATCACATTCGGTGGATTTCGAACCTGTTTGTTTCTCTCTGACTGTGACGTATCTCCATGTCTTAAACCAAGCCGTAATCCTACGGCGGATGTTATTTCATCAAGTCTGCGATCAACATCACGATTCAAGGCTCTTAATGGGGTGATGTAAAGAATCGACATACCTTTCCACCCCGTCTTAAGGCAGCGATCCAATAATGGCAGCATGGCTGCCATTGTCTTTCCTGAACCAGTTGGGGCGACAATTAGTCTGTCACCACCGGATGCAATCTCTTCTTGAGTAACCGATTGAACTGGTGTAGGAACCCAGTTGCGTTCTTCCAGAGCCTTCTGCAAACTCTCGTCAAGTTTGGAGAAAACACCATCCGCCATGTTTCTGTGGCGAAGTCACTGGTTCAAGAGGGCAACGATTTGAGGTTCAATATTCCTCATCGTAATCGTCATCTTCTTCGTCATAATCGTCATCATCGTCATCCCATTCTTCTTCTTCCCATTCCTCTTGGTATAGTGAATCTTCTCCATGAACAATTGCAGTCCTATTTGCCGTGATTCCAATAGCGATAAGGACAATTATTGAGAGAACTGAAAATAACCAAATTAAGGGTTGTTCCCGGATTGAATCAAACCACCCCATGTAGGAGACATACACGATTTCGACTTTATGCTCTGCTGAATTATCGTCATCATTTACTTCAATAATCACGTCCTCTGGATCTACGATTACACGAATTCTATCGACTCCCTCTCTCGCTTCCCAATTTACCGAAACGGGGATTGTTTGGTCCGCATCGATATTGTTCAAAGTCACAGAGTCAAAAGGAACAATCGCATCACCGGCATAAAATGAAACTTTGAATTGGTAACTTGTCTCCCCTCCAACGTTAGTAACATCTGCTGTAATCTCAATTTCTTGCCCTGGTGCAACATGGTCATCCGATAGTTCGATCGAGCTTATCTTTAATTGAGGTCCAACCGCCCCGAGCCTGACCCATTGTCTTTCAAAATCGGTGTCATCCCCAGCTATCTCTGAAATCGGGCTTGCTTCAGAATTTGACACTACTGGGAATTCATTTCCGGCAGAATCGTATCCTGTTAGATAGAAACCAACCCAATCACCTTCACGGAGAGAAATCCTACCTTCATCTGTTAAATCAACAGTTCCTGTCCATATCACACTCTGTCCATCTTGCTGCATACCCAAAACAGACTGTCCCGCACCTAGTGTAAGTGTGCGACTTGAATCTCTCATCACCCAGTGAACTATCTGCTGAGAGCCAGTCATGTCTGCATCCTCTGTCCCGTAGAATTCGACTGGTATTCTAGTAAGGTCCGTCTCTGCAGAGATGTCAATGATATTCAGGGGCGCAGCCCTACTCACAACTCTTGGAGCAGTATCGTCTACAACCACTCTTAGGGTTGTGGAGACAGTTTGTCCTGTCATGTCTTCTCCTGTGCCAGGGATTCCTCCAATTGAGATTAAACACGTTCGTGTAGGTGACGAGCGAAGGGTTTCTGCATGAGACAAAGGTACTTCCACTGAATAACCTCCATCCTCGGCAATCGAACCATCGGACCAGATACTTTCTCCATCAAATACCTCGATAACTATCGATGCATCATTCGGTGCGGGAACATTGCTTCCTTCGTATACAACACGACCGGTGAACTCTAACCTGTCATCATTTCTAACTCGGCTACCATCAGCTACGATTCCTGTTCTTGGTTCGCTGATATCTTCAACCATGAAAGATGATGCGTCTAGGACCAAATCATTCTCAACCGTGAACGTGTGCTCGGAGATAATGTGCCGGGTTGGGAATTCTGAACCTCTTTCTTTGTACTCGAGTGCGAGGTCTGAAATTTCTTCGTCCGGCCAGTTCCACTCAATCAGGAAATTGAAGTCAATCAAAATCCATGGCATACCCGAATCGTTTGTTGTTTGTACCATCTCTGAGGTTGATGAAAGTGTGATGAATTGTGAATTACTAGCAAAATTATCAGTTATTCCGTAGTAGGAAATTCTCTGTTGGTCCACCTCACTATCAGGCCCCTCGAAGTCGAAAATGAGATCGATATATTCGAAGTCTATTGCTGTGTTTGCGTCGATTAATCCTAGGGAAATTGTTTGCTCTGTACCTGCAAAAATTGGGGCGCCATCATTATGACCTACCCAATCAAGTCCAGTAAATATCGCACTTGAATCCTTTCTTGTACGGAAGGTTGCATCATCTGCGTTAAATCCTGGTCCTGATTCCCACGTATATTCTTGATCGTCAATTAAAGTGACATAGTGCAGAGGATTTCCAGCATTATCTCCGCCATCCCAATAATATGACACTCTTCCCATGTTTGGATTTCTAGAATGGTCGATTGTGGTCGAGAAAACTTTGAAATCTGCTTCTGTGTTATTCTGGACTTTTTTGTGTGCATATTCTGTTGGGTCTGCCTCACCATTTCTGTTCAAATCATGATCTGCCTCTACCCAATAGTACAAACTCAGTTCTGTAGGATCTCCGACTGCATCAGATACTGAAATACTGACCTTTTGTGCTTCATCTGCAGCCTCGTACGCATCATTTACAGGTAATGTTGAAATCGCCTCTGGATGTGTTGCGTCTACCTTGTAGGTTCTGAACCAGTCTGAATTTGAAGCTAGCACTTTTGAAGCATCTCTTTCATTGTAGGTTTGAATTTCATATGTCAGCCCACTTTCTACGTCAATATCTGGCATCTCGATAGAAATGAAGAATGTACCATTGACATTTGTTGTATCCCTCCAATCTGAGTCTACAAATCCGTTTTGAGAGATTCTTACATCAAATGCACTATCCTTCGGTGCATCGGTAGAATCTGCAAACCACATGGCACCTTGGAAATGTAGAGTGTCGCCTGCAGCAACCCAACTTCCATCCTCAACATCATCAGAGGTAACTTCTCCCTCGTTGTCTCTAACATTCATCCAACCCAAGCCAAAAGAATTGTTGACTTTTAGACCGGTTTCGCTAGACAGAGAGGCAGGAGAGAAGCCATTATTCCCTGTTGTGTCTAAACAGTTGGAGACAAACCTGACATTTTCTTGGTCTGGGAAATTGGAAGTTACGTAAAACAACCAATGGATTTCAAGAATGCCATTTGTTAATGATGACCATGAGGATTGAGATATTTCAATCCAATCATCGGGGTCGTTTGGAGAAGGGAATATGTCTCCATACTGCCATTCTAGCGTGGGTGCGCTTGATGCTGGAGAAGCGATGAATCCTAAGGTTGCAGATTGAATGTAATTGTTAGAACCATCTCCTACGATGTGTCTTGTGACGACTTCGTAAGGCTCGGTTCTTTCGTGCAATATCTCCCCCTCAGGAATTGTCATATCCAGATTAACTGTGTTGATATTGTAAGTCACACTAAATCGTTCAAGAGTAACTTCTCCAGCAGATTGAGAGGTAACGTATACTGGTACTGTTGCTGTTCCAGCACCAGTGTCTGGAATCAAGTCGTTGAATGCTTTGACAAACGTAACCCCTCCTTGAGTCGTTGAGCCAAATAGAACACCTTGACTTTCCCATTCTATTGTGCTATCACCTCCGATATTTATTCCGACACCCTCTGGTGCATTCACGTGCATACCAATGTTGAGGTCTTCTAGAATAGCTGTAGCAGAATAAGGTGACTGTGAGCTGAATCTTACGTAAATATACAGATATCCATTGCCCGTGAATGAGACTGTTTTTGTGTCGCCGCTAAAAGCAAAATTTCTAGTCGTAGAGTCCTGTAATTGTACCTGGAGGCTTGTTCCCGTCGGAACCGTTGAGTTCCACCATGCCGTAACGGCTACTGGTGCTGTTTGAGAATTGTAATATGTTGAAGAACGCAAATACATGTATCCGCTAGAGGTATAGCTAGTAGTGTACGATAAACTAACGAAATCTAAAACAGGAGTTTCTGTGGAAGTCCCGTTAAGATAAGCTCTCCAGACTATGCTAGAGCCGGGTGTTGTAAAAGACAATTTTTGGTTGAATATACCACTCTTCCAAGTGGTCCCACCATCGTTTGATACTTCTAAGTCTATACTGGTATTTGTTGGTTCAAACCCGACCAATGCTGCCACTGTTATGTCACTAATTGAGCGGGTGAGAGATACAGTGTTACTAGTTACTACAGATGAAGAGGAAGTTACTGGTCTCTCATCATAGACTGCTCCAATTCCCTTACGCTGGATTTTATTCAACGTCGATGAACAGTATGATGTTGAATAGTGACATTGATACCCAAATGTATTGTCACCAAGTTGGTCCATGCCGTAATGGCCTCCCCCATCCAAAGCAACCTTTCCGTTTCTTTCCACGAATATCCCATTCATGGAAAAATGGTTGTGATAGCCATCGTTTCTGTAATACTCATTTGTTATAATTTTAGGAAGGTCGACAATCAATCCACTAGGTTGGGTGCTTGTACTTCCCATGGACTCCCTTGAACCCAATAACCAAGTGCCGTTGATACTGCTGGGATTGCTTGGGTTCACTTCGTACAAGTATCGGTCGTAATTCGGGAATGATGCGTGATACATCAATAAAAACATCCTACCTGAGTCTTCGTCGATATCAACCCCCATCGGATAATATGTGCTGGAATATGAATATGTTCCAAGACATGTCCAGGCCCCTGTTGCTGAAACAGACCACTTGACAAGTATCCTGTAGCTGTAAGAGACTGTCCAAACGGTCCCATTACCATCACTAGTTGCATCATAAGTCGAATACAACGGAGTAGAGTGTGATGTACAGGTTCCGATAGATGACAAACCAATGTATGCACCGGTGGTTGCATTGTATCGCTTTACACTCGGAGTCGTGTAAACTGTCGTACTAGTGTAAGTTGCTGAGAGGTATTCGTCGCCGTTGGAAATTACGAACCCGCGATAATTTGAATTCGAGCCGGTCAAACTAATAGAAGACTGAGGCTTTGTATAACCCAAAAACCCTTGATCACCGTTTGAGGCGAAACCGCCTGTGTTGTTGATTGTCCCTCCGTTTGAGCTCCCCTCCGCGGAACGGTCCAAACCGTTAACCTGCTCGGTGGGATTACCAATAAGTTGAACTTGATCGTTTCCTACTTCGAGGTTGCTTCGATAACCATAGCCGAAACCTGGGGGTGTCCCGCTCCACGAACCAGTACCGGCCCTACCGAAGTCTGTGTCGGTGGTAAGATTTGCCCATGTAGTTGATGACGAATCCCCTGCAATGTCAAACGATGCAGATGTAACCTCTGCTCCGTATGGGAAACTTAAGTTTCCTGCAAATCCGTCTCCAGTCCCAGTGAATGTGTGTGTGTATGAGGTGGCTCCCCCTTGAAATTGTGTCTCTGTAACGCCTGCGGCGGCCATTGGAGACATAACAGAAATGACAAAAATCAAGGTTAGGAATAGTGATTTTTTCAACGAAATACCGCCTTTTCGCCTTGTGGGCCTTCGGCCCACGCGGGTTCATCACATTTGAACAATGCTCCGTCAAGTCAGATTTAATGAGACCAAAAATCGAATAATAACATTCACTTAGGCTTCATCGGCGAGACTTATGGGCTGGTGGGAAAATCAACACGGCAATCAACTAAGAATTTCAGGAACTGCAACGTTTGCCTCGGCATTACTGACCACAATGGCTGCGGCGCAATTGATGTTCTTACAGGACAACGCTGATTTCGCAGATTATACAGGGATTGCAATTGTTCTGATAGTTGTAGGTGGAATAGGACTAGCAATCTCTGCCCCCGCATTCTTGAACTTGAGCGCAAGGGCAAAGACAATTGAAGTGATAATGGCAAAGAATTCTATGTCTGAATTGAGAAAAATGAAACCTGATGGTGATGAAGCGGCACGCATACTTGGTGGAGGCCACCAAGAAGCATGGAATTCATTCCTCCAAGAAAAGGGATTGAAAAAGCGCTAGTTAAAGGGTTGTTGGAATGAGTGCTCAAGACCCTTCTCGTACCTTAGTATGCGAACTTGTTTTGGCTGCTGGAATGATTAGCTTACTCGTTCTTGCAATGTGGGCGCACACCGGCTCTATGCCTCCTCTTGTTGTTGTTGAATCAAACTCTATGCAACATGATGTAAATGGCGAAATTGGAACAATTGATGCCGGTGACCTTGTTTTGGTTCATTCACCTGATGATAACAGAATCATTAGCTTCGCAGAAGCAACAGATTCTGAATCTCCTTTCTATGGCTATGAGTCATTGGGAATGGAAGGAGATGTGATTATTTACGAAAGAAATGGTGAAAGCACAAGCACGCCGATAATACACAGGGCGCTGTTTGAGATAAAGATCGGTGAAACTACCCCTGCCAACGATACAGAGGATTGCGATGCTGTTTATTGGGATGGTTTGTGCATAATTTCATGGTCTGTACCGGGTACAAACCAATCGAACGTTGAGAAAATCAACTTAATTTTCGATGGGGTAAATGTCGGAAAATATTCCTGCGGAGGGACTGCTGCACAACATGGCTCGGTGTGGTACAGTGTTGAGGATTACATCCCAATGAACCCTGGATATATCACCCTGGGAGATAACAACAACTGTAATGACGATCAGGGCGTTTTTGAATTTGCAGAAGGCCTTTCATCAATACACAGCGGAATGATAAGACCAGTACAGCAGAATTGGGTTATCGGAATTTCAGGCTCTGAAATACCATGGCTAGGCACAGTGAAACTTATGGTTAGTGGAGATGATTCACCGGGAGTAAGTCAAGTTCCTGGTTCATCGTTTCTGTACTTGATGGCGTTTGTTGCACTTGTTCTTTCCCTGCCCTTCATCATAGACCCTGCAATCAGCACAGTCTTGAGAAATTCGCCAGAAGCAATCAAGGCAGATGAGGAGGCGGCTTTTGCAAAAATTTACTCCTCGGAAGAAGAATAGGATAGATCTTTGCCCGCTAATTTGTTATCGGCGCTTGCAAGCCTCAATTCAACATATCTAGTTTCATCTCTTATATCACTAAGATTGGCTTGATCTAACATTCGCTCTATTCTATCTCGACTTCGCATCAAGCTGGAAACCCTCTGAGCTTTTGTCTTCGGAATTCCTGCCTCGCCACGCATTTCGCTCAACCAACCCTCAAGCTGACCTGATGCAGTTTCATGGCCCCTGACTTTAGGTGCCAGTAATATCTCGTTTGAGCGGTGTCTAAATCTTACAAAACCATCTTTCATTCGTCTGGTTTGAATCGAATTGGGTTGCCACTGATTTTCTCTAATTATTAGAGAATCTTCTTCAATGATTTCACCTTCATCATTTAAAAGTGACAGTATAGCTACCCTATCCGACATACGAATTAGTAACTGGACTAATTCGGCCTCCTGAGCCCACACTAACACGTCAGATGGCTCTTCACCAAGCTCCTCGGAAATCCAAAATATCACTTCGTGAGGAATCTCGTCCATGGTAATCCTAAGCAGCCGTCATTCAAGAACTAAACGACATCGGGTTCAATAGTAAACCGCACCTGCGGCATTTATGGCAAGTGGTTTTCTCTCCATCCAGATTGGCTGGACTGAGGTCTTTCTTGCCTTCTTTCTATGGTACCTATTGCTAAGGTATTGGGAAAACAGTGGCAAATTAGACCGGTGGAACGCTTCTAGAATTTTCTTTGGCATGATACTCATGGTTAGAACAGGGAGGGGTAAGAAGGCACTTGAAAAGGTATCCAAGCCAAGAAAATTCTGGCGAGCCTATGGAGAAGTTTCTCTTTGGGTGTGCTGGGGTGCGATGATAGTAGTTGCATTGGGGATAATTCTAGCAATTGTATCAGCAATAATGTATGGAAATCAAACAGAGGCAAGACCCGTAACAGAACTTGTGGCTATTCCCGGCTTAAGCCCAATTATTCCACTGGGTTATGGCATAATTGCCTTTGTGGTGTGTCTTGTAATACACGAATACGGCCATGGTATTCAGGCGAGGGCACACGGCATGAGAGTACGAAGTTTCGGATTACTAATGGCTGGACCTCTACCATTGGGTGCATTCGCAGAACCAGAGTACACTGAAATCGCTAATTCTCCAAGAAGAGAAAGGCAACGCATGTTTGCTGCTGGACCGGCTACAAACATTTTTGCTGCATTTATTTTGATTGTACTACTCGGACAAGTTGCCGGACAATTTTCTGCTGCAGACCCTGGCGTTCATTCAAGTACAATCATCGTAGATTATGGAGCGGATGAAGCTGGATTGGAGGCCTGGGATGTTATCATCTCAATTAATGGATCAGAAATTTCAGATACCGATGATTTCACCAGCGTTATGGATGGATTAACTGCGGGCCAGACTGTTCCCATGGAAATAGTGAGGTATGGAAATGGCACTACAGAGACTCTCATGGTTAATCTCTCCGACAAACATAAGCATTACATTGATTCTGGATATGATGAAGAAATGTTAGATGCGATGGGCGTCGAGGAAGGTGATGCCTTTCTTGGTGTCCAAAATTTGGCAGACGGCACAGCCGGTGTCGATAGACTCGCAGGTTGGGCACACCCTGATTTTGAATCAAGCCCTGCAGGATACCTTATCAACGTGCCAATTAATACACTCCAGATTTTGATTACGCCATTTGAATACAAAGGCGTAGCTATACATCCCGCACAGGAAGAAATGTTAGATTCGGGTGACGGATGGTTAGCATCTTCACTCGGTTTGAGTGGACTTTTGTTCTTGGTAAATTTACTATTCTGGTTGATATGGGTCAACATCCTCCTGGGGCTGACCAACCTCTTCCCAATGATACCGTTTGATGGAGGGCACCTTTTCAAAGACATAGTACACGGAACCATGACTGGTATCAGAAAGTTAGGCAAAAAAACCGGATTATACAATCTCCATCCACTGTGGGTTGAACATTTCACTAGAAAAGCATCATCTCTATCATCGTTGATACTGCTTATCGTACTCGTAGTTCTTATCGGCGCACCATATCTGTGAGTCTTAATTGTGAATTTTCATCTTTGGTTTCGGGAACAATTTGTGAAAAACTCAACCTCTCCGCAAGTCCATCAATTGTTGTTTTTGAGTCCACTCTGCAGACGAGAGCTAGGAATTTGTGGAGGGGCATCCCTTTATCCCAATCCAAGTATGGTTTGTCATTTCGTGTAACGGGTAGAGGGGGAATCCTACGTGTCAGCATCCCAAGTCTACCACTGAGTTTCCCCACTTCAACTCTAAATATCCGCCATGAGTCCCCACGGACTCCTTTCAGTCTGTAAGCGTATAGAGGCATAAGAGCACATCTTTTACCTTCGTAGATCATTGCTTGGTATTGATCCCAAGTCCTTCCTGAAAGGTAAAGTTTGGATTTCTTTGAAGTTTTTACCTCGATAGGAAAACAAATGTCTCCACGAAGGGCCAACAAATCACCGCTCCCTTCCATGCCAGAACCCGCTGCTCTAACCACAAGAAACGGCCTTTCTATGACCTGCATTGCTTTGGCCTTAGCCAAAGAATCACAAGACCTCGTGACAGCTTCTACCCCCTTGGGTATACCCGCAAGAACTGCTCTGAGCTCTCGTTCGTACTGACCTGTCACGATATGTAATCTATGTCAATCGCTTTTGATTATATCGCTATTTACGCGTCATATTGATGCGTGATTCGGACCTCGGAGGGGTTGTGCGCAGGATTGCAGTACGTACAGACGACTTCCGGCTCTCATTCCACCTTATGAGGGAATTGAAGCGTAGAAAATGTGACTTCGTGATGCTTTCACTTGGTGACAATTGGGGTGATGTTTTATTGACATCACCCGAAGAGGCAAGCGATGGTGAAATACCGGCGACTGAAGATACAATTGAGATTTCAGTCGAAAGGGCGATACAGGCTGCTAAGGGACTAGATACTGCAGTACAATTGGTCTTTGGTATAGACCCCGGACCAAGACCGGGCATTGCATGGTTGGCCGATGGCAAGGTAATCGGAAACGCTCAATTAGAACAAATAGATTCGATTGCAGAACATATCCTTGGCCTTTCATCTGCTGTAAAGCACCAACGCATGTCTGTAAAAGTGGGTGACGGAGCCCCGTTAATACGTGACAGAATAATCAACCAATTGATACTTAATGGGATTGAAACACTTCAGGTTGATGAATACAAAACGAGTATTGGTTCGAGAATGAAAGCACATCTGCACGCAGCAACGAGAATTGCGTTAGTAGGTGGTTCTAGAGTTTACAATCTCCGTGAATTGCACCCTACAGATGGAGATTTGAAAGAAATTCAGAGACAATCTCGAATTCTTAGTTCTGGGAATTTAACAATTTCAACGGAACTGGCCAGAATGGTAGCTTTTGGGGAATTGTCTATTGAAGATGCTATCAAGAGAGCCTAACGCGATACCTCTCACGCCCTTTGGAATAAAGTGTGATTACACCACTCGAGGATACACAAATTGAAATTGCATCTGCGAGATGACTGATAGATCTGGCAGCGAGATGTCTTCCGCCCTCACCGGGTTTTGGATTGATACCTGCAGGTACCTGAACATACCTACCTGCGTCGCTAGCAATACCCTTCGAATTGAATAAAATTGCACCATCGAGCCAAGCGAATTCTGCGAGCGTCTCATGATTATTTTGAGTTACAACGCTCTTTTTGGCATCTGAATGACCCTTAAACGGATTGAGAACAAGTGCTGTTGTGTACCTACGCAATTTAGGTACAGAGCCTATCGCAAACAAGGCGCCAACGGCATGTCCTTCACGCCCTCGCCCACCAATGTAGCGCGCTAGTTCTAGCACACGAGAGAGAACTTCAATCTCGATATCATGCTCTTTTGCCATGATTGCGAGTCTATTAGAAGCCAGTGTATTCGCCTCTATTATGATGACTCCGTTCATTGGTTCAGCCATTATGGCCAAAATTCTGTCGTTAGAATTTAATTTGCCTTCTCCAAGACCCTGTAAAATTATGTCATGAAGGCTATTGAGGACAGATAACCCCTGGGATGAGAGAGAGTCTTCCAAGATTTCTACCTCAAGTCCTATTTCAGATAAATTTTCATTCACTTTCGCAGATGATGTTAAGGTCACCATTCTGATTTTTTTCGGCAAGACCTCTCTAATTTTTTTTGCTGTTCTTGAGTTATTGGAAAGCAACACAGCAGCTGAGAATGAGGTGCGGTCACTCTCTATTGCCGAAGCCACCATATCTGGCAGATCGACCATTTTTCCACCTCATTCCATAGTTGTGTCAACGCCAGGTAGTTGATCTTCTGATTCGCGATATACCGTACGCATGTTGTTGATGAAATTTCTTTCCTTTACCACGATATTATATTCCTTTATGCCAGGGTCTTCGTCACCGTCCATTATACCTAATAGCGTTTCTAGGGTTAAACGAGCTCCTTCTCGATGCGGATATGCAAAGACCCCCATAGATAATGGAGGGGCCATTATGACGCTGACATCTTTCATTTCTCTCAAGGTATTGAAAAGATTATGATACGCTTCAGGGAGTAAATCTCGCCTAGATTCGTCTTGATTTGGTCTTCGGCAGTCAGGACTGACAACGTGAATGATATGTTTGTACTTCTTTTCTAAATTGAACGGCTTTGATACGACGTTCGTAGTGACTGGACATGGGGGTAAGTTCAATTTCCTCTGTTCTATGCTGACATCCCTACAAAATTGCCTTAGCTCATCCCCTGCTGCTTTGTGGATTTGAGCATCTAACCCTTCTCTTCCAGATAGGCGATTATTTGCTGGAGTTACAACAGCATCTGCTTCCTGCAAATGCAGGTCTCCACCAATAACACGAACCACTCCCCATCGACAAGTTCGCGCCATGTACAACTCGACCATGTTTAGAGCAGGGGGGGCCGTCCTTCATATACACATTGACGATTTTTGTAAAAAAAGGTCAATTTTGTCAAATACATCAAAGCGAAGTGACTTTGAGTAATATCCCATCCAANGGTNCATGGCACCCACACAAAAAGCGCTAATTTTAGTCGCGCTTTTTGTGATTAGTACAATGCATCTTCCNGTTCAGCCTNAAGAAAATGAAAAATTTACCGACAATATATTTCATGGATTTACAACTTCTACTGATATTTGGAANGAAACCCCTTTTNAATCCGTTGCGGTTCCTGATGGATTTAGCGNNACCACAACAGCTGATTACAGTGATGTTGGGGTGTTAATCAATAACAAATCTGAAGCAAGTAGAACAATTGGTTGGGCTTTTGTAACAGCNAGAAATATCAGTNCAGACCGAGTATTCATATTCGATAATTCGTCTAATCCAACTGGCGAAACTATCAACAGAAATCAATTCAATGACTACTTCCTTGATCCATTCAGAAGTATGCTGTCTAGTTACAATGGCTCTGAATTGAATTACCTAGTAACAACAAAAGGAATGCCGCTGAGGGTTAGTGGAGGTAATAGCAAAGCATCATTTGACCAAGAAATTTCTCTGGCTGGTGGTAGTTATGACTCAGACATNGGTCAAGACTGGTGGNTCGACCACAGTTATGGACCATTAGCAGGTAAATCTATGGAAGAATTTACCAGAGATGAATACGGNTTTTTCCTAGTGACAAGGCTAACAGGATATACTGTTGAGACCGCCCTGGATTTAATTGAGAAAGCAAACAATTCCTACGGTGCCCGTGGTATGCACGTGCTTGATTTAGCGACCAATCGAAATGATTCAGGATACAAGTTCTGGAATGACGATTTGTATGTTGCAAATTCAACACTTAATGGAACTATGAACCTGCCCGTTTTGTTTGATGAAGAAACTGAATTTATCACCAATATTACCAACGTAATTGGATATGCTTCATGGGGCAGCAATGACGGGAATTGGAACAAAAATTACCTAGCAAATGGAGGTTTTGACACGCTTGATTCCTCTTGGCCGAGCGGATCGAAATTTTGGAATTATTCAGCACCTACAGTATCGGGAGATGATTTTTTCAATTGGTCATATCAAACCTCTACCAAAGAAGCAGGCAATGGCGCCTTTGAAGCTGCTGTTTCAACTGCTTGTGAACAAGAATCAGGATATCTGAAGACTGGAATTCTGGCAGAGTACTTTGACAANGAAGGGGTTTCATTTAATTCAGCGTCCATGCCTGATTTGATNGATAGAACCCCAGACCATGTAAGGGTAGAGGGTGATTTAGCGTATGGTTCGTCGGGAAATGCCTATCCAGGCCTTGATGATAGGTTCAAGAATAACTGGGGAGCAAGGTTCAGTGGGTTAGTCGATATACCAGAAGGAGGAAATTGGACCTTTTACNTAAACTCNGATGATGGTTCCGANCTTTGGNTAAATGGTGAAAGTCTAATTCAAAATTATGGAATGCATGGGATGAGAGAAATTTCTGGGNCTNTAACTCTAANTGCTGGACTACACGATTTCAGGATTGAGTTCTTCCAAGGTGGAGGCCCACACGGACTGAAATTTTCCTGGGAAGGCCCAAATGTAAGCAAATCTACCATCCCATCCAGTGCATTTGTGATTCACGGAGATTACGTGCCTCAATCTGAGAACCTAATTCACAGATGGGATTTTGAAGAAGGTTTNGGAACATTNTCAAGTGACNANGTGACTAATANNTCTAACTTCACTCTGTANGGAATGGANGCTGCAAACTGGCGCAACTGCATCGATGGAAATTGTCTNTGGTATGATGGCNCAGATGATTATGCAAAGGTNAACGTNGACGATTGGTTGGGTAACTTTACCATCAGCCAGTGGGTTTGGGCCAATACCACCAACCAATCAAATTACGCCTCAACTTTCGCTATTGATGATAATGCGGGGTCGAATCAATCATTCCAGCATATGATTTCCAATGGTGAATGGAAATTACACAATAATCAGACCAAACCGTTTGGGGATGTCGATGCACAAAAGTGGACTCATCTAGTTACAGTATTCGATAACGGTTCAGTACGCCAGTACATGGACGGAGTTTTTGTAAATTCTAACTACTATCCAAATGGCTCTATGAATAATTTCGATATATACAAACTTGGTGTGAATAGAGCAGGAAATTCATACTTTGAAGGCATGATAGATAATGTAATGATATGGGACNCTGCCCTCCATAACAGTTCTGTTACTGTGCTTAATCGAAACATTTTGAATAACTGTACAGCCTATTCGGGTAATGGCCAAAATGTCGCATATNTGGAAACCACGCACCAAATCCCTGCGAACTTTNCGAACCACGTCTGGAACGTGTTTACCCATGGAAAAAGAAACGGTGACGTATNTGGCGAGTATCAGATACAGGTAACTTCATTCGATTCAAATGGAATAGAACTCAGCTACAACGAATCAAATAAGCAGGATTACACTACATCATGGAATACGGCTACTATGAGGTTCAGGCCCCATGAAAATGCCTCGTCATTGAACATACGAATATCCCTTGATATAGTTCAGACATCGACTGATGGATCACTATTTGTCGATTCTACAGTTTTGCGAATCATAAGGCCGCACATGGATTGGGTGGACGGCTCGATAGTTGAGACGGCTGTGAGTACAGGAGCACGTTCTTTCAATTTAGGAACAACCTATGGGCAATCATTGGTTGCGGACATCTTAGAAGATGGTGCAAGCGGAATCAAGGGTTATGCTTACGAACCATATTTGACTGCAGTATCGTCGCCAAGTGTCTTATTCTCTTCATACTCTAGCGGATACAACCTCGCAGAGTCATATGCCGCTGCAAATACAATGATTGGTTGGATGGGAGTTGTTGTTGGCGATCCTAAAATGAGCCCATATTATGATGTTGTACATGATGTCAACATTATCGATGTTCGCGTGGTGGAAAACCTGTCCGTAAATGTCAATTGNAAAATTGAAATTGCAATTGAAAATATCGGGCCNGGAGAGGCGTTTGGAAACCTAAAAATTCTTGACAAGTTGGGCAGTAAAATCTTAGTCAACAGGAGCATGTCAATACCCAGTGGATCTGAGAATGGCAGTCGCTATATCCTCGAACTNCATGTAAACACTTCAAGGGAAGGCTGGAACAATTTAGTGGTTAAATGGGAAGCCACATCTCTCTTAAATCCTGAGAGAAACACCGACAATAACCTGTTTGACATGACGGTCTGGGCAAATAGCCCACCAACAATACAAGATGTCTATTGTGACTCTGAGCAATATAGTAGGGGCGACAGGTTTGTTTGCACATTGGAAGCTACTGATGATAGCGGTGTGGTCAATGCCACACTCNCTTGGAGAATTACAAGTGGTAACAACAGTAGTGAGTGGATAACGCAAGGTACAGGAAGTCAAGATGGAGTAACATGGTGGACAACTATCGACCTTCCAACCAACATAAACCTAGGAATGTTAGACATCATGGCAATAGCAAGAGACCAATCAAATATTTCTGCGGCCTCTGTAAGCACTGGAATTGCAGAGATNAGAGACGCTCCTGCCTCTTGGTTTGGAGTCCATATTTCAAATGTTGACGACCCTGACTGGGGCGGTGCATCGATCCTAACTTCATATCCGACTCAAGGAATCTTGCGAGGACACATTTTGACACTGAAAGCCTGTGTTCTAGATCCAGATCATGAAATTATGGTTCAAGCTCCAATGATTACATCGACNAGGGGCAACATAGACGGGCTGTCCTATGTATCGGGTAACAGCCCTAGTCAACACTGNTACATTGCATCATTCAATATTCCGACTGAAACTAGCCTATCANCATTTGAGATAGAACTTAGAGACTANCAAGGCAGTTTTATGACTCAAAGGACAATTAAAATCGCAGACGAAGCCCCGGTTGCTGAAATAAGCATAATCAATTCAAACAATCAAACACTTGAGAATATTCTTGGTGGCGAGGATGAGTACATAAGAATAAATGTCACGGACTTTGATGATTCAACAGCAGAAATATACGGGGATGTTTCGATTCACTGGCCGGGACAAACAGCATATTCAATCCCAGTTGAATTTGACGATGGATTTGCTATTCTCCCGCTATCCACTTCGGAAAGTATAGAGANTGGAGATTTGAAAATAACCGCNAATGTTACCGGCGCTAATGGAGCCACGAATTCTACNTATTTCGAGACTCCTATCGTCCTCAGTCCACCTGAAATATTAGCAATTGATCTTTGCAAAAACGGCGTTCCTATTGAAGAACTGATGTTTGGCCAAGCCGCTGACGCAGTAATACGTATTCACTCGTCAAGACAGATAAAAGAAGTTTCTGCTAGCATAGAGCAGCTTGGATGGATTGTATCGGCCCCTGAGCAGAGTGCTGCTATCTGTGGTAATGACCTACCTGAGCAAAATGCCGTACACCACTTTAGGGTTCAGTTAGACTCATCTTTTGTCCCTGGTGAAGGGTCAATAGGCATGAGGGTTACCGACATAGACGAAATTGTTTCTGTAGAATACCTTGTTTTCGAATTTTTACACTCCCCTCCAGAGATTACTGTCGAACATCCGTCCAATCTCGAACATGCCTCATTACTTGAGATACTAGTTGAGATGAATGATGCCGACGGAATTGATGCTACTTGCAAAGCAGACTATCTACAGGACCTGCAAGTAGTTTATTCGGCCCTTGAAAGTGAGGTGACCGACTTAGATGGGACTGGTTTTTGGTCAAATTCCTGGCTATTACCCTCAAACATGAGTGGGAATTTCACCATAAGTATACTGTGCGAGGACTGGAGTGGCAATACTGTTGATTACTCTGCTAATATTGTTATCAACCAATCACTCGAATGTATATCAAATTGCAGCGAAGTTGGAAAGGATACTAAAGATTCTTCAGAATCATCAATCATAGCAACAGCTGTCATTTTACTGATAATCGCCATTCTTGTTATTGGTGTTTTAGTCAATCGTGGACGCAATGACAACCATGAGTCTGAAACCTGGCAGAATGAACAGGATGAGCCAGAGAGAGACGATAGGATTCCACAGGGGTGGACACTACAAGAGTTCCTCAATTGGTTGGATGGTCCAATGCCAGAAGAATGGCAAGAAGAACAATGGGAATTGTACAGACAGAGCCTAGAAGACCTAAGATAAGCACAGACTTCATGATGTTTGAGTTTGTGGAATTAACATGGCAGTTGGTTATGTTCTTGTAAACGTCTCACCTGGTCAAGAGTATCAGGCGTTTGAAACAATTAAAAAACTGGAGAATGTTGCTGACGCAACCTTACTGTTTGGTGATTATGATATCATAATCAAGTTAGAAGCAGAAAGTCTTGGCATCATTGCAAAAATTGTAGTTGATGTAATTCGTCAGGTCCCCGGTGTTACCGGATCCAAGACCTTGGCAGGCGCAGATATTTGAAACTCGAATAATCGCAAGACTGCACTTAAATCGGTACTGAAACGGCACACTGCGGGCAATATGTGGCGCAGTATAGCGGTTTGGCGGGGGAAATATTATAACCCTTGCATTACCGTAGGCGGCACGAGGTATAACCTATGGGTGAAAAGAAGTACTTCGTTCTCATGAAGAACGGAGAGGACACAAGCCAAGTATTTGCAAGCCGACAACCACGTGGAGCAGCACTAAAAGCCGCTACCCGTGGACACACAGACATCCGTCTGCGTGAGCGTGGAACCAAGAGAGTCCACGTATTCACTGGACGAATCGATGTTGTTGACAAGCCTGCGAACGGCCCAGCGTGGCTTCCTGACAAGATCAAGAAGGCTAACGTAAGCAAGCAAGGTATCGAGCACCTTTGAACTGAGGATGCAATGATGCATTGTTGATACGCCCTTGCGGGACTTTGCCCCTCACAAGAGTTCGCTCTTGTGGGGGGCTTTTTTTATTTTTAAATCAAAAAAGTGTATTAGGAATCTAACATCCTTTTTTTAACCAGTTTTATCAGCGAGGCTTGTGAAGTACAGGTTCAATGTCAGAGACTTGATAGCAGTAGGCCTTGGCCTTGCCTTCATCAATATTGGAATTGACCATTTTGTCAACCCATCATGGTATGAACCAATTGTCCCATCTGAATTACCCGATGCAAGATTTTGGGTTCATGCGAGTGGAGTATTCGAAGTTGCATTTGGTATATTGTTCATCGTTCCATATACACGTGCGTGGGCATCTGTTGGTGGAGCGTGGATGCTTGTAATTCTATATTGGGCGAATTTCAATATGTGGTACAATGAGATCCCATTAGATGGTAAGACCTATGATGATATTTGGCATGTACTTCGGTTTGTCATACAAATTGGATTGATTCTGATAATAGCATGGACTGGCCAAGTCACTCCTTTCAAAGGGAGAGAAAAATTGCATGATCAGTTGGATATTTTTAGTGGTAGAATAACATCAAGCGCCTTTGAATCGGGTGATAGAATAGTAGTGGGATCATGGAAGGAATCAATTTTTGGAGAATTTACAGACATCATGTGGGCAAGACCTGACGGAACTAGAATCTTAATCGCTCCAAACAAAGAAGTAGCGGACTATGTTACTGACATGTATTCCTTTGACAAAGTTTTGATCGAGGACGTAAATTACATTGAAAATGGGAGAAGCTCAGAAGTAGCATGTGATAGCCTGAAACTTGAATTTTCTTGGAATAGAGGATTTCCAGTACCTATGAGAAGATCACTTCTGTTTATTTCAACAATTGAGTTGTTCTTTGCCAAACTAATATTCTCAACAAGGACCTACGGCGTAACTAAGAATAATCGAAAGGAATGGTATGCTATCGACAGAGTTTCCTATCTCAAAAACGCTAGTGCTAATATCTTAGGAGTTGATTCTGGTAAATTCAGGCCGATGACTGAGCCTTGCAAGTTTGGCTTTAGCGAGGCCCCAAAAAGGCCTGCTTCGTGTGTAGTAAGAACTCATATTCTTTGAGTACAATGTATATGATGTCGTGAGATTAGTCCACTACAAGGTATGTAAGATAGTGATTAGTCAAGGCATTGTCATTAAATTGGACGATAAAATGACTCCTAACGTTTTCTTAAATTGTGAAATCTGTTTGATTTCAATTTACCAACACTTATTCGGATGAACTGTCACACACCAACATGGCCACACTAGGCGATGTAGTAGAGATAGTGGTAGTTAGCATGAGAGATGCCTTTCTTGCTGTAACCGTGTTTGTCGCCGCAATGGTTCTACTATTCAGTTGGCTTCAATACGCAACAAGCGGTCGATTCGTTGATTATATTCGAAAAAAGAAAAAATTCCAGCCAATAATTGGAGCACTGATGGGTCTAACCCCTGGTTGTGGTGGAGCAATTGTGATGATGCCGATGTATGCTCGTGGATACGTGACTTACGGCACGGTTATCGCCACCTTAATTGCCACTCTAGGTGATGCTGCCTTCGTACTGATAGGTGCTGCAATCGCAGATTCTAGCTTTGTTGCCCCACTAATCGCTGTTCACATTATTTCATTCGTTGTTGGTGTCAGTTGGGGTTACCTAGTAGATATGACAGGCACAACTCCACGCAAACCACTCGGTCGCTTTGGTCCCACTATCGGTGAAGATGAGAAACCTCTTGATTCAGAAATTGAAGATATTGGAAATTCACCGTTAGAAGACCTTCCTAGAGAGGTCCCAGATGGGTTGGGATACAAAATTTTACATCAGGGTTATCTGATATGGTGGAGCGTTACCATAATCGGTTTGATCTTTGCAATTTTACTACTGGTTTGGTCAGGACAAGACCCTGACTATAACCTGGAACTTACTTATGACCCATCAACTATGGACGGATTTATAACTTGGATTGGACTTATTGGTACAACATCATCTGTGGTCCTTTATATCGCTCAGAAAAATTGGTTCTCTGACGATACTGAAGCAACAATCGGAGACAAGTTGCACTCAATGCGTGAAACAATGATCCATGCAGCAAGTGAAACGGCATTTGTCACATTTTGGGTTATGATTGCATATTTGTTATTTGAATTCACACTTCTATTCAGCGGAGTGACAGAGCAAACTATGAGCAAATACGGGGACGGCCCTCTTGCTGTAATAATAGCGGCAATGATTGGTTTAATACCTGGATGTGGCCCCCAAATTATCGCAATTACAGCATACACTAAGGATATCATCTCTTTCCCTGCGCTCACTGCAAATGCAATTAGTCAGGATGGAGATGCATTATTCCCACTGCTGGTTAGACACAAGGCTGCAAGTTTGTGGGCTACTGTGCACACCACAATACCAGCGATTTTAGCGGGTCTGATATTAATCGCAACAGGATATAACCCCTAGAATTGATTTTTGATTCTATTCTTCCTCGCTTACATCTGTCCCGTTTTTGATACGCGGGACTAAAACCCACAAAACTCCAACCGTCCCTGTGTAAATCAATCCATATTCCAATAGTGGGTAACTGTCAAGAAACGGTTCTGAGCACTCTGTAACGCCCCTCCACCAAGTATCTTGAGGCAATTCCTTTCCAAAAACGAAAGTGCTACCCAGCATGGGCGTCGCTATCGTGACATTTTGCTCTTTACCCAATGAGGAAACCAATTCCATCGGTTCATACCAGTGATGTAATGCCAACTCATACTTGGAAATATGAATTGGAATCGACACTGATGCGTTTAAATCAATCGCAGCTTCAATTACTTGAGCGGGCATCATGTGAACTTCTTGCCAAGCAATGTTATACTGCCCTGCGTCAAGAAATGCCAAGTCAAAAGGACCATATTTCGAACTTATTGTCCTAAACTCCTCTGTATATCCAGTATCACCGCTGAAATAAACTGTATTGCCAAAAAATTCGAATATCCATGAACCCCACAAAGTTGCGCTATTGTCACCGATTCCCCTTCCACTAAAGTGCCTTGAAGGGGCAAGAGCAACGAATAGGTCTTCTGAAATGTTTAGTTCATCGTACCAATCAAAAACCATAATCTTGTCCTCATCTATACCCCATTCCGTTAAATGAGAATCTACACCCAAAGGGACGAAGAATTTTGAATCTGATAATTCCCTAACCGTATCTTTGTCTAGGTGGTCATAATGGTCGTGTGAGATGAATACATAATCGATTTCCGGCAGGTCCTCTATGGCATATTCATCTTCATATGGGAACGGAGTGGGGCCAATTGATAGTGGCCCCGCCCCCCCTTTACTAAAAACAGGGTCCGTAATAAATGTGAAATTGTTTGTGTGAATCAAAACAGTGGAATGTCCAAACCATGATACACTAAATTCTTGATTCTCTAAATCCTTTAACTGAAATTCAACAGAAGGTAATACTTCGGTTGGGAATCTACAATCATCGCTTTGCATGTACTGTCCAAGAGTATCCCAAGTTGATGCATCTGGATTAGACATACTGGTTTCTTCAATATTCTCAAACGAACCGTCCTTGAAATTTGGTGAGTCGTATTCTTTGGCATCGCCTCCAAAATCTTCGGCATAATTCACTACCAGAGATGTAGATATTGCAGAAATTGAGACTATTACCACTATTATGAGAGATAGAAGTTTCAACTTTCTTTTACGACTGGGCTTACTAAAATTCAACTCATTCTTAGCAAATAGGCTAGTTTTTGCTAGCAGATTAACCGCCAACCAAAATACAAAAATTATGACTAAAATAATATTCACAGAGCGTAGATTATTTCCCTCTGCCAGCAATACTAACGACGATAGAAATAGAATGTATCCTAGAGCGTCATTACCAGGTTTGAAAAACTCGGAAAATCTCGGGAATTTACCCTCGCCATCCTCGCATTCTATGGTGTCTACCATGTGAGTGGCCGTCCTGTACTTACATTCTAACCTTGTTTCTAGTAATAACCCTCCAAATACGTTGGAGTGGGTCATAGTACCTGTCGACTACTCTTTCTTTGAGCTGTATAATCGCATCGTCTGTAATCTGAATTCCAGCGGGGCAAACCTCTGTACAACATCTAGTAATATTGCAATACTCCACTCCGAATTCCTTTTTGATTTCTGGAATTCTGTCCTCAGTGTCCAGTGGATGCATTTCATATTGAGCTAGCCTAACTAGATTCCTTGGTCCTGCGAATTCATCGAATAGTTGGTGATCTCTAAGGACGTGACATGTGTTTACGCACAGGAAGCACTCGATACATTCTCTGAATTGTTGCACACGGTGAGCCTCGTGCTGGTTAAATTTCCAATCTGGCTCTTCAGGTCCATTAATCGGTTTGATCCTTTGAGCCACATCATAATTCCAAGAGACATCGGTAACTAAATCTTTGATGTGCGGGAACGTCTTCATCGGACGTACTTCAATCGGCTGTCCTTCAGGCGTCTCTGCTACTACATCCGACATCCTAGTCATGCACATCAGTCTTGGCCGACCATTTATCTCCGCACTGCACGAGCCGCACTTACCAGCCTTGCAATTCCATCTTACTGCTAAATCTGGCTCTTGTTCGTATTGTATTCTATGCATACAGTCCAAAACGACCATTCCCTCATCTAATTCCAATTCATAGTCTTCTAATTCTGCGTTTTCCTCTTCGCCACGCAGGACCTTGAATGACTGAGATTTACCTTTCAATGACATGTCACTTAGCACTCTCCTGCTCGGCAGCTCGTTCTGCGATTAACGCTTTTACTTCCTTTATTGCATCCTTTAGGTCGCTTCTCATCTCTTCAACTGGTTCTTGACGAATCTTGATTTCGCCATCTTCCATCCAACAGATATTCAGAGTCTTACCCCAGTATTCGTCCTCATGACCAGGGAAGTCGTCACGGGTGTGTCCACCACGACTCTCTTCTCTTGCAAGTGCGGCCATTGTAGCAACTCTGGATATATCGACCATATTCTTAAGATCTAGCGCTTGATGCCACCCGGAGTTGTATTTTCTACTTGTTCCGGGGAAGCATTTCTTCTCCCGCTCAGAGAATTCATCCAAATCTGAAAGCGCGGTTTCAAGATCGTCTTTTACCCTGATGATCCCAACTTTTTCTTGCATCATGTCTCGCATTGCATCGTAAATCAGACCCGGGTTTTCACCCTGTCCTCTCTTCAATGGTGCAAGCATGACCTCGATAGCAGATTGGACTTGGGCATCATCAATGCTTGGTTGAGCCAATGTTTTGGCCTTATTTGCAGCATACTCGCCAGCACGCTTTCCAAATACGATCAAATCTGACAAAGAATTACCACCCAATCGGTTCGCACCATGCAAACCAGATGCTGTCTCTCCACAAGCATACAAGCACGAAACTGTGGTTTCTTGAGTTTCCGCATCCACTCTAACCCCTCCCATTACGTAATGTGCAGTAGGTCCAACTTCCATTGGCTCCTTAGAGATATCAACTCCTGCTAGTTCCTTAAATTGATGGTGCATTGATGGTAATTTTGCTAGAATAGCAGCTTCGCCGCGATGTGAAATATCTAGGAAAGCCCCGCCGTGAGGACTTCCTCTTCCAGCTTTTACTTCGCTGTTGATTGCTTTAGCAACAACGTCTCTGGTAAGTAACTCAGGTGGCCTACGAACAGTAGCTAATTTACCAGAGACGACTTCTTCCACCCATTGATCCGATTCTTCAATTGTTTCAGCATGGTCACCTTGGAACATCTCCGGGACATAATTGAACATGAATCTCTCTTGCTCACTATTGAACAAACGTCCACCTTCACCACGGACACCCTCAGTGACTAAGATTCCCCTTACCGATGGGGGCCAAACCATTCCAGTTGGATGGAATTGTACAAATTCCATATCGCGTAACTCGGCCCCAGCCCAAAGAGCAAGAGCATGTCCGTCTCCAGTGTATTCCCATGAACCTGAACAAACAGACCAACACCTAGTAATTCCTCCAGTTGCTAGAACAATCGCTTTTGCTGAAAATGCGTGGAAATCGCCATCTACTCTCTTGTATGCGACGCATCCTGTTACTCTGTCTCCTTCTTTCATGAGGTGTCGAACGGTATACTCTGTAAATATGTCAATACCCTCGTGTATTCCCCTCTCTTGTAAAGTTCTGATAATCTCTAAACCGGTTGCATCACCTACGTGAGCCAATCTAGGGAATGTGTGTCCTCCGAAGTTTCTTTGATTGATTAAATTCTGATTCGTTCTGTCGAAGACTGCGCCCCATTGCTCTAATTCTCTAACCCGATCAGGCGCTTCTTTTGCATGATACTCTGCCATTCTCCAATTAGCAAGCCACTTACTTCCTTTCATTGTATCATGAAAATGTACTTTCCACCCATCGCGAGGGTCTGCATTTTGAAGTGCTGCTGCACATCCGCCTTCAGCCATAACAGTGTGGGCTTTGCCCAACAGAGATTTGGTGATGATGGCTGTCTTTGCTCCAGTACGTGCGGATTCAATTGCAGCACGCAGACCGGCCCCGCCGGCGCCAATAACTATCACATCATATTCGTAGGATGTGTACTCTTCTCCCATATCATGCACCTCCGATTAGAACCAAACTGAAATCGTTGATTATACCCTTTGAACAGGCGATGGTCCAAGCATCTCCAACAAACACGAGCACGAGTGATATCCAAAACCAAAATCCGTGGTCTCTGTTTAGAATACTAATTTTGGAAAATATAGCGCCCCTAATCTTTGAAACTCCACTTACCCACCTATCGAGCATACCACCTGCTAAGTGCCTTAATGCATGACAAGAAGTAACGTAGAATGTCAGACAAACAGCTTCCAGAGTTAGAATGATAGTTCCCCCAGAAATACCATATCCATTGTTTGAAAAACTCATGCTGTAAGTTATATCCCACCATTTGATTAGCAAGATTGGAATAACCATGTAAAGGAAGTATCGATGTAGATTATTGATCAAAAATACTCTTTTCTCTCCTCTATATCCAATTCTCTTGTTTATCTCTGGCTCATCTACCCAGCACGCAGTCGGGCTTGCAAAGAACGTTCTGTAGTACACTCTTCGCATGTAGTAGCATGTCCCTCTAAACGAGAACGGAATCCAGAGGATTAACACCGCTGCATTTACCCAAGAGGGATGATTCCAGCCAGCGAACATATCCCAATCCAGAACATTTGGGGAAAACATTGGAGAAATTACGTGTGCTCCATTGATGTCATAATCAATATGTTCAGAAAAGAATACGACTCGCCAAAAGGTCCACAGCATGGCTAAAATCAGACCAAATCCCATCACTGTAGGTTGTGCCCACCAATTATCAATTCTGCTGGTGCGACCCATGCCATTTAGCATCGGTAACTTGAGCCCTTCTCTCATCGAGTACACCAACCGCGCTTCCCTAATCGGGGCGCATATGGAGGGCGAGTATGGAAGGGGTCTTTGACCTGTTCGGCTGTTGTTCACGCCAGAGAAGAGTAGTCGACTTCTGCTTCAACCATCTCAATCTCGTCGACGTCCATCTGTGCTAACTGTAGTTTACCTGAAAGTTCATCATTTACCGCATGCCAGTAAGAGTACGCTTCAATTACCCATATTCCTGATTCACGAGTGCCATTTCCGCTACCTTTTACACCACCAAATGGTAAGTGTGCTTCAGCACCAGTTGTTGAATTGTTAATTCCAGTCATTCCTGCTTTTATACCGGTTTTGAATCGATATGCTTCGAGTCTATCGTTAGTATATATCGCACTTGACAAACCGTATGGTGATGCGTTGGCTAGGTGAAGTGCGTGGTTGAAATCGTTCGCCTTTACTACTGTGACTGCAGGGCCAAAAACCTCCTCGTGGAAACATCTCATGTCTTCGGTAACGTCTGAATAAACGTGAGGCCACATAAACACACCACTTTCAGGACTACCTTGGAAGTTTTCGGGAAGATTATCAGTAGAAATTCTGCCTCGACCCCATAATTTAGTAGCTCCATCGGATTCAACCATCTCAAGCCCTTTCAGGAAATCTACAGCATACTTCTCAGATAGCATTGAACCATACAGCACATCATCGTGCTTCAGTGAATCTCCTATTCTAGTGGACTTTACCTTAGCCATAAATTTCTCCATAAACTCATCATAAATGTCCTTGTGAAGGATTAGATTACCAAGACTCGTGCAGCGCTGCCCTGCTGTTCCGAAACCACCCCAATAAGCACCTTCTACAGCGTTGTCAATGTCTGCAGACGGCATTACAACCAGAGGATTCTTGCCACCTAATTCTAAACTACAGGAGACTAGGTTCCTACCACATACCTCCCCAATCGCTTTCCCTACTTCCGTGCTTCCTGTGAAAGAAATTTTGTTTATCAGACCTTCATCGACCGCATCCACAATGTACTGACCTGCGCCACTTCCTTTTCCATGAACAAGATTGATCACGCCATCTGGGATACCTGCTTGATGCATCACCCTAGCAAGAGCAAAGGAAAGTAAGGGGGAGTCTTGAGGTGATTTCCAGACACATGTGTTACCACAAATAATTGCTGGTATCATCTTCCAAAATGGAACGGCTGATGGGAAATTGCACGCGTTAATTATCCCACAAACACCCAACGGACGGCGATAGGTAAACAATTCCTTGTCTGGTAGTTCTGAGTTTACAGTTTGCCCGTAAAGACGACGTCCCTCTGATTGGAAGAACAGGCATGTATCAATTGCTTCTTGTATTTCTCCACCACATTCTTTCAGAGTTTTTCCAATCTCTCTTGCTTGTAATCGAACAAGGTCCTCTTTGTATTCCATCAATAAACGGCCCATGTTGCCAATGATTTGGCCACGAGTAGGTGCGGGTGTTGCAGCCCAGTCAGTCAATGCCTCCCTTGCAGCGCTTATTGCTGCACGAACATCATCTCTTGTTGAAAGTGGAAATTCGCCCAATTCATCGTTAAGAGACGCAGGGTTCTTGCTGATGAATGTGGAGCCGTCTGATGCAAGGGTTAGTTGTCCGTTTATGATGTTGTAACCTTTTATTTTTGGCAATCCCTCGGGGTTGTTGTTATCCATAAGTTCCAAGCCGGCTTCTAAGATGTGCGTCATGACACTCCGTCTTAGGCACACAACATGAATCCTTGCCCTATGAAAAAATGCGTGGAATTAAAGAGGTGCTTCACTGAAGAGGTAATACCCGGAGGGGTTTATCCATGTCTGGCGATGATTCTGATTCAATTTCCTTGAAGGTGTCTAAAGCAATACCAAGTGACGTAGGTCACGGTAGAGCACGCATAAGTGGAGAGAATGATTTAGACCTCAAACCTGGGGATATCATTGAAATCAAGGGCGAGAATAGGTCCACCGCCGCAATCTACTGGCGCAGCCGACCCGAAGATGCGAAAATGGACATTATTCGTGTGGATGGTATTATCAGGAAAAATGCAGGAGTAAGCCTCGGTGACAGGGTAACTGTCTCTAAGGTAGAGGCTAAAATCTGCACAAAGCTAGTTCTTTCACCGGTCATGGCGAATAAGCAGAAGGTAAAATTTGGCCCGGGTATTGAAGGATTNGCCCGAAGGGGCCTGAATAAGAGACCTGTCGTGGCAGGAGACAGAATCTTCATTCCNGGAATGACTNTGTTNGCTGAAGCATTACCGTTCGCTGTTCTNCAAACAACACCTAAAGGNATAGTTCAAGTNAATTCAGACACTGATATCGTAATNAAAGACGAAGCNATTGATGACGAAGATGTTGGACAATCACAAGGCATTACTTACGAAGATATCGGAGGAATTGGCAGCCAACTGCTAAAAGTCAGAGAAATGATTGAACTACCTCTAAAGCACCCTGAATTGTTCCGTCGACTGGGAATAGATCCACCCAAAGGGGTCCTACTGCACGGACCACCCGGAACAGGAAAAACAATGATTGCGAAAGCAGTTGCAACCGAGACGAATGCACATTTTACATCAATCAATGGTCCAGAAATTATTTCCAAGTATTACGGAGAGTCTGAAAAGCAATTAAGAGAGATTTTTGACGAAGCAGCAAACAACGCCCCTGCGATTGTTTTCGTAGATGAAATAGATTCTATTTGTCCAAAAAGAGAGGACGTTAGTGGTGAAGTAGAACGCAGGGTTGTAGCGCAGATGCTAACTCTGATGGATGGAATGCAGGGGCGAGACAANGTCATCGTCATCGGTGCTACCAACAGAAGAGACGCAATGGACCCGGCGCTTCGCCGACCAGGAAGATTTGACAGAGAAATTGAGATTGGAGTTCCGGATAGAGAGGGCAGNAAGGAAATTCTTGATGTNCATACTCGCCAAATGCCAATTGCAGATGATTTNGATGTCGACTGGGTGTTGGAAAATTCCTATGGNTTTGTTGGTGCTGATTTAGCCGCATTAGTCAGAGAATCTGCAATGAAAGCACTACGTCGNTATCTGCCGGAGATAGATCTTGACGAGGAAACAATACCGCCTGAAGTACTAGAAAAGATGGAAGTAAGGATGGATGATTTCAGACTAGCTATAAGAGAAATTGAGCCAAGTGCACTCAGAGAAATTTACGTGGAAATCCCCGACGTGTCATGGGACAGCGTAGGTGGATTGACCGAGATAAAGGACCGCCTGAAGGAAAGTGTTGAATGGCCGTTAACTAAACCCGAACTGTTCGAACACTTTGGAATTAAGCCACCAAGAGGTATTGTATTATTCGGAGCACCNGGAACTGGTAAAACACTCCTAGCAAAAGCAATAGCACANGAAGCAAAAGCAAATTTCATTTCAATAAAGGGGCCTGAACTTATCTCGAAATGGGTTGGTGAATCCGAAAAGGCGATTCGTGAAATTTTCAAAAAGGCAAAACAGTCCTCGCCTTCAATCATTTTCTTGGACGAATTTGAATCAATTGCTGGGATGAGATCATCAAATTCTCAAACCGGTGGATCGGACGTCGCAAACCGAGTCGTAAACCAATTGTTAGCAAGCATGGACGGGGTTGAAAGCCTGGATGAAGTTATCATCGTAGCAGCAACCAATAGACCTGAAATGATTGACCCTGCTTTACTTCGCAGCGGAAGATTCGAGCGTGTACTACACGTTCCACCACCAGACAAACCCGCACGTGAGGCAATCATGGACATTCATTCAGCAGATATGCCACTATCCTCTTTCTCAATGAAAGACATTCTAGGCGGCATGGAAGGCTTCACCGGNGCAGATATCGAAGCTGTCTGCAGAGAAGCAGCGCTTATTGCAATGCGAGCAGGCAAAAAGAAAGTTACAAAGGGACACTTTGAAGATGCAATATCAAGAGTAAGGCCTACTGTTACACCAGAAATGTTGGAGTATTACTCAAAGATGGAAGAAAGACTGACCTCAGGACTTTCAAATATCAAGAGGTCGAGAGACACAGGNTATGGAATGGAGTCAATGTAGATTCTCCGANTATCCGCATGTTTGAATAATCGTAACTTATTGCATCAACAAGAGGGAGCAGGGTCCTACTATGTCGAGTTTCAGCGGAGAATTCCTCAAACGTGCTGTGGTCGATATCAATGGTGAATTGTTTGGACACCTCGCAGACATTGTTATCGAGCCAAGAAGTGGTGAAATTGCCGAAATTTTGGTTGAGGTTGTTCCCGAGATTGACGTAAGTAAACTCCCATGGCCTAGCGANGGGGGATTGTGTCAAGTTCCCGCACAGGAAATCTCACAAATAGGTGCACGCATCGTGTTAAGACGCTGAGCAATAAAGTATCATCAGCCCACAACCTTCTAAACCCAATGTTAGGGTCGGTTGTCTGTATCTTGTACCAGTGGTGATAGTTTGGACGAAAAACCGCGCATTAACAAACGAAGGCTCGCTCTTCAAATTGCGTTCTGGTTTGTTCTCATAATGCTTCTATCAACTGTGATTTCCCAGGTAATAAATATCGGCAATGAAGACGGCCTTTCCGCCTATGGTGATGATTGGAATGATATGTCTGCATTCCGTGAAGACATCAAGGATATGGGTATTGAAACAAAATCGCTTGTGTCCTCTCCATTACTACTCGCAGACATTGAAGACCCTGCAAATACAACCTTCATAATCGCAGGGGTTGAGAGNGATACACTTTCTCTGCCTCAGTTTTCATCTGACGGTTTCCTAACATTTGCAGAGGAAGATGGGTATACTCCTGCGGAAGTTGAAGCAATCAAAGAATTTGTTTTCGCAGGAGGTGACGTCTTAGTTATGGATGACTTTGGATACTCGTCATCTATTGCTGAAGCATTTGGTGTTGAATTCAAAGGTGTACAATTGTTTGACACAGTATACGCAACAGAACTGGATTACAATTTCGTCTGGATGTGCGTACAAGAAAACCCTTGTGGCATGGATGGGACAAAATTAGACCCGACAACTCTTGAAAATCACAGCAGATGGAATATTCAGGATAGCGGGGCACACATTTGCAAAATTTACGACGGAAGAGTGATACCAAAAAGCGATTCGGGGGTTTGTGAACAACACTGGTTGGATGGAACAATACAATACAATGCATCATACAAGATGCTACTGAATAACATCACCGGAATAGATGTTGACCAGAATGCAAAAACTGGTATGCAAGCAACCCAGATTCGAGCAATGACTTCTGCAGAGGCTACTATTGACGTTAATGGTGATGGGGAAATATGGGTGGGTTCTGAGCAAACTTCCGAGACTCCTGATTTATGGGGCCAGTTTACCCTATCAGTTGAAGTGTGCATATCCCAAGATTGTAACTTTGTGCAAGGTGGAAGAATTACCTTCATTGCCGATGGATCAGCGTTGACAAATGCTCTCTACGATTATGAACGTTACAATGATGGTTATTATGGGGACACAGATAAAGAAATTCCGCGCAATGATAACCGCAAATGGGCTAAAGACTACATTGCCGATTCTTTAGTCTACACAGATGAAAACCCCGGAGAATCTAGTTCAGTCCCTGAAGTAGCTCCAAACGCAATGGTGATTTTCGATGAAAGCAGGCATATCCAACCAAGCATAGCCTCAGAATCATACAATACAATCTATTTCTTGCTGGTATATTTCACAGGTGAAGGGCTTGCAATGCTTCTTTTATTCCTGATTTTATTTATTGCGTTTGAAGGAGTTCTACTAAAAAAGAAAGACCCAGAGCCATGGAGACATGTATTCAGTATTATCTACTACGGATTTGGCGACGCAAATAGATACACATACTATGCAAAATCCAACAAAATAAAACAGGTATTCCTGTCTAAAGTAAGGAACCAAAATGGATTAACAAGAGAAGAATTCGACTCACTGCCCGCTCGAGAACTTCAGGGAATGATCAACGACCCAGTGCTCGTCAAGTTTGTTTTCGAGAACAAAAATTATTCTTTAGAGCAGACCGTTGCAATCGTAAAACGAATTAAAGTCTGGGGAAGGACGTGAGGTGAGCTAAATGTGGACTAGAAAAGCAGCATTTACATTCACTGGCGGAATTGCCCTAATTTTGATTGGAATGATGATATCAAATCACCAGATGATGATACTAGGGATAGCATTCATTGCTTTCATTGTAGTTAATTCTTGGATAAGTGGCCATGGAGATGTCGAAGTTCAGAGAACCCTCTCCGCAGATAATCTGTACAAGGGTGACGACCTTTATGTCGAACTTCTTGTAACTAACCGGAGTAGGAGAAAAACCCAGCAGTTAGAAGTTTATGATAACGTCCCGCACGAAATGAAACTACGAAGTGGACTCAATCAAATGAGACTTAATTTGAAGCCGGGAGAGAGTGCGAGAATACGCTATGTTCTGAGGTGCCCATTGAGAGGACATTATTCGATAGGTCCTGTGTCACTAAGATACAGAAATACATTCAATCTCTCTGTTGACGAAATGTATGTTGACCACCACTCCGACATAATCATCTTCCCTCAAATTCGTGATGTAGAAGAAGCATTCATTCGTTCAAGGACCGCAAAAATGTACACAGGAGCTACAACACTTAGAACACCGGGTCCCGGTACAGAATTCTACTCACTCAGAGAATATGTTCCAGGAGACCCGTTCAAGAATATCAATTGGAAGGCTTTTGCTAGAACAGGAGACCTAATGATTAATGAAAAGTGTAGGGATGCTGTTACAGATTTGTACATTATACTGGACAGCCGCGACATTGCTAGAATAGGCACTGTCCTGAAGAACCCACTAGAGATGGGCACAGTGGCTGCTGCAAGCCTCGCTTCATTCTTCATCAAGAGACGAGATTCAGTCTCATTAACAATTTACGACGAGAAACTGTCTTTCTTGCCTCCAGACACTGGAGACAAGCAGTACTTCAAGATTCTATCATCGCTAGCAGGAGTCGCTCCAAGAGGTACTATGCCTCTACAAGCGGTGACAAACAGTCTCGCAGCGAGATTTAGCAGAGGTAGCCCGGTATTTATCATCTCATCATGTGAAGGAGATGGAACAGTTCCCTCTGCAGTAAGAGATTTGGTTGGAAGAGGTCACGAAGTAACAGTACTATCACCGTCCTCCATCGACTTCGAAAGACTGGTTAGTCGCATACCAAGAATGTCTTACGAGGTTCTCAAACTGGAAAGACAAAACAGACTAACTTCACTCGCTGGCTTCGGAAGCCAAGTGATCGACTGGATGCCTGACATGGACCTATCTCAGGCTCTATTGCAGGTGAGGGGTTTCTGAGGTGATACTATGGCAGGAGATGTAACACCTCAAGGAGAAGGAGCACGCTCACTACACTTGCGACAATTACGTGTACAATGGCAAATTGTAACCTTACAGGTTTTGGCTACACTGGCACTAGTTTGGATGTACTTAGAAGTCGTTTCAACATATGTTGTTGGAAGTATCGACCACACTCAATTATTTGATACCCTAGAAACCGGCTTGGGGGTTGAATTACCCCTCGCAGACTGGTTAACGGGCAGCGGTAGTTCCGGGCTTGCGAGATTTTACGTCCCTCTTGGTTTAGGGCTAGGCCTGGGAGGTTCAATGGCAATACTTGCTTTCCAAACGCCAAAATTCCAACAAAGAGTTAAACTCGGTTTCATTCTTACGCTAATTATTGTTTTAGCCGGACGTTTCACACTTGGATATGTGTGGCAGTTAGTCGATGGTGGTTGGGATGCTCCAGATGAGGATGTTCTCCAGTTACTGGAATGGCCGCTACTAATGATGCTGTCATTTGTCATTCTTACCTTCTATTTACTTCCGATTATTACTGGAACAAGAGGAATATGGGGCTTGTCAAGAAGAGGTGTTGCATGGGCCATAGGATTCACTCTCCTATTCCTTGGAATACACGCAATCCTAACCTTCCCTCTCATCAGGTCGCAACTTGGTAGTTACGGCTCACAATTAACCACACTCGAAATCATCGTATCAGAGCCTACGGTTTTCGGATTAGTTACTGCAGAACAATTTTCATTGATTTTAATCGCTTGTTTGATGATGGTCTTCCAAGAGTCTGCTTTCGGAGTGATCAGACAATTAGAATACGCTTACAGGCTTCCAGAATCATGTAAAAGAGACCCCGAATATGTCGCCCAGATGGACAATTTACTGAACGGTCACATCAGACATACAGCCGTTTTCTTATCACTGACGGTAATAACAACAACAGTCGCACTAGGATTCCATTCAGTGTTGCTTGATTGGGTTGGCGGTGTTACCGGCTCACAATGGGCTTCTCAGGTAGGTGAATCAATCGAACTCACTTTGACCTATGGATTGGTAATTTCAGCTCTTCTATTCCTTGGAATTATGGCATTGCTGCGATTTATAGTACCGTGGCAAAGAGTTTGGGGGCTAGTCGAATCATCACTCTCAAAAAGATGATTAATTCGACAAAGCAGATTGAATACCCCGCCCGATTCCTTCTGTTAATACCAAAATCAGTAGTGGTATTCCACAGAATCTCGCTACAATTAACCCTATTCCAGACAAAGTGTCCCCAAGAACTATTCCAAGGTATATTCCAAGGGTGATAAGTGTAAAGAATACAAGTCTCTCAATCCATAAAGGATAAACTGAGACCACTTTTACACCTCAAAGATCAATTCCGTCCAAAGATTGTTCTAGGTCATCAAGTGCAGTATCTGCAATATCGCCTCTTTCCTCTGGTTCTGTTCTTCTTGCCCACCTTGCATCTAGCCTAGCTAATTCTTCCTCAAGTGTTGCTCTTTCGTCTTCTTGAGAAATGGTTGAGGCAGGCGAAAGAGAATTTGTTACCTCTTCCTGCACAGGCGTGGATAATTCCTCCCACTCTTCCGTGATTTCACTTACTTCAACCGCAACAGCAACTTCTTCATCGATTAATTCGCCCTTCATTTGTTCTAGTGCGCCTTCATTGATTGGGGCTCTTTCACCCGCCGGAACTGTATCTCTCTCGAAAGGAAGTAATCCCTCACGCTTGAAGTCCCAAAGAGCGCCTCTGACCTCACCATTGACAAAGCCACTAGCATCTAATTGAGTCAGTAGTTCCTCAAGAGCGCTGGTGGTAGCTTCAAGTTTTACCGCTGAGCCTGCATCTCTCATATCGGATTCGAGGTGTATGTCATCCAATGCTTTTTGAATCAAAGCACGAGTTTCACGAGCGAGAACAGGTAATGATTCTGGCCTGCGGGTGTTACTCATTAATGCTTGAACCTGTTCAGGTGGGGCACCTAATTTTTCTAACTGCTCAAGCACATTTCTTATTCGACGTAACATTGTGACTGACCTATCATAGTCTTCTAGTAGACTTTCTAGGTCTAAAACCAGACTTGTAACAGTCTCCCCTAGGTGGTGCTCTAGCCTCTGTTGTACAGACCACCTTGCTAACCCTCTAACCGCTCCTGCGGTTTGAGGAACCTGCCTTTCGAGTAAAGACATTACCTCATTGGATAATAAGTGGCGGGGCGTAGTAGCGACATGATCGACGCATGCTTGTATAACTTGTAAAGCGCGTTCAACTGCTCGATCTAGTAACGATACAGAGTATCCAAGTGTTCTAGCATGTTCCAACCTTTCTAAGACTGGGCCAAGGCCTTCAAACTGGTTACCATCTTCCAGGAGGGCCTGGGCAAGCGGTTCTTCTGATAATTTAGCCCGAAGCATTTCTGCCTCCTGAATGTCCGATAACGCTTCTTCATGCGCAATAGAAAGAGCTTCTGCTTGGTCTAGCAAGGTCGACAATTCAGCTTCAGCTTGACCTCTTCTTGCTCCTAAGTCACCCAATTCTCTCAAAATTTGGCGCCTTTCATCCATCAATTCTCTCATTTCAGACTGTATCATTGATGCTCTATTTTCTTGTTCTGTTAGTCTTATTCTGTCATCCTGTGTTCTATCGCTAGCCGTCTTTGCCTCAGTCTGAATCTGCTTTAGCCTTAGATGGGCTTCATTTATTTTGGCCTCTAGTTCCGAAAGTTCGCCTTGCGCCCGACGATGTCGGTCTCTAGTTGCTTCGACCTGCTCTTCAATCATCCTTTGACGGCGTTGGTCGTCTTCAATTCTAGACCTTATACTAGCCAGTGTTGCTGAATGTGAATCGATATCGCTCGATAATGCTGCTTCCTTTGTTGCCATTTCCTCGATTTTTGATGAGAGCTCTGCACTCTCTCTGCTATCACCGAGGATCCTTGCGAGTTCAACTGCCCTTTCGCTGAGCTGATGTTCAAGTTCGTTGATTCTTTTCGATAGCCTGTCACTTCTGGATTCGGAATTCTCAGCACTTGCTTGCGCTGCAGATAAGTCAAGTTGCAATTGATCTATGGTTCGATTGTAGGATGCTATTTTTTCTTGCACATCAGAAGCCTGTCGATTTGCTTCACTCGCATTCACTTTTGCTGCGCTTTCAGACATCTGCGACGATTCTAGAGATACTTTCAGCGATGCTATTTCTTGATTTGCTTCTGAAAGTTTCAATTCCGCTTTTTCTAATTTCCTTCTCAGCCCATCATCAATGCCTGATGAACTTTCAACCGTTGCGAGACCTTCCGAAGGAATGGCAATCTTGATGGCAAATTCGAATCTCGTACGTTCTTTTCGCAACTTCTGCAAGCCAATCTCGAAGCCGTAGAGCTGCATCAACATCTGACCTAACAATGCTTGCCTAGATTCTGAACGAGTTCTTGTTGTTGCTAATTCATCACAAAACTTTTCGAGATTGAAATCTATGACATTACCCGATTCCGGGCCGAGGATTGTCCCTACTGGCAACCTGTGAAGTGTAAGGACTCTTCGCGATTCACACAACTGATTTACAGCCTCGACTATCTTCGTCTTCCCTGGTGCTTGCATTGCCACAGGAACACCTTTTACGAGGGCGACTCGAATTGCTTTAGACGATTTTCCTGCTGATAGATGCCCAGTTAGACCTTCCTCGACTGCGGTTGTTAGCATGGAAAGGATAGCATCGGTTCCTCCGCGACCCTCTCTCACAACGTGCCCATCCGAAAGTGCCTCGCCCTGAGAACCCATAGCGTCAATTTGCCCATCCATTATCGCAGCGATTTGGCTGATTAATCGGCTGTGGTCCACATCTGCTTCAGTCCATACTGCGAGGGCTACATCACCTGCCTCAGCAAGGAGGAGAGACCCGTCTCCTGTATGGAGGGTCCAATGCCCTGCGCCATCAAGTCCCAAGTCACTAGCCATTGCTTTTCTACCCGCTAGAGTTTCCCCTACCTGAGCTGCAAGTTTGTCTGCCGAAGATGGTAAATCGCCCGCGTCATCTATCAACATGCCTGAATCTACTGCAATTCCACCGCGAACTTCGGGGCGTGTAACTAATTGGGTTAAAACCGAGGAGAGGTCGCGTGATAAGAGCCTCTCTAGAGAATCGCCTGAACCNATAAGTCCTCTCATATCCGCACTGTGCTCAAATGCTTCGGGAATTATTTCAGCTACAGAACCAAGTGCTGATTGAGTCCAAACTTTCGCAATTAATCGATGCTGGTCCATCTCCAATGACTCAAGACGTTCTTTTGCAGCCTTTCCACACAACAACACTTTCCCTTTTGCAGGTTCAGCAATCCATCCTACTACACGCCCGGCTCGGATAATTCTGTGACCGCTTGCTGTTGAACGTCTTCCTAAATACGTCGTAACAGAACCATTATCAAATGGCAATATTGAACCATCACTCACATCGATTTCATCATCAACAGGCATTCCATANGGTAAATCGAACATGTCCGTCACCTCATCATTGAGTTTAGCACATCAATATCGCATTCGACGGCATGTCGCCACCTAGCAATTCTGCCACCTTTCTTTCCAGATATAACCAAGCATGCATCTTCATTCATTCGAGTTAGAAGAAACAAGCCGTCTCCTTCAGACCAAAACTCCAGACCTTTTCCAACACTATCGGATTTGCCAAGTTTATCAAGTGCCTTAACTATCTTGGTGGCATACTCAACCATAGGTGCACGACCTCTCTTTCCAACTGCTGCAACCAAGCCATCTTTACGAGAAATAATGTAGGCTTGATCTGCACCGGGAAGGTCAGAAAAACCGGTCAAAATGCGTTGCATCATGTGCGCTCAATATGGTGCAGGTTGAAAAGGGCTTCAAGAAGTTTGGCTTTTGAAAGCGCCCGTAGGGCGGTTTAGAGGGTTGTTTGATTTTGCCAACTAAATCTATATTCATCCTAGTTCTTTTTCTTATATTCTAATTGAAAATTTGATTTTCTAATTGGATTATTTGACCGTTGGCATCAAGTCGAGAACCTCGTGGACGTTATATGGCCGAGCTGTTTGATGTTCCCAGTTGTGACAAATGTCGCAATCCTGCGATTCATCATCAGGTATATTCTGGGAGAATGATGTGCGGCGCACATTTGGCTGATAGCGTTCGAAAGAAGGTATCTAAAGCACTAAGAGAACAATTGATACTGCCGAAGGGTAAGCATACCACAATTCTAGTTGCAATTTCTGGAGGAAAAGATTCTGCAGTACTATTAGAAAGAATACATGAAAATCTCAGTAGAAGAAGGGATGTAACAATAATTGGTGGATGTGTTGACGAGGGAATTGAAGGCTACAGACCACCATCACTAGAATGTGCGAGAAAACTTTGTGAAGATTTAGGTGTTAGATTCGAAACCGTATCTTATCCAGAACTTGGTTTCAAAGAGATGGATCAAGTCGTAGATAAAATAGAGCAATTAAATGAAAAGCGTGCACCTTGTTCTTACTGTGGAGTTTTCAGGAGACAAGGTATTAATCACCTCGCAGAGAGAGTTGGCGCAGACGTTATAGCGCTAGGTCATAATCTAGACGATATGGCTCAAACGATTATGATGAATATGCAAAATGGGGATTTAGAGAGAACGCTCAGACTGGCCCCACATACCAATACACCATTGGAAGGAATGGCACCAAGGATTGTTCCTTTACGCTGGATTCCAGAACAAGAAATACACCTATATGCGCTGCACAAGAATTTACCAATCCATCATGAAGAGTGCCCGCACGGCGATGGCGCGCTACGTTTCAGGCANCGAGAAACAATAGCCATGATGGAATCAGATGTGCCAGGNACTAGACATGGACTACTAAGAATGGCTGATGACCTAAAAAAACTACATTCTATGGCGGGTAAGAANTTTAACACTGCTACTCCAATAAATTGTCCAGAGTGCGGGCAAATTTGCAGCGGCACAATCTGTAAGGCTTGTGAAATGAAAAATCAGATGGATTAATCAGACTCTTCTCCTCAATTTTTCCATAAAATTATCTGCCAAACCAAGGGATTCAAGAGATTCTTCGATATTNCCGGCTTTGTGCGCTTCCTCCGCCAAAGCAATTGCTTCTTCTACCGATTTTCTTTCTACATCTGTGGGCTTAATACCACTTGCATCGCATTGATTNCGNAGAATTTTCCATTCATCCAAAACGTATTGTAATAATTCACCTGCTTCATCGCTCGCTTTGCCCTCAGCGTCGAGTTCAATTGTTAGTCTCTCTAGCAAGGTTGCAGCATGTGACCATTCCTTTTGGTCAGCGAAGGATTCTATCTCCAGCAACCTATCATTCCAATCATCNGCATCTTCTCTTTCTGACCAAGTNGAGATTAGGTGTACTTTTTGCCTTAATGCTCTTCGTACGTCATCCATTGCTTCTCTTTCTGAATTTATTTCTCTGACAATACCGTCTGCTANNCCTTTTGCTTGAGCAGCATTGCCTTGTTCTAATTCCGTCTCAGCATTATCCAATCTTTGTTCAAGGATTTGTTTGTTGATACCATCTGCTGATTTTAATTGCCTTGCAGCCTCTCTAATCGCTATTTCAGCCGCATCCATAGCCTCTCCGCTTGCAATTAATTGATCTGGTATGACCATAGCAAATTCGTAAGCTTTCTTTGGCTTTTCAGCCATCAATTTCTTCTTTGCATCTGCCAAAATATCTTCAAGATTTTCATTAACGTGCTTCGTCGATGACAACAATGCAGCACCCTCTCTAATGGCTTGTTCTGCTTTTTCCCACCATTGGATAATTTCACTCGCTCTTCGTTTAGCCTGTCTGAAAAGTGCCTCTCCTTCTCTCAGACTTCCTAATTCGACTTCTCTTTGGCCCATATCCCAAGCTTTCCTGGGACGCTTGGCAATTGGTGCAATNTGTTCCGCAGTTTCAACCGCCCGAAGAGAATCATTTCTGATTTCGTCAACATCGTCTGCCAAGGAAAGGGACCTCTCAATATCCTCGTCTGCCTCATCGAGCAGTCTCATCCCCCACTCTGGTTCTCTGTGCCCTTCTTCCCTAGCAGTCATTATCAGACTCGCTGCTTGGTCAACAGCTGAGCCTTCACTTCTGAGAACGAGTATCCTCTCCTCCATGAGATTCAATCTAGAATTAAACTTCCTTCTTAATCCTCTTTGGTCGTCCTTTCCAAACCAATCCGAGAACACTAAGAATAGACCAAAGGCACANAATCCTGCCTGTGCGAACGAGGAATAGTCTTGAAAATTGCTTGTTGTCATTAAAGAAACCGACAGAATAAAACCGAGCAGGCCCATTACNGACCTGAATTTCAATACTGCAATATCGCCGCGTAGGATGTCTCTACTNGTTGCAAAAAGTGCGCAAGAGACTATTATCATGATAGTCATACCNATCAATTCAGAATTGTCCCCCTCCAAATACGACAAAGAAACCACGGCTAGTGGAAGCCATGCTATTGCGGAAATTACGCCAATCCTNGATCGAGATTTTTTATCCATCACTCCAAGATCTTGAACAAATATACCCCAAGCGATGATTATCATTGCGTATACAATATCGATTGTAAAGGATTCTCCACCAACACCAGATTTCATCGTTGGCCATGCTAGCCAAACTGCTGTCCCAAGTAGTGTGATAGCAGAAATCCCTGCAAGTTTTTCAATTCTATCTAACCGACTTTTCATCTCTGACTGAATCGCTTCATCCAAATCAACAAAGCCATCCATAATCCAACCTAGNACCATCAATCATATCAGAATCTCGGTTGGTTGCGTGACCTAATTAACATAATTCCAATGACTCCGAGAACTACCGCTATTGATAATTCCAAACCGCCAATGCCTGCACCTGTATTGAANTCGGTTGTAGAATGTTTGACTACAGTCTTGTTTGAATCATCAAGATAAGACAATTCTACACTAAAGGTTTCGAACCAATCCATGTCGACTTTCATCATTACTATTGTAGTGGACGTTTGCATGTAAGTCGAAGGGCCTACTATAGANTCAACACAATCATTCCCACTACACAAAATAAACTCCGTCGTACTAGCTCCATTATTCTGTACTGTTATCATAAATTGATTCTCGCCTGGTTCTATGTCGTTNGTCGCAAGAGAAATATCGATTATCTCTAAGTTTCTTTCAATCGGTGGTGCGACTGCAATTGAGAATGTACTTCCGCCATGATTCCCGGATTCGNCTGTTCCTACCACAGATAGTTGATGAGAACCAACTTCTAATTCAGGCAGNGTGATATATTGCACTTGGCTCCAGTGTGAAAAGGACGAAATTGGGGTTTCAGTCACCAAATTACTGGACCATGATTTTTCAATTTGAAAACTAATTTTATCAATTGAATTNTGGTCGTCAAAACTAGCCGTTAAATTTAGCCTCAATTCGTCTCCTGGCCGAGTGATCGAGGTTTGTTCNTTCCACTCTCCATCATCCCCTCTTGACTCGAGCGTGCCAATAATTACAGGGCCTGATTTGTCGAGGAGTTTTACCGTCCAATTACCATAAGTGACNTGGCCGACATCATCACTAACATTTGCTGCTAGCCAGTATTCGATGGGATTCCTCTGCTTGTGGCGTTCCGTAATATTATCATTAATTGAATTTAGATTATAGTCTGGGTTGAAAGAGGTTTGTAGGAACTGACCCTCATACCACCAGCCTTCTGATTTGTTGCTNGTCCAATAAACCTCCAAACTATCATCGTGGTCATCACTTACATCCAAATACCANTCAAAGAACCCTGGTGAGATTTCGTGAATATCGTTACTTGAGTTTATACTTGGGGGAGAGCCATCTAGAACAAGACTAGTAGAATATGAACCGGTCAATCCACCCTCGTCCTCACAAACCACCGAAATTGGAAGCAGTGAATCCNTATCAAAAGCTGATAGATTGATACCCAAGTTCTGACTTATCCCCGAAATGTTCCAATCACACGTGTGAACCGATAATGGTGCGTCGATTATTTCGGGTTGAAAATCATATGATACATTATTCCAAGGCAAGGCGTNTGNCTCNGATAAAGANACTACTGGAGGGCTATTCTTNCCCAGTGTTATAGTGTAATATCCTGAAATAGATGTGTCGTCTCTGATGAGGGTGAAATTATCTGGAGTTCCCGCAATCCAATCGCCTAATGGACTTGAAAGGTATTGCCATTCGCCATTAGTAGATATTGTCAATGGCGTAGTCTGCCTTATATCGTTCTGGAATGGCACTTCGAATCTCATGAGATTGATACTGGAACGTTCNGCAGAAATCGTTGCTTGCTCAGTCCAACCCCAATAACCTGAGTTAATTTCTATATTCGAGTTGATATTGAAACCAAAAAACTTGACTTCTTTATCATCTATTAGACAGCATAANGCGTGTTTTCCATTGTGGTAGTATATTGTCTCAATGAGCGCATTTAAATTTGCCACACTCCCANCTAGATACCGGTTAATTTGACTTTCAATNCCTGCAGATACCCCTGGGATAAATGGTAAACCTAACCCATTGTTGAAAACGTGCTNGGCCGACCACAGACCTGTTATGTTCTGATTAGGCTCCAATCCAGATGTGAACTCAATTTTTGATAATCCAGAAATTTTTGTTGAATTTACTTGTTCTGAAACCCATTGATCCGTAGGTGGCCAAGTTGAGATACCAACAGGTACTGCCTTGTTGTAAACTCTAGCGATCCATCCTCCACCNTNCTCGCCTACGGTCAAATTCTCTTCATGCCATTCTACCACCATTCCTGAAGACAAATGGATCGCTTTTACTGAGATGTTTTCTGAGTAGTTCCCAGTGAAAGAATACGTGGTTAAGTTAGCAGGTATAGAGATTGTAGATTCGCTATTACGTATCGCTGTCCCACCATCGCCGATTAGAATAATTGGTATGCCACTCGGCGCATCCACTTCTCCGTCACTAACCGGGACTTGCCAAGTGCTACCCTGCACCTGCATGGTGTGCGCACCCTGCACAGAGAACAAGTCGTCTATTATTGGATGTGCTTGAAGAACGACTGTTGTTTGTGTTGATGGAATCGGAGGACTCCACATAACGACATAGCCTTCACAGGTAGCACTCGGTTGATACATTCCTTTTCCGGGATTATCAATNANCGACCCTGTCCACGGCTCCTTTAGAACAATTTCACATCCCTCAATTGGGTTACCAAACGGGTCTTCCACCTCGACCAACCANGCTGCAGGTTCTTCTGCCCATGCCGCTGGCACCAGCAGCAAAAGGACGAGAAGCAAAACTCTTCGCATGTTCCCTAGGGGGAATTCATACCACATCAAGAGAACGGATATTCGCGCCAATATGTTCATGGTCGGCTTTGGCCCATATATTGGGGAAGGGGGACCTGTATGCCCGGGCTAATTACGATGGATGACCTAACAAATGAGGAGATTATTTCGATTTTGGATGACGCTGAGAAACTATTACCCGTTGCTAGAGGAGAGATGTACTTGCCTCTTCTCCAAGGTAGGATTCTTGGTAACCTATTTTTTGAACCATCGACGAGAACTAGGATGTCATTTGAAACTGCAATGAAGAGGTTAGGGGGAGATGTTGTTAACCTAGGCGATGTAAAAACATCATCTGTGGTAAAAGGTGAGACTCTGTTTGATACTATCCAGATGGTTGATGGTTATACGGATATTATTGCAATGCGCCANCCTAGACAGGGCGCCGCACAGTACGCTTGTGATAGCGCAATGGTTCCAATTCTAAACGGTGGAGACGGTGCGGGGCACCANCCCACTCAAACAATGTTAGACCTGTTCACAATTAGGCAAGCCCATGGAACATTGGAAGGATTGAATGTTGTACTTGCTGGAGATTTAAGATACGGTAGAACAGTNCATTCCCTTTCACATGCACTAGTTCGTTTTGGGTGTAATGTTACGTTTGCNTCCCCAGAAAGCCTACNGATGCCCGAAGAGATTGTTGCTGACCTTGTAGCACACGGTGCCGAGGTAAAAGAAACAAATGATTTACTTGGAAATATCGACGAGGCTGACGTAATTTACATGACTCGGATCCAAAAAGAAAGGTTCCCTGACGAGGAAGAATACGCCAAGGTTGCAGGAGCTTACAAATTGCATGCAAGCGATTTAGACGGTGCAAAGCCTGAGATGATTATNATGCACCCANTGCCANGAGTTGACGAAATACATCCNTCTGTGGATGGAACAAGGCATGCNAGATACTTCGAACAAGCATTCAATGGTGTCGTAGCCCGAATGTCACTCATGTGCTGGCTATTAGGAGTGAGTGTTCCGGAGGACATTACAGAAAAGGGGGTGGTTCTATGAGTCAAGAAGCAAACATGCGAAGAGTGACTGCAATTAGAAATGGAACAGTAATTGACCATATCCCCGCAGGTAAAGCCCTGTCTGTACTTAAGATGCTGGGAATCGAGGGAGACATGTCTAANCCTGTATCCCTCGTAATGAATGTACCCTCTAAGAAAATGGGTGGAAAGGACATCATAAAAGTCGAAGATAGAGAATTGACTCAAAATGAATTGGACCGTCTGGCTCTGGTCGCTCCTGATGCNTCTGTAGCNATTATCCGCGCNTATTCAGTAGCAGAAAAACTGGAAATTAACCTGACTGATGAAGTTCACAATGTTGCTAGATGTACATTCACGAACTGCATAACAATTAATCCAAGAGAGCCATTGCCTCACAGGTTGATAGTTACTAGCCGAGATCCTCTGGAACTTCGATGCAGATATTGCGGAAAAACGCAAGATATCGAAGGTTTAGTGGATAATTTATTGTGATTATAAATCGAATAATTTCGCTTTCTCACAAGCCTTGAAATCAATCCAACCAGGCAGACCTAAATCGATAGGAACCCCGCCAACAGTGGTAATTATTCCTGTCATTATCAAATAATTAGCATAAGGTTGGGTCGACCACACCGCCTTCTTCCATCCCTTCTTACCTAAATTTTTGAACGTAGTCTCTCGCCTAGCAACCCAGGCATTTGCATTCCACGAATGAATTTTCATTGGTTTACTGGTATTGTCCGGTGATGATACTACATTGTGTGAATTCTCCCAATTCTTCTCCAAGTCTCCTTCCATAGAGTCTGCCCAAATTAGTCCGGTTTTCTCAGTGGCCGGCATTTCCATTTCTCCACCAACTGCGAAATGTATAGCCAATCTTCGCAAGTGTGGGTGACGAGGATGTTTTTTCATTGCCTTCTCAACTATATTTATCGCACTAGCCTTCATTCCTCTATCCATGTAAAGGAGAGCTCTGGCTGTCTGCCCATGTGGCCATTCATCCATGTCTATCCCATTTCTTTTTACCCACGCCTCTAATTTATCGAGAGCGATTTCTGGCTGGGACCAGATTCTAAATCGTGCAATGTCGCCAAGAATATGAAGTTTAGTGGGAGGGTTATATTTCCAAGGGATGTCGCTTGCGGGTATACCATCTTTATATCGCTTCAAGAGGTCTATATTGCGCTTTGTAAGCGAGTCTAGCCGTAGCAGTGCCCTTGCTGAACTTGATAATTTAACAGATGGATCCAGGACCGAAGTTACCCATTTCAGTCTTGCAGATTCTACGTCCTCCTCAGCGAGATAATCTAGCCGCGGGATAACCTCCGGGATATCTCTTTGAGCGAGGGAGGCTGCTGTCAGTATAACTCTAGCTATTTCTGCAGTTCTTCCTGCCCTAAGGGCAAGGAACGAAAGTGCCACTTGCTCTGCTTGGTCCCATCTCCCAAAGCCCATGAGCATCTCCATGCTTGCTTCTGTTCTGCGGACTAGAGATAGCCCCTCTATGGATTCCTCACCATGGTCCTCGTAGAGCAATTCCATCATTTCCATAGCCTTTGACCAATTATCAGATTTGATCATTTTGCGGAAATCCTCGCCTTGCCTGTATATCATCTTCTCAATAGATTCCAACTCGATTCTCTTTTGGTTCGCCATCGCATCAAAGGAGATATCGTCCAGATGTTGTCCAGTCCTTCTAGACAAAACCCAAATCGCAAGGAATACGACTTGCCCCCCTGACGCGAGCATCCACGTCATTTCTTCTAGAGCATCTTTTCTTATGACTTGACAAATAGAGTCCTGCCAAGTTCCACATTGAGAGCCCTGAGGCAAATATTGAGAATCCCAGAAAGTCAACATTGCGAGTGCTAGTAGAAGCATAGATTGACCCGCAAATCCTGTAAAACAGAAATTGAGTACATTTGCTTGTTGTGACCTTTCACTTCTCAGTAATCGGGAATCCGCAAGACGTATGCCCCCCTTACCGGATACATCTGCAATGTCCAAGAACAGAATTCTTGCGACCTCATACACAAAGAGAAAACCGACTACTGCCACGTTTAGCAGTAGGAATAGCAAGACTATCGTTACTAGAGGAACTCTGATCCCGGACTCTGATATATTAGCAAATAATTCAATTGCATAAAATCCGATAACTCCGCCTTCCTCCATTATTGATGATTGTGGCCGATATTCTGGAAGTTCCATAACCTTCTGCGAGTGCTCAAACATTGTTGGGTCAATAGTTAACAAAATCAATGAAACAAATGTGTTGAAAGCAATATATGGCATGGCTGCTGTATTTATCCAAACCAATGTGGATATGAACTGCTTTCTAGCCTTTGGTTTGTAAGGATAAAATGCTGAAGGCTCTCCTTTTGACAACTGTTTGCTTGATTCTGTCAGAGCAGTCCACGATGATCCCATTACTCGTCCGTATGCAATAAATCCAGGTGCGAACGCTAAACAACCAGTTAGTGCTAGTCTTCTATCAAACTCAACATCTGCAAATCCCATGATGTACCATAGCATCAGCAATGAGGTAAACCACAGAATAGTTATCGAGACACCCACGCCGTTTCTAAAGGTGCTAGCACCCTGTAAAGTTGCACGTCTTCCCCCAGTGCGATTGACAATTTGTGTGCTCATTGACACACCGGTTGAAATCATTGCTGGAACAATAATCAGAATCAATGCAACAGCAAGGGATATTTGATGGAGACCTTCGGTAAACTCCATTTGGTAAAATAACCACTCCATCCCCAGTAAAATTGCCCCTGTTAAGGCCATGACATAAACAGTCAAACCATTACGCATGCCGGGGGTTTTGAGTAATTCTTTGGCTTCTTCTTTGCTTGAGGTAACCGTGTGGACTTCGTACCTCCTTGGACCTGTAGGAAAAGCAACTTGAAGACCGGACAAACCTCTTGGAATTAGGTATTCTTGGAAAAGATATGAAGTCAATGCCGACAAGACCATGGCAACCAATGCCATGCTGTCAAAGTCGCTAACGAGTTCAATTCCCATGTCTTAGCCTCATTCTTCTTTGGCTGGAACGAGGGATGGTGTTGCTTTTTTGCTCTTAATCTCCTCCAATAATTCTTCAACGAAATCGACAAATGCAACTCCTGCTTTTTGATCACCGTTTCTTGCGCGAATGGAAACTGTGTCGTTGTTGACTTCATCATCTCCAAGAATAAGCATGTATGCAGGTTGGAATTTCCTATGCATTCTAATCTTCTTTCCAATTGTGTGGTCCCCATCGTCTAAATCTGCTCGAACTCCTTTTGATTTCAGTTTTGCAGTTATTTCTCTACCATAATCGACTTGCTTCTCTGAGATTGTCAAGACATGAACCTGTGTAGGCGCTAGCCATGTGGGGAACCTGCCAGCAAAGTGTTCGATTAGTACTCCACAGAATCGTTCCATAGATCCAAACGGTGCTCTGTGAATCATGATGGGACGGTGCTGCTTTCCGTCACTACCGATGTATGACAAATCGAATCGTTCAGGTAAGTTGTAGTCAACTTGGACTGTGCCAAGTTG
>PBGS01000015.1 GCA_002720115.1 Methanobacteriota archaeon
TATTAGATGGAATCCAAATTGAGTTTTTATGAAACAATCACACTGTTCCAATTCTTGTGACCATACTTGTTTTGAGAAAGTAGGATCCATCTCCCTTTCATGGAATTCTCCTAAATCGCCTTTCTTCTCAGATGTAGGGCACTTCGAGTAATCTCTGGCCATCTTTTTGAAAACCTTCAATGGTTTTTTTGCGTTTACAATCTCGTTTAGAATTGCTTGTGCTTCTGCTTTGGATCCAACTAGTATGTGTCTTGCTCTTGCATATCTACCTGGGGCGCGCATTATTATCCCCTCCTTATTTGTGAAACATGAACCCTGTCGCTTAAGTGAGTAACTAAAAACATGAATGGGTTGTAAACCCAACCTAGAATATACGTCAACCAAGTCATGACTAAAGGAAGTGTTGGATTATTTAGAGTGTTACGAATTACACGCTGGTGTAATCCAAGCAATAACATGATTGATACTTTGGGAAAAAAAGATTGTAGCTTTATACCGCTCTTCTGGCCTTGATATATTGCCCTCACCGGGACATGTTCTATCCTGTATCCTCTTTCTGATAGGTGCATCAGCCACCAATTAGGGTATCCGTAACCTTTTCCATGAATTTTCCCAATCCCATGATTTCAAGACCCGGCTACTTGTAGCGGTGTAACCACACTGTGAGTCTCTGATAGTCTGACCACACGCCAAAGTAGTCAAAATTGAAAGAAGGAATGTTCCGATTTGTCTGTGAACCGGCATTTTACCTGCTCTGTCGAGTCTTTCACCCTTGACATAATCCGCCTTGTTTTCGGCTATTGGGTCTAGAACAGCAGTCATGTCATCAGGGTGCATTTGCCCGTCACCAGCAATTACAACTGAAATNAAGTCNTTATCAAAGCAACTCAATAGATGTTTATGTCCATTATCAATTGCTGAACCAACGCCCTCACCACTTAGACTCACTAAATCTGCATCTCCANTCAGTNTTCCGGTCCTGTCTGTTGAACCATCATCGATTACGACCACTTTATCAACGAACGGTGGAATTGTAGCGAGGACATTTGGCAAGTGCTCCTCCTCATCTCTNGCAGGGATTACAACCCCAANACTAATTCCCTTGTACACNCCCTTGCGAGATAGGTTGTGGTGATAACATCATGCTTTTACAAACAAATCTTCAAAACTAGGAATCCATAGTANCNACNCATGCACAGNNTCANGNACATGNTNTTNGTATCGCTTCTNTTGGTTATACCGGGGTGCACAGCGCCCGCNACCANAGAGGAGGTAACTGTCGATGAGTCAAATGAAGAGGATGNCATAGTTGTCCCCGAGCGTCTAAACATAATCGCTAACACCGCCGGTAGAGATATAGATAGGGGTACATCAATGGATTTGCTGGCTGACGCAAATGGAGAGAGCACGCTAATTTTATGGGTTTCAACAGGATGTAGTGGCTGCCATGACTGGACAGAAATGATTGCAAACGAAATGCGCTCTGGAAACATTTCAAATGACACAAGAATTGTTACCATACACAGATACCCGTCTTTTGAATCTCGAGAAGAAGTCATTGAGACTTATGCTAGCAATAATAGTTCAACAGATTCTTTGTGGCCGGTCTTAGTNCCANATAACAGGCAACCAGCTATCGATGTNGATAGAAACCAAGAAACTGACTATGATTACACANAGGCGTTTGAATCACCCTCAACACCCTCTTTTACCATCTTAGACGGATCTGGTAAAACAATCTGGAAAAACAGGGAGTATTGGTCTAACCACGATGTTTTAGAAGAAGCCCTTAGTTACCTAAACTAACGCATTTTTGTATTTTTATTCAAAACAATCCGCACAGTAAGAAATCATCCATGAACTTCATTTGTCAGAAGGTTCACGCAGTGATATGGAATCCTTGAGAATTGTACTCATGGGTAAGGACTTTGAATTGAGATTAGTATCTTTAGTCGTCAGGGCTAGAGAATTAGCAGATGATGTAAATTTGCTAGATTTGGGTAGCAGCGATGATACAATAAAAATGGCCAAAAAGGTGGGTTGCAAAGTAACGAAGCACGAGGGGGATATTCTTGTTCCAACATTAAGTAACGTCCTCAAGGATAATGATATAGCAGAATGTACATTATTAATTCACATCACAAATAATTTCAAACTCCGAGACATGCCTCTTCTGGTCAATAGAGCAAGGGAAAATTGGGATGTTCATATGTCATTTACTTGTGAAGAGAATGATAATTCAAACCCTCAGGAAATCGTATACGCTAACGCTGAAATCTCGCACCTGGCAGCTTCAAATTCTGGACTGGAGGCACTTTCAAAATCTTCTATTGATGAAACACCGCTTGAATTGGACCAAGGGCTAAGAGTAAGAGTACTTCATTCCAAACCTGCAATAAAAGTCCAGCAGAGAGAGTCGCTGGCTACAGCCTCACGGTTTGCACAGTTATTCTATTGGATGTTAGAATCGCGNCANCCTTTNCTTTTNTTNGGGATTCCCGGAGTNNTTCTNTTCTTTGTGGGNTATCGCTTGTCAGGTGANGTGCTTGATAATTTTACTGAATGGAACGAAACTAGTGTNGGTGTCGGACTGGCAGTGATTGCGGTTACGCTTATGGGTCTATTTGCCATGATGGTAGGTTTGATTCTNTACATAATGGGTAAACAGGTTAAGCAAATNCAGGCACAATACAANAAGTGGCCANAAGACCAGTGAGGCANNATNATGAAGCATTTGATCTGTTTTGANATGGACCGAGTTCTAGTTGACCACATGTCAACATGGCAGTTTGTGTATGACCGTCTTGATATTTCCAACGAGGACGCTTTCAATCTCTATAATCAAGGAAAACTTGACGAGTGGGATTGGTTAAAAATGGATTTAGCATTGATAAAAAATGCCTACCCTGAAATAACCGATTCAAAATTAAGGAGTCTATGTGAGGGGACGCCTTTGATGGATGGTATTGATACCTGTCTCAGATGGCTGATTGACGAGGGACATGAAGTCGCAATAATTAGTGGAGGAATGCAACAAACCGCTACAGATATTGCGTGTATGTTTCCAAGCAAACAAGCTTGGACAAGAAGGTGGGGTGGGATCAATAGGCACCGNGGGATGGATACCAAATTTCATGTTTTCACAAACGGGTGGTTAGAAAAAAATGATGGTTCAATCGATGATTACGGACGCTATCAGGTACAAATGAACGGTAAGGGTTCCATCGTTANAATGCTGCAAAGGCGGCTAAGTATCCCGAAAAATAGAACAATCTCGATTGGGGATAGTGCGGGGGATATTGGTATGTTTGAGCAAAGTGGTTTGTCTATNTGTTTCAATCCTTGGGANGAAAAGCCAGTAGAGGTTGCCAATGTGACGGTAAGAAGTCGAAATTTGTTGGATGTTTTAGAGGTCATTAAGCAATATATTATTCCTTGAGATTGGGATANAAAAATATCAACAATGTGTAATCATATTAATTTCTAATATGTCAATTAATAGGTTTTTTTAAATTACTATTAAATTTCGAAGTAGCATGGACGAGAATGGACTTGACGGCANGGCCGCAAAAATTTCGGAGATTTTGGATACAGAAAAAGAGTATGACGTGATAATCATTGGTGCCGGAGCGGCCGGTATTGGTGTTGCGATATCATTGTGTCATGTGGGGGTCGAGAANTTCTTAGTTATTGACCGAGAAACAGTTGGCTCATCATTTGCTAATTGGCCAGNTGAAACTAGATTTATCACACCATCATTCCCGAGTAATTCAATTGGGATGCTAGACCTTAACTCNATTGCTGTTGGTGTATCTCCTGCGTACTCTATGAGAATAGAACACCCAACAGGTAGTGATTTTGCAGAGCATCTTCAAAGCCTTTCCAATTTCTTTGANCTTCCCGTAGCAGANAATACCAACGTAACGAAAATCGAAAAAGATGGCGATATATTCACAGTGGAGACCGAATCTGGTACCTTGACAGCCAAGAATGTAATATGGGCAGCAGGGGAATACAATTATCCCTCTGTCGCTGCTTTTGATGGAGGCGACTTGTGCCTCCATACATCGCTTGTTGACAAGTATTCAGCATTAGAAGGAGATGATTTCCTAATCATAGGTGGATATGAAAGTGGAATAGATGCCGCCTATCACCTTGCAAGAAACAAAAAGAAAGTGAAAGTCTTCGATACAGAATGTCCATGGGGTGATGAAAGNTCAGATCCAAGTATAGCTCTGTCCACATATTCATTCGAAAGGATGCGCCATAGTTCATTTGGAAAAAATGTTGAATTATTCGCAGAGACTAGAATAAAATCTGTATCAAAGTCAGGAGATACATANAACGTTACCACCGAGGATAATCAAGTGTTTTCTACCACAANTCAACCTTTACTTGCCNCAGGCTTTGAGGGGAGTCACAAAAAAGTCCCACACTTATTTAANGAGAGGGACGACGGCTTCCCGGAGGTAAATGACAACGACGAATCCACTAAAACTCCCGGTCTCTTCCTTTGTGGGCCCGCATTACGTCACGACGGCCACATATTCTGTTTCATTTTCAAGTATAGGCAGAGATTTGGAATTGTAGCTAAGACCATCGCAGAATCGCTTGGACTGGAAACTGAGGAATTCGTAAGTGCATACCGTTCTTGGGGAATGTATCTCGATGATTTGTCTTGTTGTGGCCAGGAGTGCTTGACATGCTAGACACAGAAAAAATGATGAAATTTGAATGGATAGGACAGACTCTTGCTAGTCTTTGCTGGATAATTAGCGTATTTGTTTACGGTTATGCGAACGGAGACACTTTAGATCTTTCAACCGGTGACTGGTTACAACTAGCAGCAGCGTCCTCTTGGATGCTATCTAATATTGCATCAGTAATCTCTACCAATTAGAACAGAGTCGTATCTAGGGAGTAACTCTTCTAGAGTCCCTTGGGAATGGAATTACTTCTCTGATGTGGTCTGCCCCAGATAACCATGAGCACACTCTGTCTACACCCAGTCCGAATCCACCGTGNGGGACTCCTCCATATGTTCGAGTATCAATGTAGAATTGGTATGGTTCTCTTGGGACGCCTTCCTCATCAATTCTTGCAAGAATCTCTTCTTCATTCCAAGTTCTTTCGCCCCCACCAATAATTTCACCATAACCCTCTGGGGCNAGTAAATCGTGACATAGNACNTANTTNCCATCATCAGGATCAACTCTGTGNTAGAATGGCTTNGCAACCTTGGGGTAGTGGGTAAGGAAGTGAGGAACTTCGAAGTCTTCNGTCAGTACTTTCTCTTTGGAGTAGTCCAAGTCTTGGCCCCACTCAATNTCCACTCCCATNCCTTGGAGAGTTTCTACAGCTTCATCGTATCGCATTCTCGGATATGTATTGTCTGCATATCGCGCAAGTAAATCTAGGTCCCTATCTATACTTGTTAGTTCATTTTCACATTCTTCTAGAACTATCTTGGATATGTGGCGAACAAGACNTTCNCCATGTGACATTATTTCTTCATTAGAAGCCCATGCAACCTCCATTTCAGCATGCCAAAATTCTGACAGATGTCTCGTAGTTCGACTCTTTTCCGCTCTAAATGAGGGAGCGATTGTGTAAAGTCTTTCNAGAGCCGGCATTGCAGCTTCAGCGTAAAGTTGCCAAGATTGTGTCAGGTATGCTTTTCTTTCAGGATTTGCCTCTGTNGGGAAATAGGGNACTTCGAATAAAGTGCTTCCTCCTTCAACGGCACCAGATACGAAATTAGGAGCTTGGTACTCTGTAAATTTAAGATTTCTAAAGTACTGATGTATTGCACCGAATACCGATGAACGAATTTTCAGCATTTGCGTCATTCTACTCGTTCTGAGGTATAGATGTCTATTGTCCAGAAGGAATTGGTTTTCACTTAGTGGAGTTCCATCTGCTGGATTCATTGTTGATTCTGTTATTNGGAATGGAGATTCGGAGCGAACNGCGCCAACTAACTCGACATTTTTGACGATTAACTCGTGTCCACCCGGAGCTCTATCATCAACATTNACAGTACCCCTNAANATNAGNGATGCTTCAATNAGGGCNCNCTTCACTTCTTCAAAAGCCTCNTCGCCAATATCTTCTCTTTTTGCAATGCATTGAATTGTGCCTGTTGAGTCTCTTANNACAACGAATCTAACATTATTTGAACCACGGGTTCTCTTAATCCATCCTTTCAATTCAACCTCTGCACCGTCATGTGCGCCTGCCTGGACATCTCCAATCCAGAACTCTTTCGCCATANNCTACCCCAGAAGGCATCATCCTTCAAAGCCTCGCTTATTATCAGGAGATTAATCACGTCGTGAAATTAGCATAGCAGCACCAAGTAATGCGATTATTGTGAACACTGGCGAAATCCAAGGGACTTCCATATCGACTTGTTGTGACAATCCATGTTGGTTTGATATGCCAATATTGTAGCCAGACAAGACATCTTGTTCACAATCTACGCCAAGNAAGTCTCCTGAAGATATTTGATTGTCTGAGTCTTCGTCAGCATAGTAGATAGTGCAATTGACCAATTCNTCATTCCAATTNTTAACTTGNATTATTGCTCCCCCATCATCAGCATTTGCCATACTTACTTCATGCAAGATAGTGAAACTATCTGTACCGTTTTCATAGTCATAATCATCTTCATAAATTACAATCTTCAAATTATCATCATCTAGTGAGTAGGTNGCATTAAATTGCGTTTGTACTTCGGTGTAGTGTGATGCTGAATAAATGTAAGAGTCCTCAGCATCTAACAACAACGGTGTGTCTGAATCTGCAGCACCAACCCATCCAGGTTTCGAGAATGATTTAGAATCGAAGGTCACGATACTTTCGAACGAGGAATTCCAAACTTTGGTTCCAAGCATATTATCATCAGCGTCGAAATACACGGCCATGTTCATTATTCCATCCTCTCCTTCTAGCTCCATCTTAGTCTCAACTTTNACCGCTCGAACCCCTTCNTCGTCGGGGAATCTCTCCTTGTCGGACGAGAATTTCTGCGAAGGGTTTTCTTCCATANTNGCAACAATACTGTGATGGANGAAACACATTTCCAATGGACCATCATCGGAGCTAGNAAATATCTCTTCAGCAGGAGTTCTATCTAAACCAGATATGGCAATTTTNCTAGAATTTTGATCATCTGAATCGCCAGTCTGCCAAGCGATTTGACTATCGTCTATCCATACATCCGACATTGCAGAACCNAATATACCAAACGATAATTTTGAGTATTGTCTGGCAGAAGATTCAGAAGCATAAATATCAAATTCACTACGGATTTTCATGTCTTCTTCTTCCATTGTCACCTCTATGCTGCAGATCCACGGTCCTGATTCTCCACTAGCAACATCATCTTGAGTTGGCTGGTCATTTACAACAGAAAAGAACTTGTCTTTTGAATATGGATCAGGGTAGAGCATCGGGTCGATTACAAACGCATAGACAACCCAACCTAGTGCCGTCAAAATAAGCAGACCTACAACACTCATTGCGATTAGTTTACCNTTGCCTCCTTCCTCGGCTTTTTCGGCCACGGGTTGCCATCCAATTTCTTGTTCTGAGTCTTGAAATTCAGTTTGAAACAGATTTGAGTTTTGCTCTTGAAAACTTTCTGTTGGTTGTGTGGTATTATCATTAGCAATCCATTCAACACCATTCCAAACATATTTACCATCTGGTGAGACCTCTCCGACCATGCTATNGGATATTTGGTCAAGTCTTTGATTTTTTCATCTTCATCGTTTTACTCAAATTGATTTCAAAATAAGAAAAGTTCGACCATGAATGGGAAACCATCAAACATGATAGGACATATCAGAAGNTTATGGAAAGGAGCGTTGTATATGCGATNGGTGGTAATGCCCTTTCTTCCCCCAGTGGTCAAAATTTAGAAGAAAGCTCTCTAGTACTTGCTAAAGTTATGAGTGATGTNATAGACCTCTTAGAAGCAGGTTGGAAAGTGATACTTACACACGGCAATGGTCCGCAGGTTGGACATTTAATGTCTCTTGATAATTCTCAACCAATGGATGATTGGGTTGCAGCAACACAAGGAATGATTGGGCATTCANTATCCATAAATTTGGATTCTATTCTGCGTAAGAGGGCCAGGCCAGAGGCTACAGCGGTAGTTCTAACACGAGTTGAAGTTGACAAAACTGACAGTGCATTTGAATTCCCAACAAAGCCAGTAGGCCCTGTTCTCTCAGATAGGCAGGTTATGAGCGAGGATTGGGACATTGCCGAAACTGTAAATGGGCCACGTCGCGTAGTCGCCTCACCTCTACCAGTTTCAATTTTAGACATCGATGTAATTCGCTCATTGATTGAAAGGAATGCTATTGTGATTTGTTGTGGCGGAGGCGGAATTCCTGTTGTAAGGAATGGACANACATTAGTTGGAATTCCTGCCGTAATCGACAAAGATAGGCTGAGTTCATTGTTGGCAATAGAATTAGGGGTAGATGCTCTAATAATNTCAACTGCTATCGATTCTATAAAATCAGGATTTGGGACAGAGAGGGAATTATCTCATTCACTACTAACGGTCAGGGATGCTAAAAAATACCTAGAAAATGGGGAATTCCCTGCCGGATCAATGGGTCCAAAAGTATCATCTCTCATTGAATTCGCTGANCACAGAAGTGACGTAAAATCAGTTCTATGTCAACCAGGTGAGGCTTTGAAGGCTCTTCGTGGTGATGGTGGTACCACAATCTCACTGCATGACGATGAAAATGATGAATAAAAAACTCGGATTAAATTAAATACGAAATGCCTGACGAGGACTCGGGCCTGTAGCTTAGTCAGGTAGAGCGATGGACTCTTAATCCATCGGTCGCGGGTTCGAACCCCGTCAGGCCCGCNAAACTAATCAATCAATCTTCCATTTGGATTGAGAATGGTTTCAACACCATTTTGCCCTGCTAAGACTACTGCGTCACACATATTGTTGAATAATCCAACTTGAACTACCCCTGCAATTTGGAGAATCTTTGATTCACATTCTTCGGGGTTGGATATATTTGGACCTGTGTGCGCATCCGCTATCATGTTCCCATTGTCTGTAAAAACCGGACCGTCTCCAGCCATACGGATGTTAACTCTGCAATCTAATAATCGGCTCAAGGCCCTTACTGTGGCGGCGTGTGAGAAAGGTGTAACTTCAATTGGTAATGGGAATGCTCCGAGAGTGTTCACACGTTTTCTTTCATCGGCAACAATAATCATCTTGGAAGATTCTTGAGCAACTATTTTTTCTCGCAGCAATGCAGCTCCACCCCCTTTTATCAATTGGAAATCGGGATTGTACTCATCCGCTCCATCGATTACTATATCCAAACCATCGATATCAGATAATTCTACTAGTGGTATACCCACACTAATAGCCAATTTTTCTGTCGACAGACTTGTAGGCACACCAACAATTTCCATGCCCTCCTCAGAAATTAGCCTACCTAACTCGATGACGGTATGCTTTACTGTTGAGCCCGTACCCAGCCCTACTTTCATTCCTGATCTGACAAATTTACAGGCTTCAATCCCGGCCTCTTTCTTCAGTGCCTCAACATCTGCCATGGTGTGTGCATTGCCACCGAGTCAATAAGCAATGTGAAGCGAATGTCTGAAGTGCTTTGAAGTAATGGCAATAATATGCCGAGGCGATTTATGGCACTAATCATTGTCTCGGTTCTATTTGGTATGGCGGTTTCTCCAATGGCTGAGGCAACCCCAAATCGTGAGGTCGAAGTCCAGATTTCTTTAGGCCCTGATGGGGTATCAGACGAGTTTTCAATATTGGTTCCGGATGGTGAGATATTGACTGAATTAGATTTCAAAATGTTTGAAAAACCATGGCCGATTGATGATGTAGTTACTATCAGGGAAAAGTCAGATTGGATGTTATCGTCATCGATGGATGGAGTGGATTACAATTTGTCTGGGTTGAGGATTTTACCAATGTCCCATGAGTGGGACTTTGAAGGTTCAGCTCAGGGCTGGGTCTTAGAAAGTGGTGGAGGTTGGGCCCATGGATATGATTCAAGTTTAGGGCCTGTTAATGGTGTGCATTCAGGCACGTCTGCTATTTACACATACAACAGTAACTACCCCTCAAATATGGGTCTAACTTATTGGGCTACTTCTCCGACAGTGGATTGCAGCTCTTGTTCAGGCACATGGGACCTAAAATTCTGGAAAAGATTGGGAGTAGAATCTTCATATTACGATCATGCTTATGTTTCTGTAAAATCTTCGAATGGAGGTTGGATAAATGTTTACTCAAATCCTACAGGTACTGTGAACGATGGCTCATACACTCAGTCCACTTACGATATTAGCAACTACGTGACAGGTAATCCAGCCTTTCAAGTTCGATTTGGTCTTGGAAGAACCGATGGTAGTGTGCAATATACTGGTTGGAATATTGACGATGTAGTGATTGAGCCTAGGGGTAACACAGGTACAGGTATTGCTAACTGGACTAGTTTGCCTTTCGGTCCCGAGGGGCTTGGTCAAATGAATATGGAGCATGGATTGTTGTCTATTGATGCGACTATACCACCTACTGGAATGATGAAATGGAGCTTGATAGATTCGAATGATGGCACTGTTATACCTGGTTTCTCGGAAGTTCAGGACTTGACTGCAGATTTATCTATAATTGATACAAAAAAACACCCTCTTGTAGAATTAAAAATCCAAATGGAGACCACTAGTGAAACACCCATAATTCACGCAATAAAACTTGGTGGAGGAATAATCGAATCATTCAATGGTACGATAAATTCTGGTTGGTCGGGATATACAACCCAAAATAACGGAGTTGTTACCGGAACTGGGATGCTATATTCCCCTGAATGGAGAATGGCACAGTCCTACAGCGCTATTGAACTTGATTGGTCAGGCTCTGGTACGGGTAGTTTTGAGGCATGTTATCATCGTGAAGTAGATTGTTCAACTCAGTGGATAAAACTTGAAGAAAATCGTAAGATAAATCTCCCACAGGCAAGTAATTACCTGAATTTACGATGGAACGGTACTGGAACCTACTCCATCGACTATTTAGAACTAGATTTGCACAGAAACTCTCCTCCACTCAACCCTCGAATAGATATTGGTTTAGACGGTGTTAACGAATGGTCGTTTTCTGGGCAGTCAACCTCGAATTGGGGCTTGCAAGATAGGTTTGCGAGTGGAAATAAAGCGATTGAACTAGCAATCGAAGCAGGGGGATATGACCTAGTTAACTTGTATTATCCTGCCAAGTCAGGTTCTCCAGATTCTTCTTATGTTTCTAAAGGTAACATGATGTTTTCTTTGTCGGCCATTGGAGCACCAGTCGATGGAGTGGAAGTAACTTTTAGCATAGCAGGTAATGAAATATTAACTCAACAACTAGGATTCATAATGAATTCAAAAACAATAATTCTCACAGATTCGCAGATGCAGGATTTACAGTCAGAAATAAGTTCTAGAATAGGTGAATACAAAATAATTGGAGATTTGTATGCTCACGAAATTGAAATTTCAATTTCGTCTACATCAGGTGGCTATTTACAGATATCCGGCTTATCGATTCCATATCGGTATGATGTCCACATCGAAGGGGACGATTCCAAACCTATCATAGATGCAATAAATTCCCAATTATCTCAAATAATTCCCAAAAATGGAATGAAGGAAGTTCCAATTCCAATAAAAATGAGTAACCCTGGTGGGGTTGAAATTTGGGATTATGGTATGCAAACTTTAGGTTCACCTAAGCCAGTTGGTATAACGATGAAAAACCAAACAGATACTTTAGTGGCCGGTGAAGATTGGTACGAATTCAGTAGTGCTTTTGATTTATCTGTGCTAGGGGTTTCTGACTCATCACAGCATTTTAGTGACGAAAGTTGGTCATCGGTGTTCACTCTGGGTGGAAGTAAATGGTCAAGATCAATCGATTGTTCTGTCGTGACGAACAGCTGTATTTCTGATCAAGGTATAATACTGGATGATTTTTCTCATTCTTTTAACGGTAGTACTGTAGAGTTCAATCATCGGTTGCAGATATCATCGATTTGGCCAGATGAAGAAGCATTGGTGGCAAAGAGTTCAATCAATATGAACGGGCCCGCATCTGAAGCAAACCAAATTCGGTTTGGGTTAGGTTATTCCATGGCAGTCGAACAAGATGTAACTGTAATTGACTGGCGTCTTTCATTCATGAACGGGGCAACATCTACTTAGGATGCTTTGTATTTTGATCCCTCAAATCCAGGTATAGTCGAGGTTGAGCTAGCATTCGATGGACTTAAGCAATCACCTCGTTCTTCAGCGTTTAATATTGCCCTTTATGTTGATGGTCTAATTGTTGATACGACGCAAGAGTTGGCTAACGGTGTAGCGACACTTACATTCACACCCAACCAACTTGCAACAAAAGTTGACCTAGCCATTGGTGTATCAGGATTGTATGGGCAAAATGTCAATTGGAGTGTTCCGAAAAATGCAACGTTTTTGATGGACCAGACCTCACCAATATTGATTTCGAGTAACATCGCTCCACTTGACCATAGAAGTAACGAATTACCTATGCAGTTAGAGTTCTTAATTGGGGATAGACCTCTGCTTCCAAGGCATTCCATTCTTCATGTTGACAAATCATGGGCAGGCAAAGAAGCCATTATGCTAAATCAACCTCAAAATTTGAATGGTTTCCAAGGCACATACTCAACAATTGTAGACGTCAGTAAAGCAAACATTGGTGACACGATGTCAGGCTGGCTGGAAGTCTTCGACCCAGCTGGACACCCGCTACCTGATTCAGGGAATGAGGAATCTCCTCTATTCATCGTAAGCTTTGGTCCAGATGGGGCCCCTGTAATATTGAGCGATGGTCTTGGTTGGGTTAATTCGACAGAATGGTTTCACCCCGGTCAGAATTTTAGTATGCAAATACCCATAGTCGACTCTAATGGTTATGGAGATATGGATACAGTCACTGTTGATCTCTCTAGTGGTAGTAGCGAAAATCTTGTCGTGGAATGGAACTCCCAAACAGGGTGTGTTTCTTCCAACCCCTCTGTGGTTGTCGAGAGATGTCTAATTCTAGGAGATACACACCATTTTGATGAGTTTTTCATACTAGAAATTGTAATCTCATTTGCTTGGAATTTCAATCCCGATACTTCTGTTGAGAGGAGTGTGCAAATAACGGCACAAGACGACTCCGGTCAATCGTCTCGAGTTGAACTGGTATCTAAGTGGAGATATTCTAGCGAAATGGAGGTCGACATAAATAGCGCCTCATTCGTTAATTCTACTGAGTTTGTAGCGCCCGGACAAGTTACTGGTTTCTCCGTAGATATTATTTGGACAAAAAGTGCAAAACTGGTGCAACCTACAATCGACGTGTCTGTAAATATTGATGAGTTTGAGCAATTTGGAATTGCTGAAAACGGTGTAGCAAATATGCAATTGGTCGCACCTAATAGTACCGGTATTTATCCAATTACTTTAGACCTAAAGAACCTTCCAGTCGGTGCAATAGATAGAACAAACTCTGTGCAAGTGGTATCATGGTTGGTTGTAGATTCAAACATTCCTCGCGTTGTGCAAATGGTTTCCCCAGATCAAAATTCTGAAATTAAGGAACGGGATTGGCAAAATCTAGAATTTGAGATAATGATAAATGAAACAGAAGGACTAGATTTAGACTCAATATATATGCATTGGTTGCTACTTCCATCAGGTATTTCCATTCCAGGTATGTTCTATGGTGGCGGGAATGTGAGTATGGAATTAATCGCAGGTACCGGTTCTGGCCCATCTATACCAATGTCTGCAACACTTGATGTTGAATCCTTAATTCCAGAATTGAGTCGTGAAAATTCTTGGGACTTGTGGGTGTGGGTTGAAGGTCAAGATTTAGCTGGGCAGAAAATAGATGCATCCTTCAATAGCAGAGAATCACCTCTAGCAGTCTTAAGTTTGGAAAGTCGTGATGCAGATTTGCAAATCGACTCAGAACTAATCAAAGTCTCGAAAACCTACATGACTACTGGAAGGCCAGCATACATCAACATAACAGTTGAAAATACTGGTCTGGTTGAAGGTTCAACCAGCATCAGGGTAGAGGTAATTGAGGACGGCGATAGTAGGCGTCAATTAGAGGTCGTACAAATTGAAGTGCCGGCAATGAGTACTTATTCGTTTGAGGTAAAGTGGATTCCAGAAAAATCAGGTACAGCTTGGGTTGAAGTGTCCAGTCCTGGTGGTATTTTTGAGAAAACAGATCCTATTCAGATAGAATCGGGTGAATCATCATTCCCAATTGAAGCATTGGAAGACGCAAGCGGTCCAATGCTTACTGGATTTTCAATTATAGTGTTCTTTATGGTTGGTTTACTCGGGTATCTAATAATGACTGGAAAGAAGTCTGAAGAATATGGGTTTGAGGAAAGTGAATTCAATTAAATCTACAATGGTTTGAAATGTGGATTCCCCTCAGAACAAACCGGAGGATGCAGGAGGACTGCTGACAGACTTCGAGTCTGAGGAAAGTCCCCTCTCCGTAGTGCAGGCGGTCGACACAAGTCGAGATACAGAAATGGATCGGTCAATGGTGCAGAAACGAACGATGTATGGTGTGTACAATGAATCTGAAAGGACGAGATTGCCATATTGTCGATGAGACGAGCAACCCCGCTGGAGCAAGTCCAAACAGTCCCGTTAATGTTGCACGCACAGGGACAGGTAGGATGCTTAGTTGAATGCAGTCACCGCAAGGGAACAGAAAGGGGCTTACTCCCTGCATTCTCCATTTTAGCTACTTGACTAGAGGTGGTAATTCTAAATCGNTTGTCGCAGCATTGGATAAACCTCCACTGCCTAAAACAGTCAAANCCTTACCACATTCAGTGCATTTAATTACGCTAGAATAATTTTTTGGTACNGTCAAAAATACATTACATGTTGGACATTTGACACTGTTTTTTTGTCTGTACTCTAGGTATTCTGGATTCATTTTTGACATTATTACCATAGATGTAAACATGCATGCAATAGCGCCCNAATAGCCCTGGAATACGATNNAANAATACTCCATATCGATCTCATCAGAAAGTGCACAAACCCAAAACCAACTAATCATATAACCTACATAAACCATAATGCCACAAAGTAAACCACTACCAAAAATCCCCCCATTTTGGGCGTAGTATTCTAAAGGATAGATTAATGAAATTGACATCGTGGTTATGAAAACAAGATTTGCAAACATGCTCCATGTCCATATTTCCAAGGCGAATTGGAGTGTAATTGTAGACGGAATGAAAACATTAGTTCCGACAACATTTGCTATAATAATGAAAATTATGATTGTGAAAAAATTGTAATTTTTCTCTGGTATTGAGTTAGTNTCTAACTCTTCCATGATTCTTGTTTTGTCCCCGCTCTAATAGCAGTTTTTCCNGATTTAATCAATAATTGCATCAATCGGTTTCATGTTATCATCTGCTAGAACCACACCTTCTCCAAAGTCAATGAATCCCTCGCCACCCTTCATTTTTTGCTTTACAACTTGTTCTACTGTAATGCAAGCAGGTAATAGGAATACGCTTGTAAGGAACGCAAATCCAATCAGAAGCATCATTAAAANNAAGAAATTAACAAGACCNGGGAAAGCAACAAAGAATCCAGCGCCTAACCCGGCAACTGTTGTTGCAGTCGTCTCAAATATTGTTTGTCCTGTGCTCTCAACCGCTTTAGACATNCCTAGAGCAGTTTCGCCCTCTTCCTGTATTCTGTGCATTACGTGAATTGCGTCATCAACACCTATACCGAAAACTATTGTTCCAATCATCGCAGTGAATATGTTAACATTAACATCTCCCGAACTCATCAATAGTGGTTGCCATATGATGATTGTTGCAACAGGAATCATAGTCAATACTCCTATTCTAACAGATCTGAAAACTANGCATAGAACAATGGTTAGAATCAGCAGGGTTAGCAATGTAGTGTAGCTTTGTGTCTCATGAATTCCCTCATTAATGTCCAAACTTACTGGGAGTCCTCCCGTGAGTGGCGATACTCTAATTCCTTGTTCAGTAGGTTCTCCAAGCATCACATCAATGTCATCACGTAGCATACTGGCATTATCGAGGTTCATATATGGTTGGGTAACGTAAACTAATGCTTTACTACCTTCTACATTAGTTAGCATCCATTGTACTTCTTTGGACAATGTGTCATAAGCGACATTCACCATGTCTTTTCTTAGATGTTTTCGACCTTCACCATCACTTGAAGTTGCATCAAGTGGTATCCAATGCGCACATTCTAGGTTATTTGATTCCCAGCATTCTTCGTGTAGTAGGCCCCAAAGCGTACCGTCATACAGAGTCAATCCCGTAGTTGGCTCTTCAAGAACGACTGGAACAGACTCNAAGAATGTAATCAGGCTAGTAGTATTGGTGTATGGGACATCAGCAATTTTTCGTTCTANTGCGTCCATTGCATCTAGAACCTCCAATGACCGTATTTTCATATTTTGCTCATTTATGCTGTCTTCATTCACGTGCTTCGAAGCATCAAATATGAAGAGAGATGTTTGACCACCGGAGAATGTTCTGGAATATTCGACCATTGCTTCCATAGAAGGTATNTTATCTGGAGTTTGGTCTGAACCAGTGATGGGTTTGTCTAGTTCGTCCAAGTTACTTAGTCCTGCAAAAGTAATCGCACCAGCAATCAGAATGACTACTGCGAAGTTTTTGACAGGGAAGCGAGATATTTTGCCCCACATCGGCGGGTTTGAACGTTTATTGAACCTCAATAGCCAAGTAAGAACTGGCACTAATATCATAGAGAATACAAGAGTGGCCANAATGCCTGCTACAAGTGTCATACCTACCGATCTAATTGGAATAATAGACACTATATTTGGAAGAATCAATACGGAGAAACCGATTATCGTAGTCACTGCTGATACCAAAACTGCCACTCCAGTTGTTCTCGACATTTCCATTACACATGAGCGATAGAAATCGATATCCCACATGTCGGGAACCTCTTCTGGGACCAATCCTTTTCTTCTTCTCCTTTCATTTTCTTCAACGGCTTTATCTATCCGTTTTCTTCGNACTTCTTCTATCCGATTTACCATGTGTAAAGCATAGTCTACACCTAAACCTATCAAAATTGGGAACGTTGCGATTATCATTGGTGTTAGAGTCATCTCNAAGAGAACAGTAGCACCAAATGTTACCGCTAATGCCATAACAATGGGAGTGCCAGATATTATGACAACTTTCCATGACCTGTGTAGAAGTGTAATGATTAGAACAGTTAAAAATAAGGAAATTGGCATCATGTTGAGCAAATCTAAGTATATTGCATCTGACACATCTTCTAGTATCTTCGATAATCCAGTCTGAGTCATATTGAGCTGGTTGGAACTGTACTTTTCAGGTCGATTATCCTCGTCTATTACTGAGTCTATGTGCGAGAAGAATTCTTTGTAATCGCTCCAAATTCCGGTTTCATTTATNTGATTTGCAGAAATCATGCCCACCAAAACAGCAGTAGTGTCCCAAATGCCGTCATCATTCGTATCTTTTGCAAGAGCACCGAGTGAGCCGTTAGATTGGTTTACAATTTCATCTATCCTTTGTTGTTGATCTGGTATGGCATACAGGCCTTGGCCAAATCCATTATTATCTCCAATCGGGGTACAATAGTTACCAAAGAATCCGTCGGTTCTATTTTCCGCAACGTGCCTGCACATCGCTTCATTGAATCTTACGTTACTCGAATTGATTTCTTTGATAACCTGGGCAATTGAAATAATCCAAAGTACTCCATCATTCTTTCCATGGTCTTCTTTATCCCAATCAAGACCATTTTGTTTGAGCCCTGGTGCTCTCCATTCATCATCGCCTTCAATCCATGATATCTCGTGTAGAATGGATAGGCTGGTAATATTGTAATCGCTACCGTAAATGTCAGGATCCTCTGCATTTGGGGTTTTAATGTAGATGAATGCAACATCAGTAGACCATTCTTCTCTTACTTCTAGTAGTAGATCGGTAGATTCAGCTCCCTCGGGTAGAAAAACCTCGACGTCATCAACAATTTGATCTTGAAAATTTGTACCAATGTTTCCTAGCCAAATCGACACTATTGCAAGAAGAATGAATGTAGTTTTTGGTTGACTAAGAATTTGCGAGTAAGCAGAATCGAGACCGGACTCAACCTTCTCTTTGGTAGCCTGAGAGACTTCAGCAAATCTCTCTTTTGCTGTTCCCATATTGTTTGGGATGCACACTTATCTCAAGAAGGCTATGCCGTCGAGTTCGATAATTATGCCATTCCAAACTCACGGATGAGTAAATGACGAAGAAAGTTTCTCGCAGATTGCAACACTAAACCAGTTGCCATCATCGCTAGTCCAAGGACTCCAATCCAAATAGCAGTCAAACCAGGTCCAACGAGTGAATCTACTGAGTCTGAGATTCCGTTCACTGCATCAAGNGCCATTGCCGCTCCTGCAGCAAATAGNCCAAAACCGGGTAAACCAAGAACTAGCAATGGCTTCTTTTGGGATAAGGAAAGCATCGCCCANGCCAATACTGTGAAGCCATGTGAAAGTGCGGTGAAATTACTTCCTTTAGGCACATCGTATCGTACAATAGTTGGAACTTCTTTTATTTGCAAGTGCTTTTCGTGAGCATCTTCGAGCATCTCTATGGAAAGTTCCATGCCTTCTGAATCAAATCTTAATCTTTGGATTGCTAATTTTGAAAAAGCTCTGAAACCAGATTGTGTGTCTTGTATTGACAAATCACTGGACAAATTTGAAGCAGCAGTTATTACTTTGATGCCAAGACGTCTNTAAGCAGGCATGTCTTCGCTACCGCCCCCTTTTACGAATCTACTTCCAATGACAAAATCGGCTTCTCCAGAAAGAATTGNCTCTATCAGTTTTGGTATATCTGCGGGGTCATGCTGGCCATCACTATCTAGGACTACAAGACAGTCTGCGTCCATTTCTCTTGCTGCGCTGAAAAGTGATTTTAATGCTCCACCATAGCCTCGATTGACACGGTGTCTGTAAACAGTAGCTCCGCATGCTTCAGCAATCCTTGCGCTTGAATCTGACGAACCATCATCGACACATATCACTTCCTTGACGTGATCAAAAACATTGGTAATCACCGTACCAACAGTCTCTTCCTCATTGTACATTGGAAGGCCTGCGACAACTCGCAAACCTTCGGCAGAGCCAACCACCATAGTAAATGGGTAAACCNGGTCCAATATATGTGATTCGGCAGTTTTATNGAGNACAAATGACATTGAAGGGGTGCCAGCCCGCTTCAGGATTGAAACGGGCTGGCTNAATTATCCTCAATCATTGAGGTGGTTGATGGACGTAACAGCACGGCTACCGTCTATTACGCTAGCAAGTGCATTCAGGCTTACAACAAGCTGGACGTAGGTTTGTCCGTCGCTAGTCACATAGGTTTGGCAATCCTGAAATGATGTTGTATTTATTGAGAGCTTAACCGCTCTCCCAGCATTGGATTTTCTAGCAAATCCAACCAATGTGCTATTTCCGTTATTCTCGTATTCTGGCTCAGTATTTTTTTCTGCTTTTGGCATATTTTTCAACTCCTGGAACTTTCTGTAGTATTGCTGCGGCGTTCCGTTCGCAACAAACACCACTTATCCGTCACTGGATATTGATTATTTCTAAGAGAGGTTCGATAAAAGTAAATTTGAACGCTTATACTGAGTATTAAAACAAATGACTCTGAGCGTTGTACATGCGAGCATTAGTTACTGGTGGTGCGGGNTTTATNGGTTCACATCTCGTGGACAGACTTGTTTCTCGTGGTGATGAGGTTACTGTTGTAGATAATCTGTCATCAGGAGTTCTCGAGTTTATTCAAGGGCACATAGATTCTGGTAAGGTTTCGTTTCACAATATCGACTTGAAAGACTTGGAATCATTAAAACCAGTAATGGAAGGGCAAGANATTGTTTACCATCTCGCTGCTAATCCGGATATCAGACTTGGTACAAGAATCACAGATACAGACCTNAAGGAAGGCACANTTGCAACCTATAATGTTCTTGAAAGCATGCGNTTGGCGGAAGTTGAAAAGATTGCTTTCGCNTCATCATCTGTTGTCTACGGAGAGAACGCTCCGATGCCCACTCCTGAAGACCACGGTCCCTGCTTACCAATTTCTTTGTATGGTGCATCAAAACAAGCCGGAGAGGGATTAATCGGCGCTTGGGTAGGTACTTTCGGTCTTCAGGCATGGATCTTCAGATTTGCAAATATAATTGGTGAAAGAGGAACACATGGAGTGATTTTTGACTTCATCCACAAGTTGAAATCGGACCCAAACCGACTTGAAGTTCTNGGTAATGGTTTGCAAGAAAAATCATACATGGAAGTNGGNGATTGCGTTGATGCAATGCTTCATGTNATAAGCAAAACCAGTGAACGCATAAATCTGTACAACCTTGGATCTAATGATACGTGTAGTGTAAGAAATATCGCTGCTATTGTAGTTAGAGAAACCGGTTGCGATGAAGCCCGCATAGAATACACCGGCGGAGACCGTGGTTGGGCAGGGGACATTCCCAAGGCGATGTTATCCATTAATCGATTGAAGGATTTAGGTTTCAGCGTCAACTATGATAGCGAAGAAGCTGTGGCCCACACCGCGAGAGTGCTCATNAAGGAGATAATGGGGTGAAATTATGATTCAAAAAAACACATGTGATTCAGCGGGTTCACGGTCGGATGGTCTGATGATAGTATCAGTTATTTTCATTGCTGCATTCACCTACATAGCCTTCACTACAAATCCAGTTTACACCGGTATAGGAGTCGGTGATAGAGTTCCTGAACTCAAGGGGCAGGTCTACGATGGAACTGCTTGGGTTGATTATGACTTGGCGGACAATATCGATCCACTCTGGGAAGAGGGAGATGCTGGAACTTGGACAATGGTCGAGTTCATGGACACCAATTGCGGGGCTTGTGTTAGTGCAGCGCCGGATATTGCGGATATGGAGGCAATGTGGTTGGGTGATAATCCTCAAAGAAGTACACCGGAAAATATCACAGTAGAGTTCCTGGCTGTCTCAATCTCTTTGTGGACAGAAGATACCGCAGGCAAGTCATACGGGCAAGGAGAAATAATCGACTTCAGGGCAAACTACAATCATAACTTCGCTTACATGGACATGCAAGATAACTCACATCAAGACGATTGGGGAGGGTTTGGAACTCCTACTTATTTCCTAATCGCACCTAATGGAATAATTGAATATGCATCCCCAGAAGCGGATTACGGCTACAGCGTTTGGGATGCAATGCAAGAAAAAATACCAAGGGGGAACTAACTATGGTAGCTGGTCTAGAATGCTTTGATAATACACTAATTCCTCATCTGGCTATATTTGCTTTAGGAGTTGCTATGTTCACCCCACTTGGGGAAAGTTTAGCGATACCCGCCCTAAGGAGAAAATATTCTTCTTTAGAAACAAAATTAGGACGAACTTTTGCTGGTATGTTGTTGATGTGTTTTGGTGGTTTTACTGTATCCGCACACACGCTTTGGATGCACAATAAAGCACAAGAAATGGGAGGAGGTTCATTTTGCACAGCGGGAACTGTTTGCGATTGTGCAAGTGTAATAGGTAATTCAGATTGGAATACAGTGCCAGTTTTGGGACTACCCTGGGGCTTGTTGGGCATGGTAGCGTTTGCTTTGTTCATGTGGCTTATCATAACAATGGCAAAAGAGCCAGCGGCTTCTTGGGTTCTAACCCATATCAAGATTGGAACCAACTTCGGTATCTTGGGAATCGGAGTAATTCTTTACCTAATGTACGCTGAGTACGAAATCGGTAAGATTTGTCAGTTTTGCACAACCGCACACATTGCACACATAGGCGCTACGATTGGGTTCTTTAAGCTGGCAAACATGCACAACACCTCTGAATGGGAAATCCCGGGCTTGAACAAAAAAGTCGATATCGTTTCCAAAGAAAGGAGAAAGCGTGGCGGCTACGTAGCTCCCAAAATAGCCTCTGAGGAGGAATGATTCTGAAAGAAACCGATGGTTGGAAAATATTCACCATTCTCTGCCTTGTTTCTTTACTTGGGGTTATGGAATATAGGGGTATGATAGACCTCATTTCCGATGAAAAATCGGAGCAGGTCGAAGATAAAGAACAGATTACTAAGATTTCGAGTACNGCAGATGAAATGCATCCGTTTGGTGAATANTGCTTGACTGAGCATGGGGANTCAGTTCAAATGCACATACATCCTTACCTCACCATAATTATTGATGGTGAAGAACAGGAGATTCCAAAAGACGCAGGCATCTATACTGAAACTTGTCCAAATGCGATGCATATGGTACACACGCATGACAACACTGGTAAATTACACGTGGAGAATTACACATGGGAGGATGTGCCACTGGAGGTCTTCTTTGACGTGTGGGGTAAACACTTCAATGAAACTGGGATCTTCGACCATCGTGACGGTATAATTGAGATGACTGTTAANGGTACAGTTAACGATGATTATCAAAACTTAATTNTAGCGGATAAACAGAATATTGTGATAATCTACACTTCNAATCAAGGTGCGTAAATACCTTCAAAATATAATGCATCTGTGTTAGTACTTACAGGTTCGATTCTGTGAACTGTAACATCGACCCTTTCATTNGTCTGATACATTTTTCTTAACTCACCGAGTAGTTTTTGATGAACATCACTAATGTCGTCAGCGTTAATCATCGAAAGGTGCCTATTAGTTTCCTCTCCCACTTCAACGGTATATTCTACCATCCAAGATTTAACACTATCATGGTCCCGCTCTTCCGAAGTATCGTGTTCCGGTTCCATGTNTGTAAATTAAAGTCAAGGCTTATCAAAGGTTTGGTTATTTTGTATCATTTTATCCGAAAAACAACTTATTTGTTGTCAATTCGGCTGAATAATTGTAATGATTTATCATTCTTCTTCCATTATAAGGGATATTTTGTGGGGGGTGAATACTAACATTACTCCCAGTAAAACGAACATTGCAACTATTATTAGCAAATTACTGTCATTATTCGAATCAAATTCAAGGTTTGAGATTTCTACAACCCCGTAAGGNGTTCCTCCGTCTTCTGGTTCATGAATCATTATCAGTGACCACAATTCAGGGAGTTCGAGATTGCCAAAGTCGGTAATAATTCCAGAAGCATTGATGACTCTCATTCCAATTAAAACTCGGTCTCTTGTATCTTCACCAGGATTATCTGCATCATTTGGAACTTGCTTATCATGCTCCAAAACCATCAAAGTGATCTGGCCGTACTCTGGTGTTGGTAAATTGTAATTATTGTCTACCATTTCTAAGGCTANTTTTTCAGGAGGTTGGCGATTGTTTTCCTGGGTTAGGATTCTTTTTTGCACATCGCTCCANGCATCATATCCTTCAGCTGTCTTCAGTCCGTCTACAAAGAAGGTNGGAGTGCCGTAGTTACTATCGTCGGTTTGTTTTTGATATTCAATTCGAGCAATACTNGCGTCGTTCTCAAATTCATCTGTTACATGTATTCCTACAATCGCTGTTCTAGTGCCATGCGACTTGGCCACGGTTTCTAATTCTGGATCTATCTCAGCACATGTTGTGCACCAAATAGCGGTTCTTTCCTCAACAAGTACAGTCCTCCTCAGCCAATGTTGTTCTAGACTTTCCTCTGCTGCGACTGCAGTCGTTGGCGTCATGCACAACACCATTACTATCGCAGTTAACAGATGTCTCATGTGATGAAACGAAGTGTATCTCATCAATGAAGTTATCATGCCTATGCTGAGGTAGACACAAAGTATTCACACAGANTTANCGCCAATAAGGGATTACATTTCTTAGNAGAAATCCTTCATTTATTTCTGCTTAGCGAATTTGCGTGCTTGATTAGCCCACTTGTCACGCTTGATTCTTCCTGGGAAGAATTCGATTGCGATGTTNACTTGCTCTTCAATCTCAGCGGTCATGTTTCCAACCTGCTCGAAAGTGTATATTCCCAAAGCGTTCAACTTGTCTTCAATGAAAGGCCCAACACCCTTGATTCTCTGTAGGTCATCACTAGCTGTTACAGTTGCAGCAGCAGCGAAGCCTCTCTTCAAGCCCTTGACACCAGTCAAAGCGGTTGCAGTCTTTCCAGTCCACGAGATGTTCATGCCACCTTCGTCGTCCTGAACCCAAGCTGAACCGGTTTCTTCGAAATTGGAGGTGTCGCCAATGGAAACTTCCGTTGCACCCTTTTCCACTGGCTTTGAAGCGACACTTCTTGCCGCTACACCAAGAGTAGTGAAGTCGATGCTCTTTGCCTTCTCAGAAATGCGTAGGAGTTCTTCCTCCTTCTTTCTAGCAGCCTCGTCCATCTGTTCGAGTTTCTTACGGCGCTCTTCCATCTCCTTCTCCATCTGCTCAAGTCTTTCCTGAGCAGCCTTTTCAGCAGCAACACGAGCAGCATCTTCAGCTTCTTCTTTGGCTTTCTTTTCCGCAGCAGCCTTCTCTTCAGCAGCCTTAGCCTTAGCCTCAGCAGCCGCAGCCTTTTCTTCTGCTATCCTGAGTCTCTCATCGGCTTCTGCCTTTGCCTTAGCCTCAGCTTCTTCCTTGGCTTTCTTTTCAGCTGCCTCTTTCTCGGCCTTTGCCTTAGCCTCGGCATCTGCTTTTGCCATTGCCTCAGCAGCCTCTTTCTCAGCCTTTGCTTTCGCTTCGGCTTCGGCTTTTGCTTCAGCCTCAGCTTTCGCCTTTGCTTCAGCATCTTCTCTGGCCTTTATCTCAGCAGCCTCTTTCTCAGCCTTTGCTTTCGCTTCGGCTTCGGCCTTCGCTTTTGCCTCTTCTTCAGCCTTTAACTCCGCTGCCCTTCGATCGGCCTCTGCCAGTCGGTCTGCTTCAGGGTCGCCTACAGTAACTTCCCACTGCAAGTAAACCGACGCACTACCGATACGGATTTGTCCTGTGTAAACACCGCTAATATCCTCTTCAGTGACATTGTCATCAAACTGTAACTGGAACACGACCGAACCTGATCCTTTGTCGTCAAGGTTTCCATCGACTACGATTGAATCCATATTGAATCTTCCACGGTTTGTGCTAGCAGCTAAATCTGTGATGGTAACCAATAATTTTGGATCAAGTCTTGAAATGGTTATTGTTTCCTCACTGGTCACGCTGTCTCCAAAGTTTTCGACATGTGCAGGCTTCAAGATGAAGGGGTCGGTCTTAGTCCCGCTACCACTTACAAATTTAGGCTTAGAAGTGGTAAATTCTGGTTCAGGTCCGTTTCGCATACCAACTACAACTAACATAGAATCTCCTCTTCCCCTAGCAATAACTCCGACTAGTAATAGAAGCAATAGAAGGAGAAGTGGGAAGCACAGACACCACATGAACGAAGATAGAGTTTCACTCTTCTCATCCTTCACAGTTTCAGCCTTATCCCTGACACAAGTGTCCCCATCTCGATTTTCAGGGATGCTCAGTCCATTAAGTGGGTCAGAACCACATCTATCTTCATCTTCATCAGACCAGCCGTCACCATCATCGTCATTGTCGGCATTATCTCCAACTCCGTCATCATCAGTATCTAACCATTCGTTGCCATCTTCCGGGAAGGCATCAATATTGTCGTTGACACCATCACCGTCAGTGTCATCTTCCAATAGATCACAAATTCCATCTCCGTCTGAATCGACCGGGAAGTCATACTCATCAAGTGGGTCAGTATTACATTCCGATTCATCGTAATCCGACCAATTGTCGTTATCATCATCATAATCCTCGACCAGAGGTGGGTCTGAAGTTGATGTACCGGACAAAGAATCAGGCTTACCATCGCCATCAGAATCTTTCGATGCAGAACGGTCATCTGGGAAGTCGTCAACATTGTTGCCTACTCCATCACCGTCACGATCATCATCCTGTGAATCACAGATCATATCACCATCAGAATCAACAGGCACGCTGGATGCATCATCTGGATTTGTTCCACATGACTCTTCTGGGCCATCAGCCCATCCATCCATGTCCCTATCAGATTGAAGTGCATCGCAAATACCATCATTATCCTCATCTATTGGTGTAGATGTTGAGTCTTCAGGGTTAGAGTTACACTGGATTTCATCTGTGTCAATGAATGAATCGTTGTCGTCGTCGCTATCTATGTAGTTACAGACTCCGTCGTTATCAGTGTCTACAGGGACACTGGATGCATCCTGCGGATCTTCTCCACAGAGGTTTTCCATTTCATTGGACCAGCCATCGCCATCCATGTCATCGTCATAGACATCAGGTGTTCCATCTCCATCAGTGTCTTCTAGGACACTGAGTGTGATTTGGAAGGATCCACTCTGTCCAGAGTTGGAGTTGTTAGCCCAGATTGTGTAGATTGCAGAATCACTCAATTCAGTTGGTGTACCTGAGATTGTACCAGTATCGCTGGTAGAGCGT
>PBGS01000016.1 GCA_002720115.1 Methanobacteriota archaeon
TCGCAACGGAAGTCGTTTTGAACTAATGGTACTACGAGCACTCATGCAGGGTGAATTCACAACGTTGGTTGGCCCTGAAGGTGAAGATTGGAGAGTACCTGTTACGGAGATAGAATCAAGACAAAAGGAGTTAGCATCAAGACTAGCAGAACAAGGTCTTGAAGGAGCTTTAATCCAGACGCCCGTGGATTTGTACTATTACTCAGGAGGTAGACAGAATGCCACGCTTCTTGTTACTGCAGAAGGGGAATCTAGACTTTTTGTCCGTCGGTCACTTTCTAGAGCAAAGCATGAATCTGGTGGAGATGACTCGCCACACACGGTTGAATCTTTTCCAAGAATGGCTGATTTCGCAGAGCAGATAGGGTGCATCCCTGCTATTCAGTTTGGGGATTTACCTTACAGTTTTGCGAGTCGATTTGCTACAAAAATAGGAGCATCTACAGACTGCACAGGCATTGTACACTCACAAAGGGAAGTGAAGAGTAAATGGGAATTAGAAATGATGGACGAAGCAGCAGAAGTCCAGATGGCTATGTTTGAAACTGTCTCTAAAGTAGGTGGAGAGGGAGTCACTGAAATCGAATTGGTCGCTGCCGCAGAAGCTGTAAGCAGAGCCGCTGGGTTTGGTGGTAATGTGCAAATGCGTAGATTCCCCTTACAGTGTGACCGTGGGGTCATTGTCGCAGGTAGGGCTGGAGGAGTGCCATCGTTTTTTGATTCGGCAATCGGGGGCACAGGACCTCACCCGATGGCATCGATGGGAAGTGGATTTACAAGAATAAAATCCAACGAACCGGTATTGGTTGATTTAGTGCACCTCCATCGAGGATATGTGGTCGATACTACCCGAATGTTTGTGGCAGGCACACTATCCAAAGTTTGGGAAGAAAGACTTGAGGACATGCTGACTGTCAAAGAAGAAGTAGTAGACGTCCTTGACCAAGGACTGAACTGCTCACAAGCATGGGAAAGAGGATTTGCGTTAGCAAAAGAACTCGGTCATAGTGAAAACCTAATGGGCATGGCGCCTGACCAATCACGATTTTTGGGTCATTCGGTCGGATTACAACTAGACGAATCTCCGGTTGTCGCAGATGGGTTTGATAGACCACTTCCGATTGGGGGCACCATGGCTATCGAGCCCAAGGTTGTGCATGCAGATGGTAGTATAGGTAGTGAAGACACATGGGTTAGGGATGAAGACGGAATGCGCCCCATTACTGCAGACGGAGCCTTCCCGTGGATAACTGAGTGGTGATATTATGAGTGAAAAAGTAGTAGTTGATGAAGAATTTACTGACAAAACAAATGACTGGGATGAGTCTGATATCGGAAAGAGAATTTGCAAAAGAGTAACACCAAACGGTACTTATTTCAATGAACTCATAGTTCAGGTATATTGCCAATTTTGTGCATCTGAATTCATAGGGCCTGCAAGAGAAGCTGGAGGTTTTTTAGGCGGCCACGAGTGTTTGCACGCTTGGGAAATTTCTCAGGCTGTGGGTCGAGATGATGGGCTGGTGGAGTAATTGGCCAAACCATATTCAACCAGTCATATTGGTTTCGTGAGTTCCGGCTTCACCGACATGCGCCTTTCAGGCGCAGTCAAAGAACAATTAGTAGAGATGCTAGTCGCAGAAATCAATCAAATGGTTCCCGCTATGGAAGCGGCAACTCTTACAGCAACACCTGATAAAAAAACCTTAGANGACACAAATCGCACTCGTCTAAACTATAATCGCACAAGAGAATTGATGATTGAGAGATTGGGGGAGTTAGAAAGCGTCGGTTCAGAAGCTGTCCAAGCAGGTATCGAACATCTAGAAACCTATCTAAAGAAAATTCTGCATGCTGCTGAAACAGCCGCCGCAAAAGATAGAGTTAACACCATTAAACCAAGGCACCTTTCGGCTGTGATTAGTGTATCTGAGGACCAGACTGAGAACTTGGATTCGTCCGCTGTTGAAGTAGAAGAAGACGTCCTAGAAGGACAGATTTCAGGTTCCGCCCTTACCCCCTCAGTTGTACGAAAAATGTCTCGTGCATTCGCTGGTATGTCCGTTACAGATGATGCGATAGAGGAATTATTACTCTGGTATTACGAAGTTGTTGATGAGGTCGGGCAGAACATAAGAGAACATGCACAATTAGGTTCAAACCCAGCCCCATTCATCGACGCTATTGACAAAATGAAAGATCTGATGATGCTTGGGTGGATGAGAAGAATGCTAGTCAAAGCGGGAGAGGACGCTGCTGAGCGCGGTTACAAGAGGATTGATGTTGAACAGTTGATACACCTTGATCCATTTGAGTAAAAATCGATTTCAGTACTTAGTTGTAGATAATAATCGAGGATGAAATATGACTGGTGAACAAATCGACCACGACTATACAATTTTCACATTCTTTCTGATAATATTGGTTGCGATATTGACAATTTTTTATTCTCTAACTATTGATTTATTCAGTTTNANTGATTCTGCTTCAGACAGTTTTCAATCCTCTTCCCTATTGATTCTGTTGTGGCGGATATCGTGTTTATGTGTGGGAATTAGTGCAGTAGTATACATGATAAAATGCGGACCAGGTAACATGCGNGTTATCTCAATTCGTACAGGGGATGAGATAATAGAATATCCCACTGGGTTAACCAAGTTTGTGACCTTTAGCAGTTGGACATTGCTGGCAAATGTGTCATACTTCTTGCTGGCTGTTGTGAATCAAATCCTATTGGGCCTAGGGTATGATGCACTAGGTGTTATTGCTCAAGTTCAAGTGGTAATTTTTTGTGTAGGCATTGCTATGGCCTTTTTGACTGCGACAATAGTCAGACACATTATCTTACCAGACGAGATAAAAATTGGCCGAAACCATGACCACATGTTCCTCTTTCACGAACAAATAATGCACAATTTTTCNGCGGTATTTCTAGCTTTGGAATTGGTCTTATTACAACCAATNTTGGAGCCACAATTCGCAATTATTNGCCTCATCATGGGNCTCATATACGTGACATTTGCATACCTATTTGCGTATTTTGGCGGAGGATATATCGTGTATAGTTTTCTTCACCCNAAGCCAAAGATTGCGCCAATATTGGTNTTTGTGCTAGCAGGTTTAATCTCTCTATCCTACACCGGTCTATGGTATGTCTCAACACTTAACAGGATGATTACAATCCCAATANTTGCGGTATGGGTTTCTATGATTGTTCAATTTAGGCCAGCTCATAGTGAGCGGGCAAAAGANACAATTTGATCATAATCCGGTTCAACCCCGGGATTTTCCGCAACCCAGCGATGCTGAACCTTACCGTCTTTGTCTACAACAATCACAACACGGTTAGCTGAGACATATCCTTCAATCCCACCAAGTCCTGTGAAGGAGGCATCATACAAATTGACAACATTTCTATCTACATCAGAGAGTAAAGTGAATTCCAAATCATACTTGCGGGCGAATTCGGCATTNGCCCATGGTGAATCCACGCTGACTCCCAAAACGACCACATCTGCATCGTTCAGCTTACCCATNTTGTCTTGAAATGCGCACATCTCCTTGTCACAAACCCCGGTAAAAGCTCCNGGGTAAAATGCAAGAATGACGGTTTTACCGGCGTAATTCGATAGTGAAATATCCTCCTTGCTAGTGTTTTTTAATGTAAAGTTAGGCGCAGAGTCTCCAGTTTTGACCATAAGCCTCGCATCAATCACCGGCGTATATCGCTTTCGATGCGTACCAAGTTTGTTAGCACATCTAGATAGTTCAAGTATCAGTATGATTTTATGCTGTTTTTCATTGGTTAGTTCATGACATCAGAAAATGTTAGCAAAGGCGTAGCAGAATTCATTGGAACCTTTTTCCTCACACTGACAATATTCATAGCAGCAGTAGGTGGGCAAGCAGGGTTTTTCGCTCCTATTGCAATAGGTCTCATGCTAATGGTGATGATTTACGCTTTAGGTCATGTTTCTGGAGCGCACTTTAACCCAGCAGTATCGATCGGGCTTTTCGTAAAAGGTGACTGCTCAAAAGATGAGTTGCCTGTATATCTCGGCGCCCAGATTCTTGCCGGTGTGATGGCTTGGATTATCGGCTCTAAAGTAATCTTGAGCGATCTTACAATTGATGAGGCTGAGTTTGGTGCAACAAAGGCGGTACTAGCCGCAGAAGCACTATTCACATTTGCATTGGTCTATGTAATTATTAATGTAGCAACCGAGCAGTCTGGAAATCAGTTCTATGGTGCTGCTATTGGTCTTACAGTTATGGCAGGAGCGTTTACAGTTGGTGGCATCTCTGGTGGCTCATTTAATCCAGCAGTTACCACCATGCTCACAGCAAGTGGTGCTATGGCTGTAAGTGATGTTTGGCTACACCTTGTACCTCAATTAGCAGGTGCAATCGCTGCGGTATATGTTCACAAAGCTACGCAGGTNACTGNTGANTAATAACCAGTAAAANCTGGAATATCGNCTGGACTTAAACNNCGCTAGCAATGATGAATCCTTTGTGTTTAATTCATAGGATAAGCCTGTGTCAAGCAGAGTGTGCAGACAATTCTACTATCTGCGATATTTGCTGGATTCGTAGCGATTTNGGTTACGGTAGCAATTGAAAGATGGGGCGGAATTGTTGGTGGTGTCCTTGGAACGCTTCCCACAACCATAGTGCCTGCTGCAGCGGGAATGTATTTGGAAGCAGGCTCCGAAGATTTAGGAACAAGCATGTCACTGATACCATTCTGGATGCTATTGAATGCTCTATTCGTAGCTTCATGGGTTGTTTATCCAAAATTGAAAAGGAGTGTAACCTTAGCTGAAATGACTTTAGTTTCTCTAAGTTTTTGGGCGGTTCTTGCCTTATTGATGACCCTATCACTTNCTCAGGTTCTGAACTATCTATCTGAACTTGTTGTCGGAATCNTTGGNNTCGTNTGCCTTGTTNGCCTAGGTTTATGGATGACCTGGGTGCCAATAAAAGCTCCAAAGGGAAAGAATTCTGTAACCAAAAAAGTGCTTTTTGTGAGAGGTTTAGCAGCAGGAACTGCGATCGGAATTGCAGTTCAATTTGCTAGCATGGGACTGCCAATCGTCGCAGGACTTGCATCTGTATTCCCCGCCATATTCCTAACCACAATGGTTGCCTTGTGGATGGCCCAAGGGGCTGATGTTCCAACCGGTGCAGCAGGTCCAATGATGCTTGGTGGGTCCTCGGTTGCGATGTATTCCCTAATTGCGCCTTGGGCTTTACCGGAGTATGGAATTTACATAGGCTCGGCAATTTGTTGGACTGCCTCAGTATTTTTCACATCATTACCAGCATATTACTGGTTGTCATGGAGNAAGAAAGGTTTAGTCTTACATTAACCAATTTAGTGGCTAATTATTATTATTCTCAAGGTTACATACCGAGGAAAAATATCATGACCATCAATGCAACTGCGAAAATAAGCAGGATTTGAGAAAGAAGCGAAGGTCCCTCTTTATCNCTTTGGGCAAGGTCGTTCCATTCTTCAGCCATCGTCTTACTCAACGTCCTCTAAGCGTAGTTTCTCGACTTTACCTTCAGCATCCGCTAACTCTTTTTGACAGGATTTTAGGAGTTTAGAACCTTCTTCAAATAGTTTCAAAGTTTCATCCAAATCTGTCCCGCCTGCTTCTAGTGCTGCAACAATTTCTTCAAGTCTTTTCATCGATTCTGCGTAACTCATCATTTCACCTCAGTATTTACTTTCCCATCTTTCAATACGACGGTCAATTGGTCTCCTTTATTCAAACCTGTAACGCTGGTAACAGGTTTTCCGTCCTCGTTGACCGCCATTGAGTAACCTCTTTCTAAAACTCTGGTTGGATTTGTAGAACTAAGTATAGAATCAAAACCAACTAATCGATTTTTTTCAATTGAGATTATTCTCTCAACTGCTGAGTTCATCTTATTCACCATGTTCGAGTGCTTTAGTTTGGCATTGGAAATCCCGCGCATTGGTGCTGCGCTAAGTCTAACGATAATATTNGAAAGAGTTTCACCTCTTCGTGTGAATAGTTTGTCGATTGCAAAGTCTAGCCTATCTCCTGTTTGAGCAATCATTGCAAGCAGATCATCCTTGATTGGGATAACTCTTTCAATAGCATTTGAAGGAGTTGAAGCTCTAATATCTGCAATCATATCACTTACCATATAGTCAGATTCATGGCCAACAGCGCTAACAACTGGCACAGGGCAATCAATTATTGCTTGGCAAACAACTTCTAGATTGAACGCCCAAAGGTCTTCAGGTGAACCTCCACCTCTGCCTACAATGATCAAGTCAGAATTCTTTTGTGCATACTTTATGGCCCTAACTATCTGACCAGGTGCTTGATTTCCTTGTACGAGAACGGGAACAACTGTGTACGAAAAATTAGGCCATCTATCGACAATCAGTCTCTCCATGTCTGCTAATGCTGCACTACCTGCTCCTGTAATTATGTGCAGGTTTTTTGGAATCATGGGTGAGGTTTTTCTAGGCCTATCCATCGTTCCATCTTCTCTCCATCTCTGAATGAGTTCTTGCCTTGTCTTTTCTAATTCTCCGATACTCTTCACAGGTTGCACTTTTGATGCCTTGAACTGCATCCTGCCGGTTTTTACGTATACATCTATGCCCCCAATAGCAATTAGTTTCGAACCTTCTTTGATATCTTGTGATGTGAAAGCTTCGTTTCCTCCAAATAATACGCAGTCAATGGACCCCTGTGCATCGGTTAGTGTGAAGTATGTGTGTCCCGAACGTGCTAGGGTGAATTTTGTCAACTCTCCAATAATTGCTGCGTTGTTTAGGTATGGTTCGTTCACAAGTGCGCGACGAGCAATGGCGACGAACTGCCCAACTTCCACAGGTTCACCTGCCATCGCTTTGACCAGGGGTTTGAGGTTCTTGAACAATCGCATTTTCTTGGGAAGGAGTTTTGATGTAAAGGTGAGTCGGGTGCTACGTTCCAGTACGGGGTAGGCCCCACTAGGAATGGTGATTGTATGCCTGATAACGATGAATCAAAAGATAATACTGATGATGAGGACGATTGGCTATCATATGCCAATGCAGGCTTTGGGTCTACTGATTATTCGTTGTGGGATGAATCAACAGAACAAGAAAATTCTGAATTACAAGCAGAATGGGATGATGAATTCCAAGGCGATACCGATGAGGACGAAATACCGCCAGCTCCTAGGGCCGCTGGTCTCAAACATTTGGTAAGAATAGGCTGCTGCAATCACTGTTTAGGTAGAGTTGGTGGTAAGAAGAGGTTCGAGCAATCCAACTATGAATCGGGGGTTGAAATCCGTAACTCCGTGGTTGAACTTGATAAGACGATGGAAATTGCGAGAGAAGATAGCCCATTATGCCCTTTTTGTGAAAATCTGTTTGAAGAGGCCCCCCTTCTTGCTCAATTAATATCAGAAGCGATTGGAGAAAGAGAATGCTCGAGGCTACAATTGGGAGCACGCATACCCAAAGATCAAACGGAAGCCGAGGATTTTCTCAGGAAAAAATACGGTGCACCAGGGTCAGCACCTCTAAAATCTAGCCTTGTCGAGGAGGTGGCCCGACAATTGAAGGAGCTAGGAAAAGGCGATAATTTAGTAGTAGACAAGCCCGAAATCCTAGCATTGATTGATGTTCTAACATTGACTGTTGAACTTGATATTCGCTCCCATTACTTGTATGGTAGGTACAGGAAATTAGAGAGAGGTATCCCTCAGACAAAGTGGCCCTGTCGTACTTGCAAAGGACGAGGGTGTGAGAAGTGTGATCAAACAGGATTACAGTATAAATCATCAGTTCAATCTTTGATTGGAGATCCAATATTGTCTATGTTCGGCGCCAAAGAGCACGCATTCCACGGAATGGGGCGAGAGGATATTGATGTTAGGTGTCTTGGTAGAGGCAGACCATTTGTGATTGAGATGAAGAAACCAGTGAAGCGAAATGTGGACTCAGCAGCAGTGATGGACGCTATTAACTCCGCTGCGCAAGGAAGTGTGGAAGTCTCAGATATTCGTTCGTCTAATAGAAGCGAGGTTGTCAGAGTTAAAGACACACCTGCGGAAAAATCGTACACGATACGGTATAAGATAGAGCCTATCACAGAAGCAGAATTAGACATCCTAACTCAAGTGATGGAAATACCAAAAAAGAACCATGATAGAAATCGAAGAAAAAAGAATCACTACCGTAAAAAGAAAGAAAAATCAGAAGAGCAAAACGAGGTTGATTACTCCACTTTGAAAAAGGCTGAGCTAGTTGATTTGTGTGTGGCAAAAGGATTAGCAAAAAGTGGTACAAAAGACGTTCTGATTGACAGATTATTGTCGTACAAGGAACCAACCTTACCTCTGCCAGATCAAGATTTTGTGATGGATATAATGCAAAATTTACAAGGCTGCACATTAGCACAACGAACTCCTGAAAGGGTTGCTCATCGCAGAGCAGATAAAATCAGAAAGAGGAAGGTTATGGAAACCTCAAATCCAACAATAGATTTCGATGCGGATGGGAACATGATTGCGGAATTTAGTCTTAGATGTGAGTCTGGTACCTACGTCAAAGAAACGGTACATGGTGATGGTGGTAGAACCCAACCATCAATCGCCTCTCTGATAAAAGCCAAATGTACTGTAGAATGGCTTGATGTAGCCGATATTCATGCAGATTAAGCGCGTCGCACTGCTTATATGGGTTGGGCAGGTCGGCAGGTTGCTTCGAATGTCAATATGACACGAAAGGCAGGAGTGCGGACACCATGAAACGATCCAAGGGGCAACGTCAAGGAACACGCTCAATCCTAAAGCGCGGACGCCATCAGAGAGGCCGTTTAAACATTAGCAGAATCATGCATGAGTACTCAGAAGGAGACCGTGTTGCTATTGTTATAGACGGTGGTCAGCAGATGGGAATGCCTCACCGAAGGTTCCAAGGAAGAACTGGATTTATTCAAGGTCGTCAAGGCAAGGCATGGGTTGTCGCCGTTAAAGATGGCAATATGCAAAAAACTGTCGTGGCACGGCCAGAGCACCTCAGACCGCTGGAGTGAATATTATGGACGAAGAAGGAACATTCACCGATTATGCATCAGTAAGAGACATGCTATTGGATGCGCAGGAACGCCGTGGTTTCCTGACTTATGAGCAAAAGGCTGCTTTACAGCACGCTGAATGGGCGGCGAGCCAAAACCGCAATGGTTACTCTACCGATCCTAAGGTTTTCAACGATATTTTCAGCGCGATTATGGATATCGAATTATTCCAGAAATACCCAGATTTGGCAGCGAAATTGGCGGAACTAATGCCAATGCACGAAGATGATGTAAGAGCAGTGATAGCTAGCCGCCGTATTTCCATCGATGGCGGGGATGTAACCGCAGTACTCGACATAGTACGCCAGCACGTTGGCGTAGAATGATTTAATCCGACGACGGGTGGTTAACATGCGTAATGACAATCGCGGAGGGCACAGGAGGAATTCTCGTGACAAGCCAGATCCTTTGTTGGCTGTAGAGTGGTGTAGAGTGATAGACCATCCAGATGCGGAGTCGGCAATAGTTGTTGTAACGGAACCAGCATTACACATTATTAGACTTAGACCAAAGCCAAATGCTGGAGTTCAAGCAGTTGGTTCAAAACTGTATATGGGAATTGACCATTCACAACGAGAAGTCGTTCAGGATGTTCTAGGATTTGCTAGGATTCGAGATTTGTCTAACGCAGCTTCACAGGAGATGCCAATTGTGATTCAGCAAATAATAGAGGAATCTCCGGATGTGTTTATTCAACAATTTTTCAATAGAGCAGGAAATCTCTCACTGAAAATGCACGCATTTGAGGTACTTCCCGGTGTGGGGAACAAGAAGGCAATGGAGATGGTGGCAAGCAGAGGACGTGTCGGTTGGGAGAGCTTTGAGCAATTAAATGGAGACTGCAACATAAATGCCGCTGAGTTACTTGCCAGAAGATTTGTGTCTGAAATCGAGGACAGGAGTCTTCAACCCCGTCTCATAGACTTATTACTTCGACAGGGTGAGTGATTACATGGGCCATGGCGCCCGTGCCTTAATCGATAAATTACGAATGGTCCAGGATAACGTAAAATCTCTAGGTCAGAATTTTCTGAACAACGAGGAGGTTTTGGACCAAACCATTTCCATAGCCAATTTGTCAGCAGACGATTTCGTGATTGAGATTGGGCCTGGCCCTGGTGTTTTAACAGAGAGACTTCTTGCAACAGGCTGTAATCTGACAGCCATTGAAATCGATTCTGGAATATGCAAATTTCTGAGAGAAACATTCCCCGATTTGAATTTGATTGAGGGCGATGCCTTATCTGTCAAATGGCCATTATGCAATAAATTCGTAGCTAACATCCCATACCAAATATCATCCCCACTATTAGAGATCATAACTCGGAATCGTTCAATCGAACAAGTCGTAATTCTCGTTCAGGAAGAATTTGCTGAGAGACTTGTAGTGGAGTGGGAGAGTGACAGAGGCAGTCTTGGAATGTGCACAATGTTAGATTGGGATTGTGCGATTGAAACTCGTGTAGGGCCACATTGTTTTACTCCCTCGCCAAAGGTTCATTCGTGTTTAGTAAGCATGACGCGAAAAAGTCCACCTAAAAATTCTAAACTTGCTAAACTTTTGATTCGGCAAGCATTCGGCCAAAGACGCAAAAAACTGCGAAATACACTCGCCAAGGCGCCAAAAAGAATTGCTCGCGTGAGTGGTTGGCATGCAAAAGCATACCGCGATGCAATGCAGCACCTCGATTTTGACCTTTTAGATGAACGCCCAGAAGATTTAGAAATAGAGGATTGGTTAGAGTTAGCACGACTTCTTGAGGACGCTCGTGAGGCGATGGGTTGACATCTAACCGCCCTCTCGGCATGTTCCGTCGGAGGGGTGCACATGGCAAAGAAGGACACATATCTGGCTCTACTTCGTCGAGGAATCGATGAGACAACAGCAATGCAATTGGCAGATGCTGGAATAAAAATTGGTGATCTAAAAAAGATCGATAAAACACAGCTAGTAGAGAATTATGGCTTGAAGCCAGATATCGCTGANGGTGTTCTTGANATCATTACAGCNGGCCCACAATCTCACGGTAAGGAAAGATTTCTTTCCAAGGTACTTGCACCCGAACGCAAGCCTGAAAGCAAGATTGAAGAATTAAAATTCAAGCGTCAGCAAAAAGACGTTCTCTCTGAACTTGCTGAAGAGAAAGAAAGGCTAAAGCTTGCGAAGGTAGAAGCTTTCCGCGCCAAAAAACTAGTCATGAATCGACTCGGCAAAACAGTTGAGTTAATTGTAAAATTAGAAAACAATCTACACGATGAAGGGAAGGATGATCAGAAGGTCAAGATCAGGGACCAACTGGAAACTCGTGGTCTTGAGGCTGCACGCGACCACGAAATGCTAGAACTAGAAGGTACACCTCAAGATATTGTGGATTTTAGAAGGAAAATAGTACCGACATTGATACTTCATGCTTGTCCGGAATGTGGAGAAGAACTTGATCCAAGAACGAGTAGAAACCCNGATGATGCAAACAACTGGTCGTTTATTTGTTGGGAATGTGAAACAAAATTCTCACCAGGGCTATCTCTAACCGTTGACAAAATAATGGAAAATGGTGGCAGAGTAGTCATTGACCCTGATGCACGTCCTAGAAACCCAGTCCCTCCTAAGCCTGCAACTCAGGATTATGCTACAATTAACCAGATGGTGCAAGATGAACTGAAGCGTACAGGTGCAGATGCGGATACGATGGCACAAGCAGCAGAGCAGTCAGCGTTNACAAGTGGATTGATGAGTATCGATGATTGGATTGACCAAACCCTCGCAGCGAAAGGATATATTCAGGCACAGGAAGACAGAGAAGATTTCATTCTCCGCACTGGCGCCGGTGCTACCAAGTTCAACAAGTGGATGAAGAAAGCAGGACTTTACTTCAACAAACAAACCGGCCGATGGTCACGATGGGAAGACCGCTGAGGTGGTTCCATGGGTTTGATTCGCTTCCTTAGAGGTGCGAAATTACTGGGGCAAACAACTATTCTTCCGGGTAAGTCATTAATTGAACACGCATATGCAGCTAATGTGGCAATCCCGTTTAATTGCGCAAGTGGTAATTGCGGTGCTTGCTTGGTAACGCTACTCTCAGGAGAAGTAAGTATCCCAAATCCACTCTCTGCANGTCTAGATNNTGAAATTGTTGCTGAGGGTGGNAGACTGGCCTGTGTAGGTGTCCCAAGTGGAGATGTTGACATCGATATTATGCCACCAATTTGAGGTGTTCAAATGGATGTACCGATTTGGGTTTGGATTCTCAATATTGTAGGCGTTGTAGCAATTGTTTGGTTTATGTCATGGCGTCTTAAATCCAAATTAGCAGAAGTGGAAGAGCGTCATGTTATGAGTGGAATCCGACACAGAAAACGCCTTGACGAATCTGAGTGAGTCGCAAGATTTCTTGTGATATTGTAATTCTTATTCCTCTTCGAGTAACTCACTATACTCTGATTCAAGAGTGCGTACAATATTTTCATTTAAACCAAAAGTTGCAGCAACGGTTTCCAGAAGTTTTCTTTCCTCCGGTGTGATTACATTGTCTTCCATCGCTGTTGCGTATGCCTCTAGGTAAGCGGTCTCTTCCGGTGTGTGTGTTGAAGGAATGAAACGATTGGAAGCTTTGTCTAAAATTAGCAAAATCGGTTTTCTCACTACAAGCAAGGATACACCGACAAAGACACCACCTGCCATTCCATAGCCAATGACGCTTTCCATTAGTTCACTTCCAACGATGAAGGAAATAACACCTAAACCAGTGAATACCGCTGTTGTGAAGGTTTTCCGTAGGTTATTATCGATTCCAAATACTGTATCTTTCAAAGTAGCGTGGACGAACATCATTGCTTCAAAGGCCATGGCTGCTGGGGTTAAAGTAAGGGTAGAAGTCCACGCAAAGAACAACATTCGTTCAGTGAAATCAGGATTTCCATATCTCCAAAGAGTCTCATCAACAAATGTTACTTGGCTTCCGTTTACTACAGAAATTAAGATCAGTAATACAAGCCAGAATAGTAATACTATCACCTTTCCTAAAAATCCAATATAAAGGGATCGTGAAGTAAGGCCTTTACTGAAATCTGGGTTGTCTCCATCTTGATAAGATTTTATTGAAGAACGTATGAAAATTAAGGCGAGTAGTGAGACAAGGGGGGAACCCAAGGCTATTGCCCATAAACCAGGGGGCTGCGTTGTTACAGTCGTTTCATAAGTAGCAGTACAGTCGCCAGTGTCCCTGAAATCATCCTCGATGCCTTGCTGCCATTCATCATCTTCACCAAACCAACGATCTGTTGTAGGTTCTTTTCCCTCTTCACAAACCACCCATGTTGCGTCTGAAACATAGAATGCAGGTAATGTTCTAAGCAGTAGATATATTGTAATTCCCAGAACAGGAGCTATATACCATGCATGCTTTTTGAATGAAGGTTTGTGCATAAAACTAAGACGGTTCAATCGGTAGTATATTGGTATGCACAGATACATGATTATGGCTGTAATATGGGCTGTGAAAAAACATCAATAGTCCAATGCCACAAAATGTCTTGAAGCCATTCATACCTTCTGATATAGGGTGTTACCTGTGCTATTATGAATGATGCCTTAATTCCTTCACACACTAAAAGGACAGACATAAATTTGTTCTCAAATCCTTTCGACTTAGCACGCCAAACCAATGCGGCCAATCCTATGCAGTATAGCAGTATTAAAAGAGAACTGACTGAAACAATCATCCTAAATCCGAAGAGATTATCTGCGCTAAAAGCACCAATATAATACTCCTTGGCGGTTCTCATGTTCGTGTTTAAGCAAATTCATTTTATTGAATTTGGGGTTTGTTATTTTTTATTGATAAATCAGAATAATTTTGCGTTGAAAATCACGTAAAACATTTCTTTTTTGGGAATCTATTCTTCCTCTTCAGTTGGGTTCATTGTGAAACCTTGGTGTAGCAATCCAAGCGCTGCAGTTGTAATTACCATGGATGCGATTAGCGAGAGTACTATCATAATTGCAGAAAATAATCCGAATGTATTGAAGAGTCCCATTGCTGATGTTGCTATTATCAAAAATCCAGCTACGTCTGATATGGCAGAACCAACTAGAGCCAACGCACATGCTCCACCAACACCGTGCAAGGCCTGACGGTGATTTTTCCCCTTCTCTTTCTCTTCCCTATACCGTTCCGTAACGTGAATACAATAGTCAATCCCCACGCCGAGCGATATCGTGGCAATCGTCACCGTAACTATGTTTAGTGAATAACCGAATGCATATATTAATCCATAAAGACACACAACAACCAATAGAATTGGTGTTAGTGATACGACCGCCTGTTTTATTGATCGGAATCCGATTGAAAGGGTAATTAGAACAAATACTGAACCCAGGAATAGTGAGGACTGCATCTCGTTTTGCATTCTATCACCAGCAACAAATCTTGTCACGGGTTTACCGGTTAACATTACCCATGTCAGAGGTTTGTCATCTTCTTCACTACCCGGCTCTTCCCAAGTGCCGCTTGACAGGTTCATTAGAGGGCTCAAATCGCGTTTTATTTCTTCAATACCCGGGCCCATCGTAGGGAAATGTTCCGGTGATGTAATACCAAATCGGATAATCATTCTATCGTAGGATACAGGCTCCCCGTCGACAGATAGCCAGACTCTTTCAGGGTCTAATTCTACTCCTGGGTCGATGTACAGGTCAATCAGTGATGAGGGAACTTCAGTACCCGGTATTCCATCTAATGATAGAACTCCGTAGAAGAAAATAAGACAATCCTTGTCGTCTAAATCTGGAGCATTTAGTGCACCTATTGTGTCGCAATTAGATTCGTTATATCCTCGGTCATAAAATGGCTGAGGATTACTCATCAAATATGCAGCCGCGGCTATTACGAATTCATCGATTGCTAACACATCGACAGAGCCGTCCGGTGTCCTAGTCATTTTATCGACAACCCCTTTTGTTGTAGTATTGGAATTTAGTCTAAACTTGTTAATGGCTCTGAACACTTCAGGTTCAGCAACGTCGCCTTCGATATACAACATTGCAGGCTCTCCTTCATCGGAGAATCTGTCAGTAACTATTCCAACTCCGATAGCAAAGTCCGACTCATCATCAAGGAAATCGTCAACCTGGAAATCACCTTCCAATTGTACCATCCCCCATGCTGCTGGCAGTGCAATTATTAGGCAGAGCACTGCAATCAATACAGGCCGTTTGCCGGTTCCAGATTGTATTGCAACTTTTTGTAATCTCTCTTTGTTGATGAACATGTGATTGGCGTTTGGAGTGGTTTCTTTGCCTCTTTTTTCTAACCACTCATCAAATGATACCCTAACCAGCGGCGCCCATATTCCAGTCAGCAAAAATGCAGCTAACACTCCTAACGCTGCTTCTACTCCAAACGATCTTAATGCCGCAATATCGCTGAAAAGGTTGGCAGAAAATGCAGCCATAGTTGTAAGTGAAGTGAGCATTATTGCTCGGCCTACCCGGTTTACAGTGATGGTCCCTGCCTGAGTGGCGGTTTTGCCGAGATTTCTTTCCTCCTTGTAGCGATGGAGTGCGTGTAACGAATCATCAATTCCTAACGCTAGAACTAAAATTGGTAATAAATTTGAAAATTGAGAGCGCGATATAAGGCTCAAACCAAACCATGAGAATAACGAGTCTACGTGCCCTATCAGACCCTGCATCCACAGCAAAGCACCTCCCAGAGCAACCGTAACTATTGCGACATCAGACCACCTTCTAAGAGAGAGGTACAGCAGGACAATAATCACTGCTCCCATGGCAAAAATCAATCCTCCAGAATTTTGTAGTTCCCGGTTTACTTCTACGTTTACTGCTTGTCCGACAAGAAGGGTAAGAGAATTATTGTCATGACTTCGCAAGTGTCCTTCTAACTCCATCATTGACCATTCGATAGAACATGGTTCACTAAGCGACAGACAGTATGAAGAGGTATAATTTGGCGGGTGAAGAAGCAAATCTGTTCCATGCAGCCTGTAACCACCTATTACCAATCCATCTTCGGTATTTTCGATATTGGTTTCAGAGTGGGCATCTTTCCAAACTGTGGTCCAGCCAGCCTCTTCAAGGGCTGCTCTATCTAATTGCACCAATAACCATGATGCAGATGCTGACCATCTACCTGGGCCTGGTCGTGCATTCTTCCAGGTTCCATCAGCGTTGAGGGAACCACCTACTGGACCACCAACGATTCCGGTATTTTCTTCTGCAGAAACGAATCCTCGATCTAAAGACAGCCATCTCAAGAAATCAGAACCATTTGCACTAGCCATACGAGCGGCCGCTAAATCAATGTGGGCCTGCGTTAAATCCTCATCATCAAAAGTCAAACATTCAATTAATCCACAATCGTACCAATTTGTAACAGGAGGCTCAAATCCCGAGAGAGTAGGTCTCGGTTTTGTAAGTACAGACTCATTTGCCATGAATCCTCTAAAGATGTCAGTGAGGCTCATTACTCCATCGGTCTGTAATTCAGTGACGTCATTGATAAATGGCTTCATGTAGTTTCCAAGAACGTGATTACGAATAATCTGGTGCTTTGCATCAATTTCCCTTAGTACTGTGAGGTTCAGAATACCACCGTCAATGTCTGTTATTCCTTCCCATTCCTTCGCCGTTGGTACGGTTTCTTCTGCGTCAGCAAATTCGGACCAATCGGGCGTACCATCATCAGTGAGAGGAACCGGAACGGGAGTTGTACCAACCATCGATGGGTCTCTGACGCTAACAACGAATCCAAGTATAATCTCAGTAGTGCTAAACTCTTCGTTGATAATTCGTTCAGCCGTGAGTTCTGGAGATTCCATATCGTAGGATTCCATGTCGATTGGTTCAAGTGCTTTGAGAGCGCCTGGAATCATCAGTAATGTTAGAATGAACATAGCCAAGTGGACCTTTTTTCTGTTCGGTACGAGGACTTTCGACACATCTTCGAACCCCGCCATGGTGTCCGTCTCTGCTTCACATTCTTGAACAGTTGTATTCATTTGGGAGATAGTTCACGCACACAATGCGCGGGGGTCGCCCAGCTTGGTCAACGGCGGTGGGTTTAGGTCCCATTCCTTATTGGTTCGCAGGTTCAAATCCTGCCCCCCGCATCTACTCTAAACGCTATACAGGACGATTTTTTTGCG
>PBGS01000017.1 GCA_002720115.1 Methanobacteriota archaeon
CTTTTGTCATTTTTTATTGTACCGCTATATCTTCCTGAAGGGAGTGTCCCAAAGTTATCAGGTCGTGCAAATGCCTTCGATTATCACTCTGAAGATGGTTGGGGGAATCAACAAATAACCGANGGNGCAGATGTAGGTCATAATCAGTCAAAATACGGGGANTTTNTTTGGAGTGAACTTGACCCTTATGCCGCATTTATNTATGGGTTTGGAGATCTAAACTGTCACACAAAAGCCGAAAGATCATGGGAGATAAATGACAATCAAATGCCAGTATGCGTAAGAGATGTGGGGATTTTCNTGGGAATCGCAATCGGAGGGTTCCTATTTTCAAGAAAAGGTTTCAACCGATGGACCATTAGAGACACATTCCTTTCGCTTCTACCAGACAAATCAATGGAATCTGTATANAAAAATGACAAAAGGCTACTTGCAATGTTTGTACTTATCGGTGTCGCAGCAATTCCAATGGCGATAGATGGTTTTACTCAGATGTTGACTTCTTATGAATCTACAGCTACNATGCGACTTCTCACGGGAACTCCCTTTGGCATTCTCATTGGCACATTCATGGCAGCATCATTCAGTGCTAGGCCCGCACTTTTTTCTCTAGATCCATCAAGAGTTATTTTACCTTCAGGAAGTCGCTTCAGTGTTGGTACTGAAGAGGAGTGACTACTCCGGAGGATCTGTTGCCCACCAAATTAGTAGTTCTTGTGTATTTTTAGGAACAGGGCATTCCGCATGTCCGCTAGATATTAGGCTAAGTCTNTGGAATATATTCTCTACAGCATTTCTAATATTTGGAGGCACTTTTTTTGAGTCACTGGAAACTATGGTATCCTCCAACGCAGTTTTCCAACTGGATGAAGGATTCGCTCTTCTCCAACTTGATAGTGCAACTCTGAGCGGCCACATCGCCAAACAAAGTCTGCCATAGCCAAGTCTTGTTTTTCTTAATTTGAACATTTGTGCTTCTGCAAAAGGAACATGATTTTGTTGACGATGAATCCATCGTTCTTGTTCCAACCACTTGACTAGCCTTTGTGTNTGTCTCTTTGTAACGGCTCTAACCGGTCCTAACTGCTTGTGTAAAGTTGGTACATCCGTACTATCAGTTAGGGACAAGGTTCCCAATATTGCCCACGATGAATGTGCAATAGGTCTAGCGGGAACGTCTGCTTCTTTGGCTCTGTCTTCATTCCATTCATTTTCAGCAAACTCCATCCAGGTTGCAGGAGATTTTCCATCCAACCAATCCTCGAGCAGTGATACGTGTTGAACAGGCGCTCCCGGTAGCCTGCGTTGAGTTTGTACTCCTGCAGTCAGCGACTCCAATAGATGCCTATCGACCTCATCTTTTGTGACATTAAGCGGTTCTGGCCTCCTATTGAAAAAATTGCTCAGAACTTGTGAAAGTTGCTGTTCGAGGTCATCGAGCCCACTTTCATTTAGAACTGGTCCCATAATACATGATTTACTGAATGGGAATGGAGTGTTTATTTCTCCGGACAAAATTCCGCTAAAACCCGCACGTATCTTAGTTTGTATCTCGGTTGTTTCAAAATATTCATGCTTTTCTCCAGCCATTCTAAGCGTGCCAGAATTAATTCTTTTCATGGCTTTATTAGGGTCGCAATCAATCCATATTACCAAGTCTGGTATCATTGCAGCAGCATTCATCCTTGCTACTTGGTCGAGTCCCAAATCTCCCACGACTCCTTGGTATACAAGGCTTGAGTGAATATTTCTATCAGAAATTACCAAATCCCCTTTCAACAATCTTGGCCTTATCCATGTGTGAGAGTGGTCTACCCGATCTGCAGCAAAAAGGCCTGCTTCTTCCAATGGAGTATGCGACCCCTTACTAACTGCTTTGAGGGCCATTTTTCCTAATTCGCTGTGCCTTCTTGGCTCATGAGTGACATGCACTTTGGGAAACGCCATTCGATTTGCAAGGTTCGCCAAAATTCTTACGGCCTCGCCCTTACCTGAACCGTCGCCACCTTCGACGGTTATCAGGTACATTCAAACTCCCTCCATTTCCTGTTGATCTTCAAAATCCTGCTTGTCCAACATCAAGAAAATCATACCTAGCAATATCAGAGCTGGTCCGAATATTATCAGTCCTCGGCTAAACAATCCTACCCAACAAAATGCTTGGGTTCTTCGATACCTTTTTTTCCTCCTGATTTCGAAAGAAGCATGCACTCCGACAAGAGCGCATCCTATTGTAAACAGTCCTTCAAAAATCGCCAGAGCAACAGCATTTTCCATAGACCAGCCTTTGGTTTGGGATAACTCATCTTTGAGGCGGACTCCATCCCCTTGAACCATTGTTATTGGAGATATCCCAATAGGCTCGGGCTGGAATGACAGTATGACTTTTTCATAACCATCTTTCTCAAGATGAAGCTCATACTCTTTTACCAGCACAGAATCAATAGCATATCTTCCATTTTCGTCAGAAAAAATATCTTTTTTTATGGCGTTTCCTGTATCTGGTTCAACAAGTTCAATAGATACATTTTGTATTGGTTCACCATCCTCATCGAGTACGAAACCATGGATATTTATCGAATCGGTGGATTTGAATATAGACGAATTGAGAAGTCCTGACGGATTTCCTTGTAGAATTAAGGCACCAGACAGCACTCCCATCAGTGCTCCAACCATAACCAAAACCGATGCTATGCGTCTTCTTCTTTCTCCGTCAGATAGTACCTCGTTCTCAAGTTCGACAAAATTTGTCTTTTCTGTTTGAGAGACCTGGACAATTATTTCGCTCTCAGCCTGTCTTTCTCGCTTCCGAGATGCAATTCTTGAGGATATGAGCTTGTTGCGGACTCGTTTGCGTAATGCAGAGAGCCGATTTTCTTTTTCATCACTCAATATCTCACCTCCCGGTTACCAATCCGATAGCGTGCGCGGATTTCACCCCTCCCCTCGTTTTTCCGCGTATATTATCCAGGCAAAATTAGCTAAAACCAATATTACACATGATATCAGCATCGCTCCGATTATCAATTCATCAGCATCTTGCGAGGCAATTCCACTTGTTTGTTTTGATGGAGGACATCCGTCATTGTTACCACCAAATGTGTCTGGACACTTATCCTCCGTGTCATTTACTCCATCAGCATCAGAATCGGCAGCTTGCACTGAAGTAGTTCTAACACTCAACCAGGTCCCATTCATCAAGCCATATTCTAAGATATATCCTACTGTTTGGAGTGATTCAGCGCTTACTTTGTCGTCAGTATCATTGTGAGTGTGCCAATGTCCTTGAAGGAAACCTGCATTTTCTCCGTACCTTGTATCAATTATGTCAATGGAAGGGATTCCAAGGTTGTGAGCATGGACGTGATCATCGATAATTAAATCAAAGCCGTCGAAATCAAAATAAGAAGAATCCACCAAACCACAAATCTCATCGATGCTAAGTATTACTTCTTCGGTACGATTCCATAAATCCAAATTTCCTTCTAATGTTTTTCTTAGTGTAAGATGTGCGTCTCCTACCATATCAACCAAAATAAAAGATTCAATCTCGTCAGCTTCCTCTTGGGATAAATTTTCAGCCCAAGCCTTCGCTCCCAATGTATAGGTTTCAGCATCATCGCCTTGATCCTCACCATCTGTGAAGAATAGCATGACTTCATGCGTTAGATTCATTTGAGGAATCAATCTTGCAATCTCGAGAAGAACTGCAACCCCGCTAGCACCGTCATTTGCCCCGTCAATAGGGTCATCTCTACGACTCTCATTCCAATCTCTTTCCGCTTTGTGCCTTGTATCATAGTGCGCTGCTAGGATTACTGTCGAACCCTCGCCCTTATTCCAAGTGGCGTACAAATTGGTAAGAGTCATACCGTATGAGTGATGAGTAGACTCGGTTATGTGCCACCCTGTGAGATTTGATTTGATGGATTCTCTGAGGGCAGAACTCGCACTAGAACCGGGTATTCTTGGACCAAGGTCGGTTTGAAAGTGAACTGACTGATTTGCCAAGTCCCCATCGAACTTCAAATCGCATTGTTTTGGAGTTTCCTCAGATTCTTGGCCAACCACGACACAAGTAGTCTGAAGAAGAAACAGAAGGGCTAAAACAAGGGCAATTCCCTTTCGCATTGATGATGCTAAGTTCGCTGAGTATTAAATACCTCATTTGAAGTGGGCATTTTGGAATGCAGTGTGGCGATTCCTTGGAGGCTCCATAAATGTCTGAACGACGCTCTACTCGTGCATACACAATAATGATGGTTTTTTTGTTGTCATTATCCTCTCCTCTCGTATCAGCAGAGCCTTTGGAAGATAATGGAAATACCACAATTGAATTTACACCCGTGTTTGCTAACTTAGACGATTTTGTTCCGCAAGATTCCCACCCCTACATGATTCCAGACGGAGAGGAAACGCTTTACAGCGCAACAAGATTAATGAAAAATCAATGGATAAATCAAGGATTACCGGGTGTAGACATAGCAACAAATCCTCAAGCATCAACAAGTGGAAGAGCATGTACTCCTTACAACGAGGGAGACACTGCTACAGTTCCAACATCTGGTGGTTCAGTAGATGTAACAATAGAGAAAACCACTTCAACTGCGGCATTCATGGTACAGAGTGGACGAACATTATCGTCCACTGTTTTGAATAACTGGGCTAGCACATGGGATACAACCGTATACCCTACTCTGATGACTTATTTCGGCAAGGATTATTTCGATGGTCGAGGAATAGCAGCTCCCGATGTAGATAACAATTGTCAGATTGAAGTTGTGATTTACGCCATAGATGGGGCTTACAACATAGGTGGCTACTTTGCACCTGGTATGTCCGCTTCCAGAGAAGCGATATTCATTGATATTGATGATGCACCTCTTGCTTGGTCAAAGGTAATTCTCGCTCATGAACTACAGCACTTGATGCACAATGCGCTCGATCCGTACGAAAACTTGTGGATTGACGAAGGTGCTGCAGACATGGCTGCCTTCTTGTGCTTCGGCGGATCATCTACCCTTTACGGGCATGTTAACGCGTGGACTTCTTCTAGTGATTTGTCCGTTAGATGGTGGAATCAGAGGCCGGCTGATTACGGCGGAGGGTTCATTTTCCTTCTCTACCTTGCCGATCATCTTGGTGGTGGCCCAGCAATACGCAAGTTGGCTCAAGATTCCTCAACAGGTGCAGCGGGTATTGAAGACCTAGCAAGGAATCCTGTAGGGGCAACACCTGGTGTAATTGGTAGAGATTTCATAGATATATGGACGAATTTTACGATCGCTGCTACCCTCGACAGTGACCAAGGCATCTATGGAATGTCGAATCTATTCCTTACCCAATCCTGTGGCGGGAGTGAGTTTTGTAGGATTCAGCCAGCAGATACAAACAGTGACTGGTTAGGACCTTGGTCCTCCACTGGTAATGCNATAGAGGGATGGGGTGTTAGGGCGTTCAAGTTTACACCGGGTGCCGCCGCTCCAGCGCCATTGACAATGAGATTTACAGGAGATGTTCCTGGAATGGACGGTGTAATAATGAGTAGAGCTGCTGCTGACGGAATATACACAAGGTCCGATATCAATTTCAATGGCGAGGTCGGAACAGCCCTTGTTCCCGGTTTTGGTAATATAACAGATGAAATATGGGCAATAACATGGTATGGTTCTGCTCAAGGCGACTGCGATTACACGTCATGCGGTGCATCTTACCCTCAAGGAATAATAGACGTAGAAGCAGCCAGAATTACATCCCCTGCCTCTTTGAGTTTGAACTCTACTTTGCTTTCAGACCGAGATGGAGATACAAATGTCGACACAGCCGAGGTAGAATTCAACATTTTGTCTAATGCATTCTTTGAAGACTTAGATGTTGAAATTGCTGTTAAGAATTCATCTGGAATTACAATGGACACTATGGAAACTAGAGTGCAAGCAGGAGGCGGTGTAAATGTGCCCACTAAATTCTGGTATACCGCAAAATCATCAGAGGTACATACATTCCATCTAACCATGAGGGACATGCTTGGAGATGTTATTGACACTATACAAACAGGAGCGCAATTCTTGGACAACATGATGCCTGTAGCAAATTCTACCGTTGATGTGACAGATGTACAGACTTGGGACAATGTGCAATATGTCGGAAGTGGTTTTGACGCTTGGGGCCTGTCTCTTGCTAACAATACACTCCCATATCTGGACGACCCTGTCGCTTACGCATGGACTTTTGATGACGGAAATACATCTGCGTTGAAAAGTCCTGTACGGCCATACCTAGAGGTCGGTCAATACAATGTGAGTCTGAAAGTATTAGACCAAGGAGGAACATGGTCTGATTCAGATATCTCGGTAATCAATGTCTCAGACGACTCTGAACCTAATCCGGTAATCACAGTAAACGGCCAAATACTTACAGATAACCTATCGATACTTACTGGCCAGATAATACAATTCAGTGCTGAAAGGACTAGTGACAACGTTCCCATCAACCATTTGGAGTTCACATNGGATTGGGGAGATGGAAATATTGAGGGNGGTAAAGGTATCTCGAAAGCATATCACATGTGGGAGGACGGTTTGACTGCTGTGACAACATATAATATGACTCTGCTGGTAAGCGACGGAGTTAATATTGCCTCCAAAACCATAGAAATAAGTGTCAATAACAGGATACCTACTCAGATTTTCGTATCAACAATTGTCACAGAAACCTTCACGCCCACAATCCTACCAGATGTGTTTGAAGATCAGGATGGAGATTTAGTTGGGTGGAATTGGGTATTTGAGGAAGGAGTCAACCTTGGGGGTGTTTCCGTTGATAGAACCGATCTTTTTACTGAAACCCTGTCCACAGAAAAGAACCCAACTGTTGCATGGTCTATCCCCGGGCTCAAGACAGTTAATATCACGGTAACAGATAACGACGGTGCAATAGCAATTGCAATTCTGTCCGTTCAGGTCTTGAACCAATTGCCGGTCGCACAGTTCGAAGTAAGAGACTCGAGTTCTGCAGGAAGCCCAGTAATTGATTTCAGAGTTGAAGACGGTCAAGTAGATGTCCCATACACTTTCAACGGTAGAAGCAGTTACGATCCGGATGGTAGTGTTGGTGACATAAGCGATTTGGCGTTCTTATGGTCATTCTCAGACGGAACAACATCAAATCAATCACTTGTAATACACAATTTCACATCACCGGGAGAACATTATGTTACGTTAGTAGTTATNGACGAAAACGGTATGGAAAGCGAACCTAGAACTCTTGGTATCAGGATTGCTAATCCGAAACCTATTATTTCAGTCAAAATTTTTGACGTCAAGTATAATGGAGAATTTGTAACAGTAACTACCCCAATAGCAGTGGGAGCATCGTTCGACTACACGCACACGTTCGATGATGATGGAAATGTTGTTACAACACCTGGTCAGATACTCTACTTTGATTCAATCGGGACGCGAGACGGTGATAGAATATACGAAGGCCGGTTCGTACCGCTTGAGGTTAATAGCTCAGATTGGAATGGTATTGTCGAGTATTCTTGGGACTTTGGCGATGCAACCCCCATCTCTCATGAACCAATGCCATGGCATTCATTCGAAAGACCGGGTACATACAAAGTAACTCTCACGGTCAGAGACTCATATTTGACAGGTGANGTAACTCGAGAGACTTACACAATTGTGGTAAACGAGCCGCCAATTATAGGAGATTTCAACATCCCAGACACAATTTATGCAGGGGAATCAGTCGTTTTAGATGTCAATGTTTCAGATACAGAGGATACCGAAAACTACGTGGTTTGGAGAGATACAGACGTAAACGATGGTCTCCACACAGACAGAAACGAGAGTATACCATCTGCAGTCGTCGTTCTTTGGGATTTCGATATAGAATTTGATGAAGATGATAATGGAGACCCAACAGATGACTGGAAATCCCCATCTGGNGCAGATGGAGTAAGGATTTATGCCAGTTGGGAAGAAGTTGGAATAAAAATAGCCAGAGTTTCGGTATGCGATGGAATGAAAGTGTGTGTAAGCAAAGATGTTGAGATAACGGTCTTAGCAGAAAAAGAAGCAGAACCTAGCCTCTCGGATTTCTCTTTGGAGGACTGGCAAGAATGGTTCTTAGATGCTAGTGGCGAATCTTTCATGGTTCTGGCATTGATTGCAGCAGTCCTAATTCTGGGGTGGGCAGTAATGAGGAGCCCCACTGAAATTGAGGAAGAAGCAGAGCAAGCAGCGGCGACTTACGAAGTCGACGAGGTTCAATNCTACGGTGGCGTGCTTGGAATGGATCAGCATAATCCCCCGCCTGCACCAGGAATCCTCTCTAAAGAGGAGCGTAGAAGCGGTTCATCCGGTTACATAAGACCTCTGAGAAGAAGAAGATGAAGGGAAAACCGATTAACCTTCCAACTGTAGAATAGTANCGAGGAGGCANTGCAATGGGCAAGANGGTAACTATGTCCGTACTCGTGTTATTCTTGCTTCCGATGCTTGTTACAACGAATATCTCTCCAGTAGGACAAGTATCTGCAGATTCAAGTTGTGATAATGGTGATTTTGTTACTCCGAAATGGAATAGGACAGTGGAGAGGTTGGCAAAAGTGCCTGTGATTTTCGACCCATATGCCGATGACGATGATGAAGATGAACGCAGGGGTAGAAGAAATTCAGACAAATCAGATTACGAATACGATTTTGATAATTATGATGGGCCAGAAGAAGATTGGATGACGTGGGAGCCAAACAATGATCTTAGATTNCTGAGAGAAGATTTTCAAACTATGATGCTAATTGGAAATGATGCTGTAGGGGCTCTTAGAATCAATCTTGACCATGAAAGACGGACAACAATTTGTGTGACAGTAGAAACTACAAACGAATCTTTTGACCCCTCAGCAGATGTATACCTNATGACGACNAGCCAGTATGATCGTTACAGTACTGCTTATGATATTTCTCACGGCGCATGGGGTCTAAAAGAGGACAGGGATGATGATGACCCAACCAGCGACGTCCCTCCAGAATGGAGAAGTTTTACAGTCGTAGGTTGGCATTCCTTTAGGGATTCCCATCAGTATGAAAATGTCAAAGAAGTGTCATTTTCAATATCGTTAGATGGGCCAGAAGCAAGTAGTAGCCTGTTTGGGGAAACCACAAATCAATACTTCAATATCGTAGTTGATAATACAAACAACTCACATCAGTATGACGCAGTACCTGAGACTACAATCGCAGCTTATGTTTCAGTAGTTTCTGAACCAAGGTCGACAATCTTACCTAACTGGACTGTATCATTGGTTTGTTGTGGTTTAATGATGGGCCTTATGGCCGTGCCATTGATTATGAACAAAAGGTACATGAGTGCAGGTCTGAGTCTTACATCAGAAAATCAGCAACTTCAGAAAGGTCTAGTGCCAACTTTGGAGAGTAAAGATTAGGTCAATACTCGAGAAGAGACCAAGCATCTCTCAGATCTCGTACATTGACTAGGCCTTTGTCCGATATCTTAAATTCGGTGCTCATGGTTGCATAAACCATGCTTTGGTCTAGCATAGGTGCGTGTAATCTGGCCCAGTCTCCTCCGCTGTTCAGTGCCATCAGACTGTGTTTTAGGCCCTCTCCAGTCAATTCTGTTGCGGCTTCTACAATCTGCAGAGCATCATCATGATTGTGCGCAGTTCCGCAAAATTTCACGATATCTCCGGCATTTTGATTGTCTCTGACTATGGATGCGATTGTTGCCGCATCAGGAATTCCGTTTATGTCGTGAACAGAAGCAACGATTTGGCATCCATTTTCCTCTGCATTTTCTTTGAGCAAATTTCTTGTTGATTCGTCAATAGATAGTTCTAAATCAATCCATGAAACTTTGGATTCAATAGCCTTCTGTAGGATTTCAATTCTTTCGTCTTCTACACCAGGAAAGAAGCCTCCCTCGGAGACCGGCCTCACAGTAAACACAACGGGAAGAGGCAACCCTTCCTTTAGTGATGCGATTGAAGCATCAACATCGATTTCAGACATATCTGCGGTATCCCATGTATTCTCAGGAGGTAGATCGACAGGTTCGCCCTCTTCCTCCTCTGCGATTGTAGGATCTGGTTTGATGAGGTATAGTCTATCAAATCTAACTTCTACCATGTCTGCACCTGCAAGGTTNGCACGTGCGGCTTCATCAGTCATCTCTTCAACGGTGATTCCGTTGAGTGCGACACATACTTTCGGGTCAGCCATGCTTCGGCGACCTGACATCCTTCATTAACGATTGCGATTAATTTCTTGCTGAAAGGAAACGTCAGATTTTGTAAATTGACAAAAATCGTTGCAATTTTTTTTNTCAATATAGCCGCTTTTTCCTACCATCATTGACTATGTTCATATACCCCCTACAGTACCATGTATTTAGAGTGGAGGAGACTCGTAGTAAACCGTCCGACTGAAGCGTTTTTTTCTCGTAGTTGTATAGGAAAAAATCGGAATAAATTGAAAGCAACAGATTGGTACAATAAATGATACTTTACGCTGAGTTTTAATCACAAGAATTTACTGGATTGAGGTGGGCCGATGACAGAAGACTACAGTGCACAGAGTATACAGGTATTAGAAGGGCTAGAGGCAGTCCGAAAAAGACCAGGAATGTACCTAGGAGATCCTCATGACGGTTCCGCACTCCACCATTGTATTTGGGAAGTAGTGGACAATTCTGTNGATGAACACTTAGCAGGCCACACCAATTTAGTAGAAGTGGGCTTGAATCCCGACGGTTCTCTTTCCGTCAGAGATTTTGGAAGAGGAATACCTGTAGACAAACACGAAGAATTTGGAATCTCAGCAGCCGAGGTGATCATGACAAAACTTCACGCAGGCGGTAAGTTCGATAACAGTTCATACAAGGTTTCAGGCGGTTTGCATGGTGTAGGTGTGTCAGCGGTTAATGCCGTATCTGAGTGGATGGAGGTTACAATCCACCGTGCGGGTACTGTATACCATCAAAGATATGAAGCCGGTGTCCCAGTTAGTCCTCTAAACGAAGTGGGTAGTTGTGATGATACAGGGACGCTAATTGTTTTCAAGCCAGATCTGGGAATCTTCACTAACATCATAGAATTTGATTTTGATCAAATAGATACGCGTCTAAAAGAGACATCATTCCTCAATGCTGGGTTGAAGATTGAAATCACTGACGCCCGTTCCGAAGAACCGCANGTGAGCACTCATCACTACGAGGGTGGATTGTCAGAATACGTTTCTCAAATTAATTCTGCAAGGGAAATCCTCCACCCAAATGTGATACAAATCTCTGGCGAAAAGGAGGTTGAAAAAGGTACAGTAACAGTCGACCTAGCTATGCAATGGTCCAATGCTTTCAGTGAGTCTATACGTTGCTATACGAATATCATACGAAACAAAGACGGCGGAACTCACATGTCTGGGCTTCGAACAGCATTGACTAGTTGCCTTAATTCCTATGCTAAAAAACGAAACATGCTCAAAGGCGAGGCTTTGTCTGGAGATGATGTAAGAGAAGGTCTTGCGGCCATAGTGAGCGTCAAGCACCCAGACCCTTCATTTTCCTCGCAAACGAAGGACAAACTCGTCAGCAGTGAAGTCACAGGTATAGTTCAAACTGTGGTTTACGAAAAACTTGGAGAATTTTTTGAGGAAAACCCCTCTGTCGCTAAATCCATCATAGAGAAGGCCCTCCTCGCATCTAAAGCGAGAAAGGCAGCGCAGAAAGCTAGAGAACTCACCCGTCGGAAAGGTGTCCTAGAGGGCGGGGGTCTTCCTGGGAAATTGGCAGATTGTCAATCAAGAGATCCCAGTGAATGCGAAGTCTACTTGGTCGAAGGTGATTCTGCGGGAGGCTCAGCNAAGACTGGCAGAGATCGTAGAATTCAGGCAATATTGCCACTACGTGGTAAGATTCTAAATGTTGAGAGGCAGAAACACAACTTGGTCAAGGTTTTCCAAAATNAAGAGATTCAAACTATCATAAGAGCACTTGGGGCTGGAGTCGGTAATAACCCAGAGGATGAGGGTTCATTNAATCCTGAAAAGCTTCGCTATTCAAAGATAATTATAATGACTGATGCAGATATTGACGGTGCACACATTCGTACTCTAATGTTGACTTTCCTNTGGAGATTTATGCGGCCAGCAATTACACAAGGGCACGTGTATATCGCTCAACCACCTTTGTTTCAATTGACCAAAGGAAGGGTTAGCAAATATGCATTCTCGGATGAAGAAAGAGACTTAATTATCGATGAATTGAAGGGTGATAATCCAAATGCTAAGATTGGTGTTCAGAGATACAAAGGTCTTGGTGAAATGAACCCTGATCAGTTATGGAATACNACTATGAATCCTGAAAACCGAACAATGCTGAAAGTCACTGTAAAAGATGCAGAGGAATCAGACCGTATGTTNGAAATCTTGATGGGAGAAGATGTTCCAGATAGGAGGGCGTTTATTGAGCGTCATGCCAAGGAGGTGACAAACCTTGACATCTGATGATATTGAAGAGGAGAATGAAGGACAGAATGCTGTTATGTCAGACGCAAGTTTGCTTAATCGTTCATTGAATGAAGAAATGAAAAACTCATACATAAATTATGCAATGTCTGTTATCATTGGTCGTGCTTTACCAGACGCTAGAGATGGACTAAAACCAGTTCATCGGAGAGTTTTGTATGGTATGCATGAAGGTGGGCATACAGCCGATAAGAAATTCAGCAAATCTGCACGTTCAGTTGGAGAGGTTATGGGTAAATATCATCCACACGGTGATCAATCAATCTATGACACGATGGTTCGTATGGCCCAAGAGTTTTCATTGAGGTATCCTTTGGTTGACGGGCAGGGTAACTTTGGTTCAATTGACGGTGACCCACCAGCAGCTATGCGTTACACTGAGAGTAGGTTGGATAAAATCTCCAAACACATGTTAGAAGACATCGATAAAGACACAGTAGATTTTCAGCCAAATTTTGATGATTCAGAACAGGAACCAACAGTTTTACCTTCCAGACTACCAAACCTATTGCTAAACGGTAGCGATGGTATCGCAGTTGGTATGGCTACCAGGATACCACCTCATAATTTGACAGAGGTTTCAGGTGCAGTTAGATTACATGTTGAGACAATCTTAGAAGAAGGCGAAGGCAATCAAGGAATGCCAGATTTGTCTATAGATCAATATATGGAGTATGTAAAAGGACCAGATTTTCCCACTGGTGCATCCATACATGGAATCGACGGTATATACGACATGTATTCCTCCGGAAAAGGAAAATTCCATGTGCGCTCCAAGTGTGATGTTTATGATGACTCAAAGGGAAAAAGAATTGTTATCCACGAGATTCCTTATCAAGTAAAGAAAGCGGACATGCTAGTTCAAATTGCAGACTTGGTAACAAAAGGAACTGTGGTAGGAATCAGAGACATACGCGACGAATCCTCAAAAGAAGGCATAAGAGTAGTCATTGAGGTAAAGAATAACGCAGACCCTCACGCAGTGTTAAACCAATTGTTCAAATCCAGCCGGCTCCAAGAATCATACTCTGCCAACATGATGGGAATCTTGGACGGAAGACCAGTTTTGCTAACGCTGCCCGTTATGTTACATACGTACGTCCAGCACCGTGAATCTGTAATTGAACGCAGAGCAATTTTTGACCTTGGCAAGGCAGAAGCACGAGCCCACATATTGGAGGGATTAGTGAAAGCTCAGGATAGAATTGATGATGTAATTGCTGTCGGAAAGGGTAGTTCTAGTCGTGAGCAGTTTGAATCTGTTTTGCGAGGTAACGAGATATTCCCAGGAATTGAAGCTTTTAGTTTTACAGAGGCTCAATCAAAAGCAATCGCAGAACGTAGGCTTTACCAACTTAGTAGATTGGATGTGGAAAAAGTCCAGAATGAATATGACGATTTGCAGGTAAAAATAACCGATCTAAAAGAAATCATTGGTTCAAGGTCACGTCGTCTTGACATACTTTTGACCGAGATGGATGATATGCTGGATAAGCATGGCGACGACCGAAGATCACACATCGACCCTATGCCGCTATCTATGGATAGAGAAGATTTGATTGAGGAGCGTGCGATTGTAATAACTCTAAGCGAGGATAATTATGTCAGGCACACCCCTGTTGACATGTTCCGCACCCAAAATCGTGGTGGGAAAGGTTTGAAGGGTGTCACAACTAAGACTGAAGACACACCGCAATTGATTCTTTCATGCTTCAGCAAAGATAGACTTCTAATATTCACTGACCAAGGTAGAGTGTATGGATTAAAGGCATGGGAAACACCCGAAGGAAGTAGACTTTCTAGAGGGACTCACATCAGGAATCTGTTAGAGAGTATTCGCGATGAGGAGAACATAGTGTCAATATTACCACTTTCAAAGGATATCTTAGAAAATCCAGACGGTCAATTCCTAATGTTCGCAACTAAAATGGGTCTTATCAAGAAAACTGCGCTCAGTGAGTATGTTAGAATAAATAGAAATGGAAAATACGCACTGAGATTTAAGAAAGAAGGAGATTCGTTAGTTAACGTGCGTTCTGCTACCGATGATGATGACATTGTTATGATTTCAACAACAGGATACGCATCTAGGTTCAAGTGCTCAGCCATCAGAGCATCAGGTAGAGTTTCAGGTGGTGTTTATGGAATCAAAGTTGGTGACAGAAAGGGCTCTGGTGGAGGTTTTGTTGCAGGTATGGTGTCAATAGAAAATCCCGATATTCAAATTTTGACTCTATCCAAGTTCGGAATGGGCAAGCGAAGTACAATTGGTACTGGTGAAAGAATTGCTGTAGTTGATGAAAATGGAGAACAGAAGGTTACTGAATCGGGAGATTTGAGATTTACTACCGATGGTTATAGGCAAACCCGTCCCGGTGCTAAGGGTGTCAGAACGATGAAGTTGGACGATGAATTTGATGATAGAATCATCAGCGTGAGGAAGATACCTAATCCTGATGACCATCTGTTTTTACTAACAAAGAAAGGTATGATGATACGTACCGAGGTGTCCCAAACCAAGCAAACTACCGGTAAGGCAACTAGGGGTACACGGGTAATGGAACTTAGGAACAAATCTAAGGACGGCTATGATGATGAGGTAATATTCAGCGCAAGACTACCTGCCGAATTAATAGAAAGCTCACAACAAGATGCTGAAGATGAATTTGATTTAATTGATCAAAATCAAGATGGTGTCATTGACAAAGAAGAATACATCGCCGCTGTTGAGGCTGGAATTCTCAAAGAAGAGGAGTGACCAAATCTCCGACGGGTTCAAACGCTGAGCGCTGTTGATTGGAGTAAGGCGAGCCGTGGTTGGTGATAATATGGATGAACAAAATCTGATTTATGACTGGAACGCAGTCGACTATGAATACACGAGAAATCATTCTAACCATCCTCATGATATCTGGTTTGATGACGAAACATTACGGGACGGTCTGCAAAGTCCGAGTGCGTTAAACCCATCTATAGAACAGAAGATAGAATTGTTAGGGTACATGGAAAAACTGGGTGTGCAAAAAGTCGACCTAGGGTTACCCGGTGCAGGGCCTTTTCACAGAGAACATATCGATGCAATGTTGACACACATTCGTGAGTTCGATTTCAAGATACGCCCAGGTGCCGCAGTTAGGACCCTTATGCATGACATAGAACCACTAGTTGAGATGCAATCAAAACACGAGATGCAAATTCAGGCAAGTGCTTTTTTAGGAACAAGCCCTATTCGCCAGTTCACAGAAGGCTGGACAATGGATAAATTGGTTTCCACTATGGAAAAAGCAGTATCATACGCCGTGGATAACGACATACCAGTTATGTTTGTTACAGAAGATACTACCCGTTCAAAACCAGAGGATGTTAAACTAATCTACCAAAGAGCAATGGAACTTGGTGTCAGAAGGTTGTGCGTGTGTGACACATGTGGACACGTTACTCCAAACGGTGTAAAACAGCTGTTGTCGTTTATTGATGAGGAGGTGATCAAAGATGGAGGTTACAAACGTAGCGACATCGAAGTAAATTGGCACGGTCATCAGGATAGAGGACTTGGAGTGGCAAATAATCTCGCTGCAGTTGAAGCAGGTGCGGATGTTATACATGGGACAGCTCTTGGTGTTGGTGAGAGGGCAGGAAATGCACCTCTCGACCAAACATTGGTCAACTTATCACTAATGGGGATCATAAACAACGATCTATCCTTGCTTAGTGAATACGTACAAAAAGCGAATGAATACATCAAAGTCCCTCTACCCAGAAACTATCCTGTGTTTGGCCAAGACGCTTTTGAAACAGGTACAGGAGTTCATGCCAGCGCAGTCATCAANGCNATTCGNAAGGGAGACATGTGGCTTGCAGATAGAGTCTACAGTGGAGTGCCAGCGGGTGATTTTGGACTTGAACAAGTAATTCGTATAGGTCATATGTCGGGGCGATCAAACATCATACATTGGCTAGAGAGCAATGGTATTGAACCAATAGACGAACTNGTAAATCATCTGTTCGAGGTTGCAAAGAGNCAACCACGNAACATGGAAGAGGAAGAAATCAAATCTGCCATAGCNGCNTTCCAATCTTGATTACTCCGCTTCTTCTTGTTCGGTATCTTCCGCATTGATNTGCTTCCATTCTGCATCTACGGAACCTCCCGACCATTCACCTTCAACTTCAATTTCGACCATCTCATCTTCTTCACGCCAAATAGCCTCAGATTGACTGCCGTTAACCATTAAAATACCTCTTTCATCAATTTGTGTTTTCAGAAGTTCGATGTGTTTTGTCACNGGTAAAAAATGTCCTACTGGATTACCTGCAGTAACGAAAGGATTTGTGGCAGTACATATCATCAAGCCGTCTTCAGGNGCTACAATGTCGACTGATANACCGGGGGTTCCAGGGTCAGATATNGTGGCGATAATGTCTCCCTTCCTAACTATGCTACCAGGGTAAACAAACATGTCTAGGAGACCTCCCTCTCCGGCACGCAGCCAGGTAGAACCGCCTGCGTTTAACCTAAATCTTGGCCTACTNGGATTCGTNGGTATGACTTTNAGTGCTTTCAAAACGTTCAAACAACCATGAACCGCTACCTTAACTGCTGTTTGGTCCAGTTGGTTTGCTTCTCCTCCTTCGTAAGTGACAGCTGCTATGTCCATCTCATTCGCAATTTTACGTAAGCTACCTTTGGGCGGTCTGCTATCCAAAACAACTTCAATACCGAATGCTTTGGCTAAAAGATAAGATTCTGGGTGGGATAAATCGCCACGAATCTGAGGCATGTTCGATCTACCCGTTGCTCCACTATGGAGGTCGATAATAACGTCAGAGTCATCGATTAAATTCTTTTTAACNGTACTTGCAACCCTAGAAGTAGTGCTGCCTTTTACTATTCCGGGAAATGCTCTATTTAGATCCCTCCCATCTGGGAAATAGCGTGATTTTGAGCGGTATCCTGGTAAATTGATTACAGGTATTATCCGTACAGTACCAGCCATTGTTTGAGGGTCAAGTGNTCCTTCTGGCTCTGTGAATTTTGACGAAAGTAAATTGGTGCACGCACTAGGTCCTGTAAGTTCGTCACCATGAATGGCTCCAATAATTGTGACAATAGGGCCAGGACGAACTCCATGGAAAATAGTAACCGGTATAGGCCATGAATCTCCCATGTCAACATCTAGCAAAGGCATGTTTACAGTGCGCATCTCACCGGTTTTGATTCTCTTTCTCAGGAATCTTATGTCTTCCCAATCAGTCGACCTGTCCCATTCTGGCCTGGCTTCAGATTCATGTTCTTCAAGCGCTTTTTTGATGGCCAAGCGTCTGGTTTTCGGAAGTTCGTTAGCAACTCTGACTCGTCGCTTCCTTCCGGTCATATTTGGCCATTAATCCACACGTCATCAACCTGATGGATGCGAATAACAAATCAACTACCGACTTTTGTGTGTATNCATGGGAGAAGGAGTTCAACGCCAGTATGCCCCTAAATCCATTTGTTTTGGTTGTGGACCTGCCAATGAAAAGGGTCTTCAAATCGATTCGCATAGGTGTCTGGAAGGACTAGAACTAAAGTTCACACCCTCAGAGGAACATCAAGCGTTTCCTGGCATGGTAAATGGTGGGATAATTGGAAGTCTTCTAGACTGTCATGGCAATTGGGCCGCAGCCATTGCAATAATGGATGCGCTAGGACTTGATGAACCCCCTTGCACTGTCACTGCGAACTATTCAGTATCATTACGACGCCCCACCCCATCAGGGGTTGAATTGCATGTCTTAGCTGAGGTTGATGAATTAATGGATGATAGGGCAAAAATCAAAATGACTCTCACTGCGGAAGGCAAAGTTTGTGCTACTGGAAGTGGTCTTTTTGTCGCAGTTAAAGAAGGACATCCAGCCTATCACCGGTGGTCTTAATGGCCAAACCGTCTAAGAAACAGGCTGTTGAGCTGAACAAGCTAAGAGATTTNGTAATCGAGGTTATGTNATCTATGGATTTTTGGAGTAANGAANNACTTACTAAATTATTAGACATTGATTTAGGTGTACTNAGGAGAAATGCNACTCAAAGACACGGAGTAACTCGATGGCGAAAGGGTATTGCAAAACCAACTAAGCCTGAAGAAGTAGATGTAATTGATTTGCACCCTCGATTACTCACCGATGAGTGGATGCCTTACGCAGGNTGGGTCCTGCATCACGAGTTTGTNCATGCCATGGGTTACACGGCTCATGATGCAAAGTTTCGTGCTTTAGAGAGTATGTGGCCAAGTGTTAAATCGTCAAAGATGGGATTGAAATTTACCGAGGTTTTGAGGCGTGAGAAAGCCACTTGGTTGTGGTTTTGTGAGGATTGCGGAAAGGAATACCCTAGGCAAAAAAAAGGTCGTGGAAGGTATATGTGTAGGGAATGTAAGACTGTTTTGAAGGATTTGCCCGCAAATCCGGCACAGTGATTAGGGCATCCATTAGACCCTCAATTATGCGGAGGGTCCTTGTCATCCTTCTTNTTATTATGACATTCACACCATGCGCAACAGCAGCGGTTGATTCTGAAGAGGGTGGAGGTGAACTCTGGTTTTCTTGTAACGAAATTGATGATTGTTCTCTAACTGAATATCATACTGGTGAAGCAAGTGTTGGAGATACCATTAATTCTGCGTCGCCCATTTCTCCTGAAACAGTGTTCATTGAGTTTTTGATGCAGCCAGAACAGAGTGAGATTGCGCTAATACCAGACAAGATTAGTGAACTTCAAATTGATCTCAGGTATCAAGATGACGTCATTGGAATCTCGAGACCTGACTTGGAGGTCACAGTCATAATTGCCCAGTCAACAACTGTTATTGAGTTTGAAGGCGATTCCAATCCAACAGACGGTATACAGGGTGCATATAGAGTCAACAATGAGCCTTTGAATCATGGCGGCGATCGACTNCTATGGCCACAAGAGGATATACGAATACTCCTTCAATTCGACGTTGAAAGGCCCGGGAATTGGCAGTTGAATCTCCGAGGCTCATCCTATATGATGTTGGACATAATTTGGTCTGAAGATATTGATTCNAGAGATGTGGACGAGCCATCGTCATACTCATCTCCTAGGGAAACNGAATTNGATTCTGTAAATCATGGTGCATTAATTGGGGATGATTGGGATTGTTGGTCTTTTTTCGTAGACAATCATGAAATTTTGAAGATAACCGTAGAATGGGAGGAGGTCCCATCAGAGATAGAGCAAAATCATGGTCGTCCCGATTTGATAATGCCGGATAAAAAAATGGCTCCGATTCCAGAATTGGAAACCCAGATAGAGAATTCTGAGAAGAAGATGACATGGAAGTGGAGAGCCCTNCCNGCTGGGAATTACGATTTTTGCATTGGAGGTAAATTGAATTCATTCCAACCTTACAAATGGGTCGGGTTAATCGCCTTTGAGGGACTAGGTCCTACCTCGCCCGAAGGCTTTGATTACTCTTCATGGGAATGGCAAGGATATGGGATGAAAGGTGATGAACTTGGTGCAGAAGAAATAGACGGAACATCCGGTGCGATGGTATTGATTCTAAGTTTCGNAGTGTTAATTGGTTTAGTTATTGAATTACGTAGTCAAACAACCTCAAAATACGTTAGATACGGTGTATTTGTTCCAGGTGTGCTNATACTTGTNTTAGGGGGAATTATCTCCCCTATGTGGGCAATAAGCGGCGAAGTTCAATCGAGTGATGAATCAAGTCTAGATGAATTAATTGATAGTAGGTTAGATCAAATTTGGCATGCATCTCACCCAAACGCTCCTGCATCTTCCAGAGCTTTACACATAGGTTCAACNTTNGGTGTATTGGACGGGGAAANCCTATCTGTTCGACTTGTTACAGANTCTGCATGGCCTTTAGATGATGGNAGGTGGCANCTNCATATTCCAGAATTTTATGAATTAGATTTTGAATCATTGATATTTTCTAAGGTTGCCCAAAAATCAAAGACAAGTCCCGTAGATGATTTGCTGGATTCACATTCACGTTCNTTCATTCTTTTGGCAGCGAGAACGCTGATGTTGGATTTACTAATGTTAGAAGCATTGTTAGTTGTTGAAGATATACCAAAGTCAAATGTGATACACTTCGAAACCATGATGGTTGAGTCTGGGAAACTAGGATTGATACAAGACCCAACTTGGGGNACAAAACCTGTTGATGTGCCAGAGGGAAGATGGAGATTGTTACAAGAAAATCTGTACCCTAATCTCATTTCAATTACTATGCTTGACGGTGTNAAAGACGATTTAGAATTTCGGATCCAAATCGATAGCGAAATTGACCACACACTGATGTTCGCAACCGAGTCTGTTCAGCCCTCTATCCCACTTCTTGATTCGCAATATCTATGGGTTACTGCGGGAATAACTTTGGTGATAATAGGAATTGGAATTGAGGCCCATCGCCGGAACAAAGCAAAGCAAATATTTCACGAGTTTGCTAACNNNAACAAATGGACTTAATCTTCTAGCCCTTGGAGTATTTTCTCAACTTCTTTTGTAATTTCACCATTGTCGAGAGCCTTTGTCAACTTATTCTTCTTGGTTTTAGAGAGGCCTTCAGCAGCCTTTTCAATCATTTCACGCTCTTTTTCAGTTACTTTTCCATCTGCTAATGCCGATTTCACAGCACTCGCTACTGCCATCTTTGCAGCGTCCTCATCACTTATGCCTAAGGCGGCTTGAATCGCACTTAATTCCTCCAATTCTTTGTCGGTAATTACGCCATCTGCATAGGCATTTTCATATTCTTTCACCAAGAACTCGGTGTATGTATCTGGGTTGAGAATTACATCTCGAATCAGACCGTAGTCTATCGTACCCTGCTTCGAACCCATCTCTAATATGACAATGGATTTCCTAATCTCTTTAATGACCATATCTTTCAGTCCATGTGCTGCCCATACCAATCCAGACACCGTAACCGCCGCTGCAAACCATCGCATAACATCAGGGTCGACGAGATTTCCGGGAGATATTAGTTGAAAAATTCCGATAACCGCCATTAGGGAGCCACATATTACTTCGAACCAATCGTTCAAATCTGGCTCATCTTCGAAGACTGAAAGTCGCTGGTCAACNGCAGCATCGTCGCTACTCATGTTACGCCCACANATTAGATAGGTNTTGAGGATACCGGCTGTTCAATCGTTTACCTTTTGGACTATTGACCTCTCCTTTGGTACATGGGTGAACCAGATAGGGCGTTATCTAGTCTGGGTTTGCCAGAGAATTTCCAAAAGTTTTTGCANCAAGAATGGGATATTAAGTTACTACATCCGCCTCAAGCTAAAGCAGTGCCATCAGTTATTTCTGGTAAAAACACNATGCTCTGTATACCTACAGCGAGTGGGAAAAGTCTTGTTGCATATATTGGTATAGTCAATCAATTGCTTAATTTGAATAAAGGTTCAAGAGCGATTTACATTGTACCTCTGAAAGCTCTAGCGAGCGAAAAGTTAGGTGAGTTAAGGCAAATTGGTGATTATCTGAATCTAAAAATCGGATTGGGAATCGGAGATGCGCCAAGTGAAACCAGGCAGATCGATGACTGCGACATACTTGTATGCACAAGTGAAAAATTAGATTCATTGATGAGATCCAAGCCTGAAGTTTTGAGCAGAGTTTCAGTTGTAGTCGCTGACGAATTNCACCTCTTGAATGACAGCCAAAGAGGGCCTACCATGGAAATCAACCTTGCAAGAATTAGGCACATACTGCCCGATGCCCAATTGATTACTTTATCTGCAACAGTCGGCAACTCACAAGATTTGGCAGACTGGCTAAATAGCGAATTAATAATTTCAAAATGGCGACCNGTCAGTCTAGAGTATGCTACTCTTGCAGAACTAGATTTAGAACCGCGTGCAATCCAGAAAAGTGAATTATCTACTACTGAGAATCTTGGACCTCCAAGGACGCTTGAGGGGCCAAAAAGTCACGTTGCGTGGGCTGCTTTGAGCGATGTCTATTCTAACGGTGGTCAATTACTCGTTTTCGTATCCTCCAGACGCTCTGCACAAGCGGAAGCAAAGAAGTTAGGGCAAAGAATGCAGAANCATCTTGCCAAGAATAATCCAGAAATGTTAGATTCATTNAAGGAATTATCAAACAAATTGTCGAGAAATTCAAACTCCGTTATGGGTGATACTTTAGCGGAATGCGTTAAAGGCGGTGTAGCATTTCANCACGCAGGCTTGATGCACAGTCAGCGNACTGAAATTGAAAATGCTTTCAAAAATCGTCTTTTATGTTGTTTGACTGCTACACCAACACTTGCGGCGGGAGTTAACTTACCCGCCCGNAGAGTCCTTGTCAGAGATCTGAAAAGGTATGATGATGGTATGAGCAGACTTCTACCTGTGATGGAGGTTAGACAAATGCTCGGCAGAGCAGGTCGCCCTAGATATGACCCAATTGGTGAAGCATGGCTTGCTTGCAAAGGGGGAGACCCTCGTCAAGTTGCTGACGAAATTGCAGATCGCTACATTCACGGCCCCGTCGAGGACATCACATCAAAATTAGCCGCTGAGCCAGCCATGCGTTTCCATTTACTNTCTTCCATCGCAACAGGCGGTTTGACAAATAGGAGGTCTATTGGAGACTTCTTCAGAGGTACTTATTTGGGTCATTCTCAAACCAATTCATATCTACAAGAAAATATTGATTCGATGTTAAAATGGTTGGTCGAAAAAAGGTTTATTCGAAGAACAAATGTTGGTGAACAAGAAGAGTCTTGGAATGATGAAATTCCTTCTTGGGTAAGCGCTGCGCAGTCTGCATCAGGAGTGAGCATGGTAAAGAAAAAATCTACTGAACCGGTTGAGGCAACATTTGGATTTAAGAAAGCTTCTAGCATGGGTGTTACGGGTTNAAATTCATTTGAATATGAGGCTTTAGATAATGAATACGAAGCGACCTNGATGGGTCATAGAGTTTCTCAATTGTACATAGACCCGTTATCTGCAGACATTCTATTGGAAGGATTAAGACGGGCTGTAAGAAGGATTGTCCGTAAAACTCTGCCAGTGACTAGTTTCAGTTTGTGTCATCTTGTTTCCTCTACACCCGATTTTATTTCACTTTGGCCAAAATCAAAGGAATTAGAATTTGGTAGCAGATTGAGGCAAAAAGGTGCTCTCGTGGAAGATGAGTTACTCATTGAAAGCCCGATAGACGAGAGAGCAATGGGCATGGTGAAAAGTGCTTGGTGTACGGAACTATGGTATGAAGAAAAAGACCTTAGGGATATTGAAAAAGAACTGGGTGTAACTCCGGGTGATGTGTACTCAAGGACGGATTTGATGGGATGGCTACTTCTTGCTGCCCGAGAAATCTTACTGAGAGATGACATCTTCGCAGACGAGCATCTCGGGTATGTATCAGAATTAGTTGGTCTTTTGGACCTAACGAGATCAAGAGTTAGAGCCGGCTGCAAGGAGGATTTGCTACAATTAGTGCAGGTAAGAGGTGTGGGTAGAAACAGAGCAAGAACTCTCTCAGAAATGGGTATTAGAACCCCAGCTGATCTTCTAGCATTATCTAATTTTGACTTGGACAAGCTAAAATCAAAGCGCGGATGGGGCCCTATATTAGTTGAGAGAATAATTGATTCCGTGAGAAATATCGCTGTTGGTCAGCAATATAAAACACGGAGAGATGATGATGAACCTTTGCCGGGTGAACGTCAGGATTGAAAATAAGGACGTTATGGCCAGAGTGTGTCCCAGAAACAATTTCCGTGTTTTAGAGTCGCTCTTGGCTCTCCGTGTGAGGATCCTCGTAAGTTGGTAATGTCATGGATTGAGAATAGGCAATCAGACCATTGGGCTCTNGTTAGTGGAACCTGTCTTGCCAGTGAGATCCATGGTTGGGTTGCACATCAAGTACTAACTCGCAATAGAGCAAGGAACAAGATGAGGTCCAATTCAATAGATGGAGAATTTATTAGATTGATTTCAGGAACTCACCACATTGCTACCAGCTTCAGAAGAGCAGGATTGTGCGAGGGTGATGAAACTGCTTGGATTGTTGATTTATCGGGTGATGAGTTAGAAGGTAAATATCGCTATCATGCAGAAAAAATGGGATTCCGTATTCTTGATGATCGCCCGAATCTGAGCATTTTTGATTCCGAGAGATTAGGAATTGAAGGAGAAAAATCGGAAAATGCTGCAATTGGTCATATCCATNTGGCAGATTTACGCTAGAACTCGTAAATCTGAAAGAGCCCCCACACGCCCGCTAGTTTATGGTGGTCACTACTAGACAGGCTGATTCCAGATTTTCAACCGGCAGATTACTGGATGAAGATAAAATAAGCAAATCTCTANATTATGCTTCTGAACTTGGTGCAGATTATGCAGAAATCAGGCTAGTAAGTCAGACCACGAACTCTGCATCACTGAGGGATGGTAAGTTGGAGAGAGCAATTCCAGGACAAGAAATAGGAGTCACAATGCGGATTTTGGCAGATGGGGCCTGGGGAGTTCACTCTACAAGTGATGTATCATCAATTTCGCAACAAGTTGCACCGACATTCCGTCTTGCTAAGGCGGTTGCCGCTCGTCGCTCATCATCCCAACACTCCGTTGGGTTGGCAGAAGTACCAATAATCGAAGATGTTAACCACTGGCGTAGTGTCAAAGACGTTCGAGATACAGATCTAGATACCCGTATTGAATGCATGTTAGCAATTGATGATGAAGCAAAAGATGACGATAAGATAGTGTCAACGGCAACAGGGTGGTCTGACGAACACATACATACAGAATTAATGACGACTGAGGGTATGAATCGAATTTGGTCATTTCAAAGAAGCCTCATCAATGGTATGGTGACAGCAAGGGACGGAAGTGAAGTAGTGTCCTATAGAATGAGACACGGAGGAGAAGGTGGATTAGAAGTAATAGAATCTTGCGATTTAGGTGAGATGGGGCGAAAAGCAAGGATATCTGCCCTCAGATTACTCAAAGCAGAAAGAGCCCCCTCGGGTAAAATGCCACTTGTAGCAGACAGAGATTTGACAGGCGTATACATTCATGAGGCTCTCGGGCATCCATGCGAAGCGGATTTAGTTGCTGCCGGAGATTCCTGCTTAGAGGGTAGACTTGGTCAACAAATAGGTTCAGAGATTTGCANGGTAGTAGACGATCCTACAATGCGAGGAGGCTACGGATGCTACCCTGTTGATGATGAAGGAGTNGATACTCGTCCAAAAAATTTGATTGTNAACGGAGTTCTTACNGAGTATCTGAANCACAGAGAAACCGCTCACAGGTACGGATTAGACCCAAACGGTGGGGCAAGAGCACAGGACGGACTACATCATCCGCTAGTTCGAATGTCAAACACTGTTATACAGGGTGGAAATCACAATGATTTGGATGAACTGATTGAAGATATCGAGTTTGGTGTTTATGCTTGTGGTAGNAGAGGTGGTCAAGTAGATACAGGTCGTGGCTCNTTCCAATTCGCAGCTCAGGAAGCATGGATTATTGAGAATGGATCTCTATCAAGGCCGGTAAAAGACGTTAGTGTTTCAGGTATGACCCTTGAGATACTGAAAAATGTCGACGGTCTTACCAAAGATGCATACCTTGGAGCACCGGGTTTCTGTGGCAAAGGACAAACTGTTCCTGTAGGTGATGGCGGTCCACTGATGAGAATAAANGAAGCCTTGGTGGGATGAAATGATACCTGATGATGCGGTAGAACGACTGATGGATTCTGCACAATTAATTGGAAATGCCTGTGAAGGCGCAGGAATCAAACAATGGGAGATTTTNGCATCGCANGGNTATGGACATTCTTTGGATATTGAGGCTGGAAAAATATCAATGGCATCTGGTGGTGGCGAGGGCGGATTTGGAATCAGAATAGTTGAGGATGGTAGATACGGTTTNGCACATTTAGTAGACCCTTCTGCAGCAAATGATGCCATACAACAAGCGATCAGTATTGCGAAAAAATCACCTTCCATAGAAGGCTTCGAACTTCCTGGAAACATGTCGTGTGATAAAGTTGGAGGCATGATGGATAAAGCAATTCTTGATATGAGTCCAGAAGATTTGCTGGAACAAGGTGACCAAGTGCTTACAAGGGTATCTGAATTNGANTCGAGGGCAGTTGCAGTAGGTGGTGGAATAGGTGTTGGTGCAGGTGCAGGAGTTATTCTGACCAGTTCAGGAATCGAGGACGGNGGTGTTCACACAACNCATGGAATCGGTATTCATGTTTCGATNGATGAAGATGACCAATTGACCTCATCATATGAGGGAGAATCCTCCAGAAAAATCTTGTCAGACTTGACCTCCAGTGTTGACAGAGCCGTACACTGGTCACAAATTACAAGGAATAAGATTGCAGGAGGTAAAACTGAGGATTGCCCAGTTTTAATGACATCGGGTGGTTTTTCTCCGTTATTTTCTGTCGTCATTCCTTCGGCTATAAAGGGTGAAAGATTGGCTAGAGGCGAATCTTTCTGGTCTGGTAAAATGAATGAACAAGTAATAGCTAACCATCTTACTCTAATCGATAATGGATTATTGGAGGGTGGTTTATCCTCTGGTTCTAGAGATGATGAAGGCGTTCCAAGTAGAACACAAACTATCATCGAATCTGGAAGGCTAAAGGGCGAATTATGGTCTACGAGGGACGCAGCGAAACTTGTTTATGAAGGTAAAACAGAGTCAGCAGAAAGNACAGGTTCTGCATCCAGAGGTGGTCATACCTCTCCTCCAATTTGTGGCTGTAGCGATTTGATTCTATCCTCTAAATCAAACACTTACTCCCGTGATAGATTAGTNGAGGAAATGGATGAAGGGTACGTGGTCCACAGTGTCATGGGNGCTCATACAGCAAACCCNACAAGCGGTGATTTTTCAGTGACGACCTCAACCATTTTGCGTGTTGAAGGNGGAGAAATTGTTGGNGCACTCTCGCAAGCAGGATTTTCAGGAAATATGGCTAAGGCATTATCTGGGAGAGTGGTTTTGGGGNCCGAAACAAAACGGAAGGGTTCATACAGTACCGGATCGATGCATGTCCCAGATGTCCTACTATTGGACGGCTTGAGGATAAATCCCGCTTGATAATTCACTTTCATTAAGTGCATACTCTGGCAGACATCTTCAAGAACCGCCTCCACTGGATATCAAACTCCACGGAGGTGAAAGGGAGTGTCCAAAGAACTCAACCAACCAGCACTAAAGCCCGAACNCCCGTCCTACGACGGGCCAGAAATTGAAAAGGACCGTCGAGGTGTNNAANATGTCTGANTACCAAGCTCACGTCTCAGAAGTGATTAAACAAGTACCNGGAGCAGATCCAGAAAAAGTCGCTGAAGCCTTTGCAAGGTACGAGAAGGATTTCCTTATACCACCCGAGGATGCAATGAGATCTGTACTTAGAAGGTTCCAAACAGATACTGGAAATCCTGGTCAAAATAATCAACAAGTTGGGGGAACACAAAGGCAATCACTACCAATAAAGAAAGTCGAAAAGTTATCTGAATTATCGGGTGATGATAGAAACGTTGAGATTGAAGTAGAGATTATCTCACACAACCCGAGAACGACAATGGTAAGAGGCGAAGAAAAAATCGTCCCCTTTGGTTTGATTGAAGACCAACCATGGTCAGAAGGAAGCGACAGGACTCGTTGGGAATACAAAGACTGGGGTAATAATCCNAATATCTCACCAGGAGCAGTAGTTAGATTTGAGGGTGTTTCAGTAAACGAATATCAGGGTAGAATGAGTATAAACGTAAACCAAGCCAGTAGAGTGGAAGTACTTAGAGAAGGTGTTAGAACAGTATCAACACCGGGTGAGCCAGTTGAAATAGGCAAAATAAACTCCGAGGGTAATGTTACAGTTATTGGACGATTGCTTGCGAGCAGGAATGACGTGATTCACAGAAGAGATGGATCAGGTTCAATCGATGTAGTGAGGGGCAGAATAGCTGATGATACCGGTGCTATTGGCTTTCTCTCGTGGGAATCATTTGAGCATGAAATCGGCTCATTGCTAAAAATTGAGAATGCACAGATTAAAGTGTTTAGAGACACACCAGAAATCAATATTGGCTCTTCTTCGAAAATAGAAATATTTCACGATTCTAATTTCGCCTCTGCTGAAGACTTAGTAGCTCGTTCCGTAAGTAAAATTGAGGATTTAAGAGATGGTTCAAGAGATGTAGAAATCATAGTTGAGATACAGAAAATGATCAAACGAGATTTTCAAACCAAAGACGGCGAATCAAAGAGTGTGTGGTCAGGCGATGTTGCCGACCCAACAGGAAAGTGCCGGTGTTCAATATGGGAGGAACCACCGTTTGATTTTGAATCAACTCCAGTCGTTGTTCGTCTCAAAGGCACAAGAGTCAGAGCTTGGCAAGGTATTCCAGATATTACCGTAGATAATAATTCGCAGGTAGAGGTTTTAGCAGCAGCACCTTGGGGCGAAGAAATAGACCTGGCAAACAATCTTGTCGAAGTAGATTTAGATGAGTTAACAACCGGGGCAAGTAGAGTTGGGATTACCACAAAAGGACATATTGTATCTATTAGGGAAGACTCAGGAATTATCTCTAGGTGTACAGAATGTCGCAGGGTTTTACGAGATGGTAAGTGCTCTCTAGCGACTTGTGTTGACTATGATGGAGTCAATGATTTGAGGTTACGAATGGTGATGGATAATGGCAGTTCAACTATTTCCTTGATTGTTAACAAAATAGCAACTGAATCACTTTTGGGAATGACAATGGAGGAAATCTCATCAAAGGTTACTGAAAATGGTTCCATGCAACTCGTACAAGAAATTAGAGAACGTTTGCTTGGGAAAGAAATTTCCGCCAGCGGAAGGACGATGGTGGATGATCAGGGTGCAATGCTACTTTCAGACAATGTCGAAGTCACAGAAATCGACTCTGTACTAGCTGCTTCAGAATTGAGAAATAAGTGGGGGGTGGAGTGATTGCAACCAGCAAGGAGAATAAGGAGGCAGCCAGCATGGCACATGCTAGCATCCGAATTTAGTGACTCAACTCTAAGTCAGCAGGGCTCGGGTGAGTTCGATCCTATGTTCATTATTACCAAGTTAGGGGCAAAGGTGAATCGTGTAATAGTAGCTGGTATGTTAGAGAGATTAGACCCAAGGGAGACATCCAATGGCTCGACTCTATGGCAAGGGCAACTCAGAGATCCATCGGGACTACACTTTTTCTCGGTTGGAGATTATGCTCCCGAATCGATGAGAGAGTTAACAATTCAATTGTCCTCAAGAGTCGAGGACGGAGAATCAATTATGCTACTAATGACAGCAAAGGCGAGATATTTCCAAAATGAGGAAGGTGCAGTATATACAAGTCTGAGACCAGAGGAGGCTGCAATTATTACGCGAGAAGATTACAGAAATTGGCTTGTAAGAGCATCAGAAGGTATGCTGGAAAGGATGGACTTACTGGAGAAATCAATCTCACTAGAAAAAAGCATTACTGCACTAGAAGCTGCAAACATACCACAAAACATGCAAGAGGGAATCCTTCTCGCCAGCGAACACTATGGAGAAATTGATACTGAACCGTACAGATTGAATATTATGAATGCCCTCGACATCGCTGAAGATAAGGTTCCTTCATTTACAACAAAAACCAATGTGTCATCGCAATCTAATCTATCGATTGGCGGTGGAGAAGACGATAGCACAGACTCTGATACGGTCGAGGGGGTAGACCTAAAGCAAGTTCTGCTAGACTTGATCTCTAGGCTCGACCAAGGTGAGGGGGTTGACTTTGATACTCTGCTGTCTAATGCAGCGGCTCGTGGTCACGACAGAGATGCTTCGGAATTATGCCTCGATGAGTTAACTGAAGATGGTACGGTTCATGAGCCAAGATTTGGTTGGTTTAAGATTACAAACTAAATTTAAACTCCAACAGGTTCAAGTTCCATTCGCGTTCTCGTATGTTTACAGGTGATGTAATGGCAGGTACAGATTTCTTTATTCGTCCAGCAAGTGGTACTTCAAGTTCAGACTGGCTTAGACTACCAAATGCGGACATAAGCGTCTCAATCTCAAGAAGAATTACTCGTACAGTTACCCACGGTGGAGAGGGTGATGACTTAGTTGACGAGGGCGCCGAATCTGCTATTTATACGGTAAGAGGAGAAATGGATTTTGAAGATTACAAGAAGATTCTAAAAATGTTCAGAACTGGTCAGCCTTACATTCATGACCCATTTGAAGAAAGAGATGTGAAGTGTGTATTTGGAAAAATCGACTATGATGGATCTGAAAAAATATACACATTTGAATTAATTGAAGATATCAGGTGAGGTGAGGTAATGCGTTCACTAGACGAGTCCAGAGAGGTTCTATACGTCATCAGGACGTTAGACGTTTTGATGGGTTCAGGTGTTGGTTTAGAGGCTGCAATACACTCGATATCACAGGGTGGGTACGGCATAATTTCCAAGGATTTTGCAAATCTCATGGATAATATAAACAAAGGTCGGCCACTAGAAAAAGAGCTAAGAGCGCTACTAAAAAAAGCGGAAACAGATGGCTACAAACGCGTAATAAATACTATGATCAATAACGTGACTCAAAACACTGACATCATCGAGACATTAAGAAAACAAGGAGAAAGGATGGAAGAATCAAGGACTGAGAGCGTTAAGGAGTACATCGAGGAACTCGGAGGAGTCCCTGAAACCCTTCTTTCAATAGGTATGATAGGACCAATCATACTTTCGATACTCGGTATTGCGCCACAATTGATGGAGGATGCGGAAGAACTGTTTGGTCCAATGAACCAGGGAATGATTATGAGCATTGTAAATGCTGGATTACTTCTGACTTTGCTAGGAATGGCAATGATAGGGTTGAAAGCTCACACTAAAGATCCGGGGTTGTGATTAATGTTATTCTCAATTCTTGAAATGTTTAGAAATGAACCTCTGCTGTTATTTTTGATCACACTTGGGGTCGCTTGCGCAATTGGTGGAATACCGCCTATTCTTGAAAGAAATAGGCGTCGAGGCATCGAAAACGATCTTCCCGCGATGTTGGAAGCACTTTCAGACTCACTTGGTGCAGGTTTAGGTTTGCAGCAAGCCATGATGGCTGAGGCTGACCGTAACAATGGGACGCTAGGTAAGCTGCTCAGAGAAACTTTGGCAGAAAGCCATGCATCATCCTTTGATTCCGCTCTTGCAAATTTTGCAACCAAATCACGTTCTTCACAAGTACAGAGGGTCATGCATTTGATGTCTACCGCTATAGAACAAGATGCTCCTCTGCAAAACATTCTCGCAGATATGTCCCGTGATTATGAGAGGCTAAATGATTTGATGAATCGAAGAGAGTCGGATTTGATGGGGCGTTCGATTTTGATAATCATGTTTGTTTGCGTTGGATTACCATTCCTCATCGCATTTATTGTCGGGCTTTTTGCACCCCGTAATCAAGGATTCCAGTTAGATTCATTTAACTCATCATTCACTTTATTCTTTGGAGCAGCTTCCTTAGTAGCCATTTCGGTAAGCGGTAGAATGCTTGGTAGGATGCGTTCGGCTCTATGGTGGGCTCCGCTTTGGATGGCGGTATCTATGACAATTTATCATGTTGGGATTTTAGTTATTGGAGGTTAGAGTATGGAGAAAATATTGGAACAGTATGGAAGGGTAACAGTCTACATGGAATCGAATCATCCCTCACCGATGTATCACGTAGATGGAGGAGTTGAACCAAATCCATACGGTAATCTTGCAGTATTATTAGAGGACGATAATTTGGAAGAAGTGATGTATAATGGTGGAGCGCAATGCGTAAAGGTTGCACACAGAAATCACGGTATGTGCCGCACAAATGTGTGGGTTGACGACCAACAGGGTCTTGAAATTACAAAAAACATTGCAGCCTTTACCTCAGTTCCCCTTGGTGATGGGCCAGGTATGGTACCAATCTTCGATGGCCGTTTACCAGATGGTAGTCGTGTAAATGGAACAATACCTCCAGTTTCGCCTGACGGACCTACTCTTACCATACGAAAGTTCAGGGAAGATCCCCTAACTATGATTGATTTGATTAAATTTGGAACCGTAAACCTCAGACTCGCTGCAATGATGTGGGTTTGGATTGAGGGTCTTGATAGTCGACCAGCAAATTTCGTTATAGCAGGTGGTACTGGCTCAGGTAAAACAACCACACTGAACTGCCTGGGTATGTATATTCCATGGCACAAGAGGCTGCTTACTGTAGAAGATACTGCAGAATTACAAGTGTACCACGACCACTGGCTACGGATGGAAACTCGACGTGAGAGGCCTGATGGAACCCCTGAAGTAGATATGAACGACTGCTTGAAGTCAAGTCTTCGCATGAGACCTGATAGAATAATTGTGGGAGAAGTTCGGTCCAGTGAGGCTGCAACCCTACTTACAGCAATGAACACAGGTCACGATGGCTCGTTTGGTTCTCTGCACGCAAACACAGCAATGGAGACCATTACAAGAATGATTAATCCTCCAATGAATGTACCACCAATAATGTTGACGGGCCTTGATTTGATTATAATTCAGGCCAGGCTTTATGTCGATGGTAAAACAGCTCGGAAAATTACCGAAGTCGCTGAAGTAGCAGGTATGGAGGGTGACAAGCCTAGGCTTAACGCCATATGGAAATACAATGCGGCCACAGACCAAATTGAAGAGACAGGAATTCCTTCGAAAATGAGAGAAACAATCTGTACAGCAGCGGGCATTACCCCTGCCCAGTTTGAACAGCATGTTAGACAAAGAGAGCAAATCTTAGGTGATTTGCTCAATAGAGATATTCGAGATATTGAAACCGTTACTAAAGTCATTCAAGGCTTCTATGCCTCTCGTTAGTCGTGAGACAATTTTAGTCTTGCAAGAAGGTCATCCACCCCATCAATTCTTTTACGAATTGAATTTACTCTTTCTGCTGCGTCTGCAACAGATTCAGCGAGTTCAATCTCTTCATCCTTATCTTCCTCATCCGTTGTCCTGAATTGCTGGGCGAGTCTTTTCAGGTCAGTAATTATGGAATCAACTTCGGTGTCACTTACCTTAATTCCCGGGGCTAGACGAGGTATATCACTAGGGGAAATATGTCCTAATTCTGCACCAATAACTCCAGCCGCAGCGATGACTCTTGGTCTAATTTCTGCATTATTGACTGCGTAGCCCTTCTTTTCTAAAAATCTGATAACCAGTGTTTGTTGAGTTTCACCATAGACACTACCAGACTTTTCGAGAATTGTTTCTACGAGTTGTTCAAACCCAGCAATGTTTCGCTCTAATCTATCTAATGTTCTTCTGTCATTAGCAGATAGATGTATAGATCCATGTTGTAATATTCTTATGACTCGTGTACGCCGAGCATTCTTTGGATTTGATGCTGCAATTTCTTGATCGAGTGAAACTTGCAAGTCAAACAAAGCATGCACTCTTCCAGAAATAGAGGGTAACCTCAAATCAAGTTTCAAGTCTCTTGCTTTATCTTCAAATGCCATTCTGGCCTTCACCATTTCACCATCATTTTCCGCGATTATCTCCGGCAATGACTCTCTCAAAATGCTCCTAGAGTCTTCGAATAGTCTCAATGCTTCTCTTTCCCTCCAAGAATTTGGCATTGAATGCATTGCATCTTTTTCCTCTTTGGCCATCGAATCTAAGTAAACTAATCTTGACTTTACGAAATTTACAGAATTTGGGTCATTCAATTCAAATCCGTAACTTTCTAGACTCGCTACAAAGGCATTAACATCATCACTATCCTCAACAGATCCTACTATCAAGAAATCCCTGCAAAGTGCATCTATCTCTGCTGTCCTACCCTCTATTTCCATGACATTAGCAGTTGTTTTTATTGTCGTAATCTCCTGCTCAGGTTCACTAAAATCTACCGCATTCTCTACTTCGCTAGGTTCATCAATAATTTCGATAACAGGTTCAATAGTTTCTTCGATGATTGTAATTTCAGGCTTTTCAACAACATCAATCGGTTCAGGCACTGAGATAGCAGTTGGAACAATCTTTACATTTACCACGTCATCTTCAGAAGGATATGGAATTTGGATTAGTTTAGGGGCTCCTCTTGGTCTTCGTAAGCTCTTTTTGATTACGCCCCAAGCACCCATCTGCGATGTCAACACTCCGGCTACTCTCATCAAAAGAGCCTGCTTTGTTCCCGAACGGGGGAGGTCAAGTTTGGAACATAAATCATGTAATTGGTCCCTTGAGAGGTTGTCTAATTTTTCTGGAGTCAATTGCTTTGCATCATGGTTTAGGTGCAGGAATAATCTCTGGCGCCTCTCTCTTATAGAACCCGATTTTTTAACTCCAAAGACAGCGAGTACTTCTCCTAAGTCATTGTTTAAAATTTGAGGAATCCCATCAGGAGAAAGGTCCCACTCATCAAGAACAAGTTCGGCTATCAACTTAGCACGTAGCACTTCGACAGAACCATTTTTGGAAATTCCGTGCTGAGCACAAATCTCTTTCAGGCGGTCTAGTCTTGCCTGATGGAGTTCAGAAAGCAAGGCTTGCTTGTCTTCCATTGGAATACCTCTGATATCCTCTCCGCTCCTCTCCATATTTGAGGTTACACCTCACAAAGGTATCTAAAAGCCGCATTATGACGGTTAATTTGTACCGTGAAGATGTCCATTTTTATGATGTGAAAAGCAACATCTTCAAACGGTTTCACAACTAAGAATACATGAGGCCGAAGCATGGGGCGTTATGAAAGGGCTGCTAAAACCTCATTGAAAGAGGCAACAGCATTAGCATCTGGAATAATTAATTCGGTTAGGCAGTACTTACGAAGAGAAGAGGTCCGTCTTGAAGAGGAAATGACAGATAGGGTAGAATCCATACAGAGTATTCTGAATGAAGTTGCTAGCATCCAAGACGCTATAATTGCAGGCTCTACTGAAATTAAGAAAGAGCTTGAAAAGGCTAGAAAAAGGTTGGTCAAATCAGGTGATAGGGAACTTATGGTTACACAGATAATAGGATCTGCTACACGTTTGGGAGAATTAAGGGCATTACATCTTGATGCAGTACAAAGGATTCAAGGGGCTCTTGCTAGGCCACCCTCTGCTGTAGATATAATAGAAAGAATGACGAAAGATTTGCTTAAGTTATCAGGATCATGGGAGTCTTATGCGAGGGAAGTTGACGAATCTATCGCTGATGTTGTAGATGCAAACGCCCCTGTAGAAATGATTGAGCTCCATAGGGAACTTAACAACAACGGATACGATTTAATCTTAGCAGGAGACAACAGAGACCCGGAAAACATAGAAAATCAGCGGGCTAAGATTAGAGAGCTTTCTGGAGACGAATCTCTTTGAGTTAGTCATGATCAGATTCATCAAACATCGGGGAGTATATCCTGCCCTCGGAAATCCTCCCGCCTTCTACCAAATCATCGATGTAATCGTCCATTAGTTGTTTCATTCTTCCTCGCTTTTCCTCTTCGGGTTTTTCTCTGGCAATTTTCAATAGTTGTTGCCAATTGACTACTAAGTTTTGTATTCCAGAATGGCTTTCCTCCACAGGAAAAATCCTTTCTACGCTGGTAGTTACAGTCCCTTCAATATTGATTGTTTCAAGAATTACATCAATCCTTGAGTCTGAATCCTTGGGCCCTTGATGGCTGTCTGCACCCGAGAAGGTTTTCCATTCCTTCAAGGGTTTTTCAGAACCGAGTGATTTCCCTCTGTTCCCCACGTCTTGGAGAATAGATCTCACCTTTCTCTGCTCGATTATCAAGCCTATTTTGTTTCGCATTCTTTTTTCTATAGAGTCTAGGACTGTAACCTCTAATCTCAGAGCAAGTGCTGCACCAGCGTCTATGACTTTTGAAAATCTTGAGGCGGGAAAATCTTTTCTTGTAAGCAAAATTGTATAACCCTCAAGTGGTTTAGGAATAAACCTTGACCTAACGTCATCTTGTCTTTGCATTCCGAGGGTGTGTCTACGAGGTTTAGATTCTAGAGAGGAGTGTAGTGTTCTAGTGGTTGTAAAACCATCAATTTGCCCTTTCTCCCTCAAGATCTCTAGCCATTTTACCCTTTCAAAAATGTCGTTTGGAGCATCTGGATATTGGTCAACTAATTTGACCTGAATGTCATTACGACTACGTAGCATTTGACGCCTTATAATTTCACAATCAGCGACGATTATTCCATTCTTAGGAATATATTCGGGTTTATCATTCCCAACCAGAACCCTATTAGGTTCTCTTCTAGGTAAAACAAGCGCAGGCGATAATTCACGAATTCTGTTGTTATACCACCATTCCCCTGAAACAGGTACAATGTCGCCATGCCCATCTAACAGCAATTCTACTGCAGTCTCAGTGTGAGGAACGTGTTTCACAATTAACTCAAGATTATCGGGTGAACTCTTGATGAATTTTTGCGAATGAGTGTTGACTCCATCCCCAATTTCAGGGCTAAGGAGTAACTCAAAACGATTTTCTTCACCCATGCAGATACCTCGGCTGGCATTGCCAGCACCCTATGGGCGTCAGCCACTCGTTAAGAAGGCGACCCTTGTGGGTAGGACTATGGAGGACAATGAAGCGCTGGATAAGATAGAATCAATTCGGGATTTGATTAATGCCAATCTTGAAGCCATTATTCTCGAGCAGTCCTCTACATTTGGGGAGGTTGCTGAAGTTTCTGGGCAGGTTGTCCTAGCGGGTGGAAAGCGAATACGTCCTACAATGGTTATTCTTGCGTACGAATTAGCCGGCGGCCAAGATATTGATGAAATAATCCCGTTCGCAATGTCCAATGAATTTATTCATACCGCTAGTTTGGTTCATGATGATATCAATGACGAATCCTCGACAAGGAGAGGCCATGAAACAATCCATTCAAAACACGGACAAGCAAAGGCAATTATTGCTGGAGATTGGCTATTCTCTCAAGGCTTTGGATTAGGAGGTCAATATGAAAAGGAAGTTGTAGATGTCATGGCGCACTATTGCTCAAAACTAGCTAGCGCCGAATTTACACAAATCGATCACATTCTCGATTTAGCAACCTCGCCAGAGGATTACCTCGAAATTGTTAGTGGGAAAACAGCCGGCCCCTTCGCAGCAGGTTGCAAAGGAGCAGGCTTAATCGCAAAAGCAGGTATGGAGAGTTGCGAGAAACTATTCCAATTTGGAATGCAGATTGGAATTGCATTCCAACTTGTTGACGATTTATTGGATATCCAAGGCGATGAAAGAATGGGTAAACCGAGAGGTTCTGATATTTACGAGGGAAAAATGACCCTTCCTATTATCCATGCTCTCACGATATTACACGGAGACCAGCGCACAAGATTTGCAGAAATTCTCCACAATTTCGAAGACTCGCTTTTTGACGAATTAATTGCTCTTTTAAAATTTGGAGATAGTTTGAACTACACTGAGATACTTATTCAAAACCACCTTGAAAGGGCTATTGAAAATCTTGATTTCTTTCCAGATTGTGATGCAAAGCAATTGCTTAAACATCTTGTGAACATCGTGAGAAATCGTCACAAGTGAGGTTATGGTATGTCTCAATCTTTCGACAGGGATGTAATCGTTATTGGTGGCGGGCCTGCTGGTAGTACAGTAGCTAGATACGCTGCTGAAGGTGGAATCGACGTTCTTGTAATCGATCGAAGAGACCCGATTGGATCACCTCTTCAATGCGGAGAATTAGTCCCTAGTAACGAAGAGATGCGCAGACTTTGTCCAGACGTACCAGATATGGACGATTTATTCCAAACCCCTGACAAAGCCATCTCGAGACATTCCAAAAAGATGCATTTAGTGCCTCCATCGGGCAAACCCCTAAAATTTGATTTCGATGGATATGTTCTAAACCGCGTTGCTCATGATGAATACTTGGTTGACTTGGCAAAAGAAGCCGGAGCTGATTTTTTGGTCGACTCAAGGGTAGAAAGAGTTGAAGAAAACTCAGTTATTTTGAGGAACGGCGATATTCATACTGCCAAAGTAATTGTTGACGCAGGTGGCCATAATGGAGTAATTAGAAGAGAATACTGGAACGAAAAATCAACAAAAATTCCTGTTAAATTCGTGCTAATGGAAGGCGATTTTGGTGAAGCGGTGGAACTGCATTTCGGCTCGATGGCACCAGGCGGATACGCCTGGATGTTCCCAAAATCTAGCGGTGCAAATATCGGATTGGGTATTCAGAAGTCATTCGCAAAAGGACGTAGTCTCAACGATTACACAGACAAGTTCGTGTCTAAATATAACGGAGAGATTACATTCAATGGAGCAGGTTCCCTACCTATGTCTGGCACATTGAAGAAATTCGTAAAAGGAAATTATGTATTGGTAGGAGATGCAGCTGGTATGGTCTTGCCATCAAACGGAGCAGGAATTACAATTGCAATGATTGGAGGGCGAATCGCTGGACAAGTAATTGCAGAGCACATAAAGTCCGGACTTCCTCTAGAGGAATATGAGAAGATTTGGAAGAAGCAGATGGGTAAGGTTATGGCTAATTCGAAGCGTTCCTTCAAGATTGGAAGCCTAATTTTTAGACTTCCAGATTGGATTTTGAATATGATGTTCAATCCTCTAACAAAGGGCATTATATGGAGAGCAGTAACCTGTAGGAAGATGTTTTGGGTAATCTAGATTGCTGGAATAATCAATAAAATACCTGTAATCACACCAAAATAAGCGGTTGTTTCAAGTGATTTGGATGTTAGGGGATATCATGGACAGAGATGACGAGGCGGTCAGCCCAGTTATTGCAACTGTCCTATTGCTAGCGATAACTGTGTTACTTACTAGCATGGTTTTCATTATGATGTCAACCACTTTAGATAATGTAGAGAAGGCAGATCCAAAGGCTTCAATATCGGTAAGGGCTCTTTCAAACGGATATCATGTCGTATCCATTACAAGCATAGACCAATCCCTAGACCCCTCAAAAGTAGAATGGTCAATCGTCAATCAAACCGGACAAAGTCTGAAGGAGCATTATGGTTTTGTCGATGATTCAGAGGTGTATGGGACAGTAGGATCAAACATATCATTCCACGATAGGGATGCTGGTTGGTCGGTTACAAAAGGAGACTACTTTGTCATTAATTGCGAATTAATTCAGTGTAATAACGGTGACCACATTTTCCAATTGGTTGACAAAGGAAGCAATACAATTTTAGCAACGATCAAATTACCTGTTTCAAATTAACCGCCAATAAATGACATCTCGATTTTTCGGTCAACAATTTCTCCACGGTTTTGGGAATAGGCATCGTCCCTCTTGCCCCAAATATCCCTTACCGCACATGCGATTTGTTCTTTAGTAGCATCCATCCTGAGTAATGATTTCAAATCATTACCCCTATTTGCAAATAGACATGTGTATAGGGATCCATCGGCACTGATTCTTGCTCGATTACAATCTCCACAAAATGGTTTAGAAACACTTTCAATAAATCCTATTTCTTGACCACCTCGCTGATATCTATTAGCCACTTCTCCAACATGATTTTCTTTTAGAGGCATGAGGTCATCCAACATAGATCGCATCATTTCACCCGTGATTACCTCTCCTGTATTCCAGGAATTTGTTTCACCGACATCCATAAATTCGATGTACCTAACAACGACATCAGTCCCCAAAAACCTCTCAGCAATCTTCTGGACTGAGTGTTCATTGTATCCTGCTCTAATTACAGTGTTAACTTTCACTTTCAATCCCGCCATTCTTGCAGCCTCAATTCCACGCAATACAGTCTCTGGCTTTTCACTTGTATCTCCCATCGCTTGAAACGTCTCAATATCCAAGGCATCTAATGAAACAGTCACCCTTTTCAAACCCGAAGCAGCTAACCTTTCAGCAAATTTCTCCAGTAGTATTCCGTTTGTAGTCATAGCCAAATCCAGGTCTTTTGGTAACATTTCTATAAATGAGCACACGTCTCGCCTGAGTAGAGGCTCACCACCGGTCAATCTTATTTTTTCTAATCCTAGCGGCACGAGAGATTCTACAACCATGGCAAGTTCTTCATAAGAAAGAATTTCATTGCGACTCAAAAATTCATGATTGTCAAAGTGCTCTCTCGGCATGCAATATCTGCAACGCATGTTGCATCTATCAGTTAGAGATATCCTAAGGTCACGGAGGGGTCTACCGAGAGTGTCCGTTACCATTGTGTGGCGTAAAGGCATGACGCACTTCAATATGTGCATTGGATGACTTCTTGACCAAAGGCTTTCTGGCAGGTGCATGAAAGAGGATGCAACACATACCTCTTCGAATAGCGAAGATAAGTTTGATGTGTTAAAGATTGAACCCAGTAAATTGACAGGGACTTTGAAATTACCACCATCAAAGAGCCACAGTATGCGCTGGTTGACGCTGGCTTGCATGGATCAAGAACCAACAAAGATTGAGATGTGGGAGGTAGGGGAGGACGTTCAGGCTCTAATCGATAGTCTTGTTCAATTGGGTATAAGCTGGGAGGATGGTGAGATGATTGGAGGTCCGTTGCGGAAAACAAACTCCGTAATCGATTGTAAAAATAGTGGAACCGCCCTTAGATTTTTGATAGCCCAAGTGGCCTCCTGTGATTTCTTAACGACCCTTGATGGAGATGCTAGTCTTCGAGCAAGGAGTTCCTTACCATTACTGAGAAACCTCAATGTGAAGACTATTTATCATAATGAAAATAGCGAGTATCCTCTTAGTTTAGAGGGCCCTTTTGAGGAAGAATTCGTAGAAATAGATGTTTCACAAACATCACAATTCCACTCTGCATTAATGCTGATGGCTCCAAGAACAAAAGGGTTCAACATCACAACAAAGGGAGATGCTGTATCAAGGAATCATTCATCATTAACCTGGGAACTCTGCAAGTTAACAGGTGCACGATCTCCCGGTAAACCTTGGAAAGTATCCTGCCCAGATATCGTTATCCCACCAGATGCTTCTATGATGGCTTTTGCGAAACTAGCGGGCCTTTCTGTTGAGAATCCGCCACAAGAAAAAGATACTATAGGACACGATTTAGATTATTATGAACTAAGAGATTCAAATGATCTAATTACACCGATGGCAGCTTGGTTAGCCCTTGGCGAGGGAGGGAAAATTACAGGTGCAGGCCATGCTGCATATAAGGAGTCGAACAGGTTAACAAAAACAGTACAAATGCTCTCAGAATTCTCCATTATCTCGCATTTGGATAATGATGTAATCACAGTTCCTGGTAATCAAATACCAATTCGGCCAACCGGTGTTGTGAAAACATTCGGAGACCACCGAATTCAAATGACTGCAGTCTTACTTGCTTCGATTTGTGGTGGTTTAGTCGAAGGTTCAAATTTACACAGAGTTGCATGGCCCTCTTTCCTTAGTCAATTGGTTGATTGTGGGCTGAGTGTAAAAACTCAGCCATGACGGCCGAAGTGATGGTCTAAAGCATTGAGTGGTATTCTCATTGCAGTTGGCCTTCCATGAACGCAAGCCCAAGGGTTTGGTATTCGTCTCATATCATCGAGCAATCTTCTCATTTGTGACAAATTTAATTTTTCATTCGCTTTGACCGCACCCCTGCAAGCATTGAGAAATGCAATGTGGTCTTTTCGCTGTTCAACAGTTTCGATGGGCGCACCATCCTCACTCATGTCCAGAAGAATGTCATGTAGGAATGGTTCTAGTTCACTAGCAGACAACAGTGCAGGGGCACTCGTTATCAAATACCCAGCAACGTTCTTCTCAATTTTGAAACCTATGTTTTCTAAATCTTCTAATCTTGCCTCTAATCTAGCAATCTGTCTAGCATCTAAATTTAGGGGTACTGGTGTTATCCTAGCTTGTGCCTCCCATAAGCTCTCATCATGCCTTAACCTCTCATACCTAACTCGCTCGTGAAGAGCGTGTTGGTCGATCAGAAGTAGCTCTTCACCAGCCTGCACTAAAATGTATGAATCTGCAAATTGTGCGAGAGGCTCCATCGCAGGTAAATCGTTGATAACGGGACCTAATGGTTCTGTGTTGTCAATATCCTCTGTATCACAACCAGCGTGTCGGTGCAAATCTCTTTCTCCTAAAGATAAAGCAGGCGCTATTGCTTCAACACCTGTGATTGTTTGCTGTGATGACTCTGGTCTAGATACTGGTCTTGCCTTCTGTGATTTTTTCACTTCGTTCGGCTTCTCCCCAGTCAAGGAAATTTGCGCACTTTGTGCCCATGCAGGTTTTTTCATGTCCCTCTTTTCCACAGAATTTGGTGCGAGTGAAGTAATACCAGTTATCCCCCCACTTGACTCTGGTTCCGTCGGGGTTGATTCTAGTGTGTATGCGATTGAGCGTTCCAATCTTTCAAGTACTCTCCAAGAATTTCTCAGCCTGACCTCCCTTTTTGTGGGATGAACGTTAACATCCACCTCTGAAGGAGGTAAATCGAGCTTTAGGACTGCAACAGGATGCCTTCCTTGCATTAATCTTGTTCGATAACCTCTCCGTATAGACTGGAGAAATGGTTGAGCAGCAACAGGCCTTCCATTTATGAGGACATGAATGTCATCACCTTTGCCTCTGGTTATATCTGGTGTCGAAATCCAACCAGACCAAAGTTCGTCACCAGGTGCATCAGCATCGCTTGGAGGTTGTGAAATCGGAATCATTTTTCCTGCTTGCCTTCCTAGAACATCGTATAACCTATCTTCGATTGCGTCTACTGCTGGGACTTCCAAAATGATTTTTTCATCATTTGACAATCTGAATCCGACATCTGGATGACTTATTGCATGGGACACGACGACATCAACAACTTTGCTGGTTTCTGTTGCTGGACGTCTTTGGAATGCTAATCTCGCAGGCTGGTTGGAAAAAATATGTGAAACCTGTATAATTGTCCCTTCTGCCAAACCTGCGGGTTCAATTTTTCCTTTTTTCCCGTTATCCATTGTGATCGTTCGTCCTTCTGATTGACGCGGTCTGCTAGATATTGTTAGTTTACTAACCATGCCTATACTAGAGAGCGCTTCTCCACGAAATCCGAGCGTCCCAATTTCTGCGAGGTCTTTTTCCGAGGATAATTTACTTGTTGCATGCCGGTCTAATGCTATTGCTAAATCATCCTCATGGATGCCAGAACCATTATCTGTAATTCGAATTATATCGAATCCTCCTCGTTCAATTTCTATTGATATATAGGTTGAACCAGCGTCAATAGAATTTTCCAATAATTCTTTGACTACTTGCGCAGGTCTTTCGACAACCTCGCCAGCAGCAATGTGTCCAATAGTTCTCTCATCCAATTGTCTAATTCGAGAGGGAGCAGTCATTTGTCATCACCTAAAATTCTCAGCAAAGCGTATAGTGTATCATGTGCCTCCCTAGGAGTCATTGCATCAGGTTCAATTTTTGATAATGCATCCCTTAAAGCCTTACCAACAGCGTCTATCTCAATTCTTACCTGAGGTTGCCCAATAAAACCAAGCAATGAGGATTGACCTGCATTTCTTGCAGTAGGTGCCCCTCTTTCACCAGCTTTGGCACCTTTTGCTTGCTTTTCTAAAAAGCCTAGCAAATCACTCGAACGTTCAACTACATGCCTTGGAAGTCCTGCTAGAGCAGCAACCTGCACACCATAAGAGTCGTCACACGGCCCGTCTGCAACCGTGTGTAGGAATTTCAATTCCCCATCAGATTCCGCCACTTGTACATGCATATTTACCAATCCCTTAGCCTCACCTTCAAGTCCTATTAGTTGGTGATAATGCGTTGCAAATAGCGTTCTAGAGTTTAACCTATTACAAATATCCTCAGTTACGGACCAAGCGATGGATAACCCGTCAAATGTGGAGGTACCCCTTCCAATTTCGTCAAGTAATAACAATGATTTTTCTGTTGCTCTCTTCAATATATGGGCAACCTCCATCATTTCCATCATGAAAGTAGAGCGCCCCCTCCTAATATCGTCCGATGCACCGACTCTGGTGAAGATTCTGTCAACCAACCCTACTTCGGCACTCTCAGCTGGAACAAAAGATCCTGCCTGAGCAAGTACAGAAAGTAATGCTGCACATCGTAAATGAGTAGATTTACCACCCATGTTTGGGCCCGTTATCAGTAGAAATCTGCGTTTTTTGTCCAATCGGATATTGTTGGGTACAAATCCTGTTTGAAGTTCAAGTACGGGGTGTCTCAAACCCTTCGCAATTAATTTGTTACTATCTGAGATAACAGGTCTTGTCCAGGAACGTTTTCTCGCAACCTCTGCAAAGCATTGCAAAACGTCAATTTGGGCAACCTGTGAACTAATCTTCCCAAGAATTATTGCGTTTTTTCTACACCTGTCCCTAAGATCTCTGAACATATTATATTCCATTGAATTTGCTTTCGTCGCTGCTGTGACCAATTTCTCCTCCCACTCTACTAATTCTTCGGTTACATATCGATTACCATTCGTCATTTGTTGGCGTCTATTCCAATCTTCTGGGACCTTGGACAGATGTGTCTTTGTGACTTCGATATACCAGCCTATTTGTCTATTATGTCTAACCTTGAGAGACGGTATTTCCAATCTCGACCTTTCTTTTAGTTCCAAGTCTTTGAACCATTTATGGCCAATTGCTGCTGCTTTTCTCAGTTCATCTAAGGTTTCATCAACGCCTTCTCTGATCAAACCTCCATCTCGAAGTGAAAGAGGTTGCTCATCATTTAGGTTCGCCTGAATATCAATTTTCATGACTTCAAGAATGTCTAACTCCTCTGCTAATTTATTAAGTAAGTAGTCGTCTACTTCTGTGCAGATTGCTTTAAGTCGTGGCATTCTTTCGAGGGCAAGCCCAATCGCAACCAAATCTCGCCCACCAGAGCGATTGTATGATAATTGGGTTGCTAATCTTTCCATATCTCTCAGACCTCGAAGGCTATCTCTCAGTTCATCTAAGCGCTTTGAGGACCTAGCAATTGTTGCAACAGAGTCATGTCTTTGTTCAATAATCTCTCTACTAGCAAGCGGTCTCAACAACCAATCCTTGAGTGTCCTCCTTCCCATTGATGTTCGGCAGTTATCTATTGCTCCGATCAGTGATCCTTCCTTCTCACCAGACAATGTTTTTGTCAACTCGAGATTTCTGAGTGTTGTTTGGTCGAGGATCATGTTTCCCTCGGGGCGAATGACTTCGATTTCCCTAAAATCGATAGAATCGACTATGTGCATGGCAGCTAGATAATCTGCAGCCAACCCTGCAGCGTCCATCGCTAGTGGTGAATCATCCAAATCTATATGACCTAAATCAGCAACATCAAGTATATTTTTCAGGGAATCCCGTCCTTTGCGGCGTGATGATGTGTGTTGCGATAGAGTAACACCATCCAATTGTGAAATCACTGACCTAAACTCTTCTTTTTCAGCATCTCTTGGGGTGAAAACCAATTCTTTGGGGTTACTACGCAATAGGTCGTCCAACAATCTAGACCACCTTTCATCACCGTGGTGTTCCATCGTCCAAACATGTCCAGTAGAAGCATCGAGAATGGCAATTCCAATCCCTTCTCCTTTGGTTGAGATTGCTGCTAAACCTGCCACTTCATCAGTTCCAATTAGACTCTCCTCGTAAAGAGAACCCGGTGTATAAACACGAGTAACAACCCTCTCGAGTAATTTCGCACCTTCTCTGAGGTTGTCTTCTTGCTCGGCGACACATACCTTATGGCCAGATTTCAACATTTGTCGAAGGTTATCTTCCAGTGCATGCCAAGGGAATCCAGCCATTGGAATTGGCTCATCCGCTTTTTTGTCTCGACTGGTTAATGTGAGCCCTAAAACCTCTGATGCGACCACTGCATCTTCATGAAATTGCTCGTAGAAGTCCCCCATACGGAAAAATAGAACGCAATCAGGATATTCTTGTTTGATATCCATATATTGATCCATCATTCCTCTTTTCGCCATCGGGACCCATCCATTGCTTGCGCTAGGATTACCCGACTTCGCAGGAGGTTCGTAAATGATGCCCTTGTCGAACAGCAAATGACGTAAAATCTACAGAACTAGATTAGAAAACTTCGCCTCTACGTATGGCGTCTATTACGTTCCATCCCATTATAGACAAAATCATTACACTAATAAGAATAAATCCAAGGTCTAAGATTCCCCTAAGGCTTGTAAAAGATGTTCGCGCATTACTATCTATAGAGAATGACGAGGTGTCATCAGAATAATCAGAACCGTGAACAGAAATCATTCCATTGTCATCACAGGTTGCATAATTTGGTAAAATTTGGAGCGGTTCTGGTAGTTTTTCAATCGAAACCTTGTCATCGTAAATTACCGCAACTGTAGTAGAACCCATTCCTCCGAACAGCCATACGTTACCATTCTGATCATTAGTTGCAGCATGGCTTGATAACCCGAGGGAATTTATTTCGCCATCTGAAATAAAGACAGTGTCGGATGTTCCAGTAGCAACATATCCGTTCCCTGTAGGATATATCCCATGAATTGTACCTTCGTCACCCATGTGAATAATCTCAATTGATGGTGATCCTGTCCCATCCCAAGAAGAATGTAGCACTAACTCATATCTTGGTGGAGATGTTGGATTAGAACCAAGCCAGTTTGGTGGCGCTTGCCAAGAACCTCCTACTAGCCATCCATCCGATGTAGGATGGAGTGTATCCAGATGCATTGCACCTTCAAAATCTGATATAGGCTCCGCAATTGCAGATTCAGTTATTGATACAGCAGCAATAGAATCACTTGTTCCTGTCTGAACAATCATTAGAAATTGGTTATCTTCATCAGCGGAAATGTGTGTAGCAGTTAGGTTTGTTCCAAAGTCAAACTCACACCAAGTGGTTTCACACCCTTCATTACCGTCTTCGATATATCCAAGAGTACCCTTATTACCTAAACAGGCATATATCCTTCCTTCATGTTCTTCCAGGCAAGTGGCGAAAGTTGCCGGGAATTCATTTCCATTGTGCGATATAATCTTTGTATCCTCACTCTGATAAAGAACAGAGTCGCCTGCAGAATCAATAACAGTCCCCTCTACGTCAAGCGAGCTTCCCTGACGTACACCTGACAAATCACTTGACCAATCGATTAATACAGCCCCAATTATGACTATAATTGAGAATGCTGCAAATGATAACCATTGATGCTCGGATTCCTCTTCGAGCAGTCTACGCCAGCCAGACATTGGATGGCCTAGGGATTGGTCATCAATGACCTTTACTCTTTTTATCGCTAGCAAATCCTCATCGGCATGGTCATAAAGGGAAGGTCGGTCGCAAAGGCGCACGGAGGTATCAAGCATGGCACGTAAGCCCGCAAAGATGTACCGCAGACTCAAAGGTCCTGCATATACTCGACGTAAGTACATTGGTGGTGTACCAAATAACAGAATTATGCAGTTTCACGTTGGTAATAGGCGTGCGGCAGAGACTGGACAGTTTTTGATGGAACTAAATCTGATTGCCGACGAATCCTGTCAGATTAGGCATACAGCACTTGAAGCTGCTCGTGTGATTTCCAACTCAACAATAAGAAAGGTTGCTGGTGCTCAAAACTATGCTCTAAGAATCCACACATATCCTCATCACGTATTGCGTGAAAACAAACAGGCAACAGGTGCAGGAGCAGACCGTGTATCTCAGGGTATGCGATGTGCTTTTGGAAAAAATGTGGGAACGGCAGCAAGGGTGAAGAGAGGTCAAAGAATAATATCTTTACAATTCACTCCCGAACATTACCTTGTCGCTAAAGACGCCTTGAGAAAGGCTAGCATGAAGTTTCCAACACCATGCACAACCAGACTAATCCGTGGTCACGAGCACGTCAAAGGACTAGTTTGATTCAAATCTGCTTATGGCAGAGTGTATTGGCAAAGCCAATTCATCATTGTTGACCAATTTCACCGGGCGTTTCATGAATAGTATACCTACACGAAGATACAGAGGCCGATATCATGCGCATTGCAGTTCTGATTGAAGAGAAATGCAAGCCAAAGAGTGATGCCTATGATTATCTAAAAAAATGGGCAGGCTCCTGTGGAGCGGAATGTATTCAGATGAATGGTGATAAATTCAAAATTCTTGAGACAGCGTGTCCTCCTTGTTTTGTTAGGGCGAAGCATTGTCCTGACGGGGCGGTAGTGGTAGTGAATCTTCCCGCTGAACTAAAGACGGATATGATTCATAGGTATTCCTTGAATGGTTTTAGGCTCTTCAGACTCCCAACACCATCTAAGGAGTCAGTGGTTGGAATATTAGGTCCGAACGGAATGGGTAAATCTACTGCGTTTAATATTCTCAATGGCTCAATAATTCCAAACCTTGGAGATTTTGAAGCCGATGAACTATGGTGGGATGATGTAATACAAAGCCTTCCTCGAGGAGAACTTAGAGATTTTTTGGTTGATGTCAGTGAATCTAATGTTTCTGTAGCACTAAAGCCTCAGTACGTCGATCATATCCCTAAAGCAGTAAAAGGAATGGTAGGTCAGTTACTCTCTTCAGTAGATGAGAGAGGAATCTACGAAGAGATGGTTTCAAAACTCGGAATCGACCATTTACTCGAAAGGAATCTAGACCAATTATCTGGTGGAGAACTCCAAAGAGTAGCAATCTGTGCTACCTTGTTGAAGAAAGCTGATGTATACTTCTTTGATGAACCATCATCATATTTGGACATCCACGAAAGAATGAGAATTGTAAACATAATTCAAGAATTATCACAAACGGCTAGAGTTATTGTCATCGAACACGATTTAGCAGTTTTAGACGTCCTTGCAGATCTTGTGCATATAGTGTATGGCAAAAAGGGTGCATTCGGAATTTTTACGCCTGCGCGTTCAACCAGACAGGCCATAAATGCATATTTAGACGGGTTCCTTGCTGAGCAGAATGTTAGAATTAGAGATAAACCAATAAAGTTTCAAACTCATAATGACAGATCAAATGAATTAGGAAACCCGGTAGTTGAATGGGGTGGCCTAGAAAAGAAACTCGGAAATTTCAATCTAAAAACCGGTGACGGAAAGGTTCACCAGTCAGAGGTTGTGGGTGTTGTCGGACCAAACGGTACAGGTAAATCTACGATGATAAAAATACTAGCAGGCGAGCATGAGTACGATGGTGGCTGGGTTACAGCAGATGCATCAATTTCATACAAGCCACAACATATCGATACCGACATGGATTGCGATGTACAAACCTGGCTCAATGCTGAGGTTGGACCAAAATGGCGAAGCGGAGAGTACAGTGTAAATGTAATCAAGGCATTGGGTGTTGACGAGATGCTCACAAAGCAGGTTTGTAATTTATCAGGCGGAGAGGCTCAAGCGGTGGCAATATCAATTTGCTTAGGTAGAGAGGCCGACTTATACCTCTTGGATGAACCCAGCGCACATTTAGATGCTAATGCTAGGATGCAAGCTGCCAAAGCAATAAGAAGAACGATGGAGGCAAATGAAAAAGCAGCATTTGTAATAGACCACGACGTGTATTTCATCGATATCGTCTCAGATTCACTATTGGTCTTCGAGGGTTCAGGAGGAAAACACGGTATGGCAGAAGGTACTTTCAGATTAAGAGAAGGAATGAATCGTTTCCTAGGGGGAGTCGATGTTACATTTAGACGTGACCACGATTCAAAGCGTCCAAGAATCAACAAGATCTCAAGCAGGAAAGACCGGGAACAACGCGCTAAAGGTGATTTTTACTCATTTGATTCATGAGAGGTTTGTAAATGCCCGCACAATTACCTCCTGAAGCACTATCGATAGGACGGGCAAGGAGTAGACTTTCTGCGTCTTCTCTAACTACTTTCCAAAGATGTCCCAAGCAGTGGTTTCTGAATTACAGAATCGGCTTGAAAGGTCCACTAAACCCTCACCAAGTTATGGGTATAGTTGTTGAAGATGCATTATGTTCAATTTTAATGCACAGGCCCCCTGTTGTTGATTCTATAGAGGAACTTAGAAAATGGTCAGACACACTTGTTGAAAAATATGCATCCAATGCTCTAGATACAGGTAAATCGAGATTTGAAGATGCTATGTGGTCAGTTGGGAACTTCGATGAACACTTCAACGTTGAATACGTCTCATCAATGCTCAAAAATGGTGTAACTTTGCAATTGGAGGAGGTCGAAAAGTGTTACAAAGCAGGAGGTGGTCTTCACGATTTCGATATACCAGCTCCGTGTTGGGAAACACCTCCTCATTTCACTCAACCAGAAAAAGCGAACAGCATGGTTGTATGGAATAACTCACCTCACATTTTCAGTGATGATATTACTTGGCAGGATGCTTGGGAAATCGCTAGGCCATGGGTAAAAGATCCTCGAAATCCTGAACCTCAAAGGATGTATCATCTGGATAAGTGGGCAGCAGGAGAGTGTGATTTAGTACACAGGTGGGATGGAAAAACCAGAATTATTGATATCAAGATGGGAGACGGAGGTGGAAAATTTGCCTCATCTTTGCCGGGACAATTGAATTTCTACGCTTGGCTTTGGAACGAGACTCACGATGAAGAGTGCGATGGAATTGAAGGGTGGTACCTTACAAATGGATTAAGGAAGGTAGTTGAACTAAATCCACTTTCTACTAGTGATTATAGAAAAATATACAAAAAAATGAAATCATGGTCAGTTGATAATAAATTTCCTCTCGAGACGAAATGCGATGGAAATTCGGGTGGTTGCTATTGGTGCTCAATGTCTGAAATTCAATATGACCCTCCTACCATCAAGATGCCTTGTGAGCCTTTATCTTCAATACCCTCAAGAGTAAATGTCAAGGGTAGGTTACAGGGTGCTTGGGGTCCTCTTCCCAATCACTATGGTGAACCTGTGTTAGGAGCGATGATTAAATCTGGTGACAAGATGGTAACCATCGAGGAAAGCCAACCCAATGCATACCCCTCAATGCATGATGCTCCTCAAGATGATGTAGTAATTACCGGTGCATTACCTGGTGTGTGGAGGGGCCAATCAAGACTATATCTTGATGAATTATCTTCGATCGAAACTGATTCAAACTTGGAACTAACCAGAATGGGTATGTTACGTACAAAAGCAAATGTTCACGGCGTTGTTTTATCGTGTTCTAAGCGCGATGGAAAAAGGTCAGATGGTCGCCCGTGGTCGATGTTATCATTCCATATTTGGGATGGTGAGAGAGTTGCAGAGGTAGTCGCATTCGGGTCAGCAATAAATGCTACTATGTTATCACTCAGACCAGGGTATGAAGTGGTAATCACATCTGCAGAGTTAGGTTGGAGAGAAGGACTGGTACAGTTACGTATTGATTCCCGGTCTACCAGAATGGAAATTAAATCGAAGGTTTGAATAAACTCCAACCTAGGTTCTAGTTCATGCCGGTTCGAAGTGCTAACCCCGAAACGGATGATGTGGGGCGCTTCAACAGATTATCAGCCTCCCAAGCTAATACCTGGGATGATTGCCCTAGGTTGTGGTATTATCAAAACAAAATGCGGTTAAAGTTTCCACAAACGCCTCCTTTGTTTTTAGGTAGGGCTGTTGAAGAGTGCGTTTGTAGAGTCTTGTTAGAATCACCGGGTTTGGTATTTCCAAATGCTCCATTGGACGTCATGTCAAATGGAGCAGACAAATTATTACCATTGTTCGACGATGAGTTGCCTTCTGATTTTAGAGAATGGTGTCGGGCAAGAGTCGATGTTCACTGGCCAAAAATAAGAGATGAAATGCACTTAGAGTGGAAGAAAAATCCTAGAAAAGCTGGAAATTGGAACGAGTATTCAATGCAAACATACAGGGATATGTGCGTTACAGCCCTTGAAATGCACATGATTGAGGTCGATCAGTGCCGTAATACCATTTCTAAGGAGGAATTGGAATGCTGGCGAAATGGTATGAGGCATGAAATTCCAGCTCCGGATGGAAGGGAAAACTCTGGCCCCCACCCTTTGCGAGGTAAAGGTTCGTGCAGCCTTGTCGAAGCATGGGAAATTGCTAGGCCTTGGTTTGTAGATCCAGATGCCCCACAATTTTCTCTAAATGCTGTCCATCCTGATCACTGGTTTCAAGGAGAGTATGACATTGTTTACCGTCATGGTGGTAAGGTTAGGATTATGGATCTTAAAGCAAGCAGAGGTGGAGGTGATAGAAGTGGGAATTATGTTGAACAATTACGGATTTATGCTATGCTTTGGTCGATTACTCATGATGGAAGAATCCCAGATAATCTTGAAGTTTGGTATCTTGGAGTTGGTGTGAGGAAGGAAGTGAGTGTTCCGAGTCAAGAGGAAATTACAAATTTAGAAAGAAAACTGAAGGATTTATGGCACGAGATAAAAGAAAATAATGTAGATATTAGTGACTGTCCCCCAATACCTAGAGCGCTTAGAGGTTATGCTGAAGGCGGATTGGAAATAGAAAACCCCGAAGAAGTTCGTTGCACAAATTGTGATTGGGAAGCCTTGTGTCCAAGCGGAAGTGGAGATGATGACCTGCCAAAGGGAGGAACGCATCAGCCACCGGGTGATTTGAAAGAATACGATCTAACAGCATTCGAAGATTTAGTCCCGAGAGTCAACATATTTGCGGAAGTGTTCAGCGTGACTAATGTCCCTACAAAGCCGCCAAATATAACAATAGAAAAGGATGGAGGATTTGCTTTCGTGCGAATAATTGCAGAAGAAAGTGAAGGGATACTTACTTATCCGGAGGGGCTTGAAAAAGGAGAGACTGTAAGGCTTATCGGCGTTATCCCCTCCACAAACTGGAAAGGTGAATTACAGCTAAAGGTTGATCCTCATGCAAAAGTCGAAAGGGCGGACACCAGCCTTGAAGGAGACATCGGGTTGTACGATTTTAGAGCAAGGTGGAACCTCGTGGGTAGGGTGGCATATACAACATACAAATCAGGTGTAGGCAGGAACGGAAAACCTTGGACTCGAAAAGGTCTAATTCTTATCGACGAGACGAGCAGGATTACTGTAGAAGGGTGGGAAAATTCCTGGCCAAGTATCTACAATACTTTGAAACAGGGCGATGAAGTTGTGATACTCAATGTTTCCCTTGATGCTTGGGCAGTAGAAGTAAAAGCAAATTTAGAGAAAGGAAGCAGCATGTATGTTGTTTCTAGGTCTTGTGAGTAAATCCTGAGTTTTGTTTATTTATTAGTGTTATAATGTAATATCATGGAATCAGGCAAAGTACTGACGAACGCTGAAGAAGGGCTACTAGAAACAGATTCTACTAAGGATTCCTCGGAAGCAATGAAGGATGGTGTAGCTAGGAATACTCTGCGAAAGAGGCAAATAAAATTCCTCTCAATTCTCTTAATTGCGTTAATTTCAATATCTATCTCTTGCAATATAATTGGGACAAATAAACTCCCTTCAAGTGAGCAACAATTCATTTGTGTTGGATTGGGATACGACTACTATCCACCGGGAGATTGGGATTGTGAACAGATAAGAGATGATTATGTTCAATCACGTAATCTGATGAGAATCAGTTTCATTTCAGGATTGGGCGCTGGATTGGCAGCAATTATATTGATTGTCAAGTTTGTATCAAACCCAAAAGGTGAATAAATTTCAGAAATTGGTAAACTGCAAAGTAAGTATGTAGGGTAATTGTACGAAGGATTCACAATCTTTGAAGTGATTACACCGGTATATGGAGACAAGAAAAGTAGCATTAGCCAACCGACCAAATACCTGGTCGATTAGTAGACGTAGTCTAATGAATCAATGCCCAAGAGCATGGATTCTAAAGTATGGATTCGCAAAAAGACAAGGCGGATTTAATCAACACCTTCGGAATATTTCAGACTGGTCATCGGCATGGAGACTGATGCAAAGAGCTTTGCGTGGGGTGATTATTGACAGGTTAACTGCGCATCATAGGGGTAATCGTTGGAAAGAAGAAGATTTGGCAGGAAAAATTAGGAACAGAATTATTGGTGCACTGTTTAGACAAAAGTCGGTCCTTGAGATCATAGAGACCAGAACTGGTAAAGCCAGTGAATTGAGGTCGCAAACTAGTACAAGAAGAGTAGATAGACTAGTCGAAATCGCTTGTTATAGATTCCATGCAGCGCTTCAATCTCATCCAATAAAAGATATTTTAGACGGACGAATAACGAGGTGGTATCTCTTTTCCAGACTAGAAAAAACCAAACTTCAAAATTATGATTTGCACATATCTCCTGATTTGGTTTGGTTTAGTGGTTTTACTTGTCATGTACTTAGATTTGCAGTTCAGGATGTTGCAAGATTGGGAGAGGATAAACGTCTTGAGAATTTTGCAATGGTCGAATGGGCTAGGAACCAGATCGGACTCCCAGCAAACCCTGAGAGATATATGGTTGAAAACCTATATTGGAATGGTGGGAAATGGAAAATTTGGAAAGAAAAATGTACGCATAGACACGTTGAAGACGCAATAAAAATGATTTATTCGGATATGAAAGCAATGCGAGAATTGCATTACAAACTAGGTCTGTCTTGTGACCTGTCGCAAATACCCCTGGCAAAAAATAAACTAACTTGCAGAAGTTGTGGGCATAGAGATACATGTCCCGGTGGTGAGAATCTTTATCTTGCAAAATTAGAGCAATCTGCTCTTGAGATGTCGAAGGCCTCAGGGAAATTTCGTTGAGATTATGTATCGTACTAGTCTTTAACAAAACATTTATCTCATTAGGGGGGGCATTGAATCTATGACCTCTCCGAAATAGATTATTGCGGCACATGCCATTAAGAATGCAACAAACAGACCAAGCAGACTACTTCGGGTTGAACTTACCACAAGCAAACTGCCAATAACTAAGGTGTAACATCCAGAAAATGGGGAATATTTGGGGTTCCACATATTTTCAAGTCCGGTAGTAAATGAATAAACAATCAAACCTATACCGAGCACAAGTGAAAGTATACTCTCAATTCCAGTTGGAGAGACAGGTACATTCTTTGTTTCAGGGACCGTGTAGTTCGTCTCTACTACGGTGATATCAGGATTCCTCGAAGCGATTTTATCAATCGCCTTTTGTCTAGCGATTCGACCTTCCAGTATTTTGATTTCACGGCCATGAGCAGTGCAATAGTCAGTAACTCCTTTTCTCCTTTCATAACAGTTTTCTACTATGCAGAACATTGGATTTTTGTATCGCTCATTAGTTTGAACATGATTCTTAGTTCTATTCTGTTGAATAGTATTGTAATTGAGTTCAATCTTAGGTTGAGATGAATGAGTTGTAGAGTAAACAACCGCATCTTCATCCATGCGATAGAATTAGGGGATGCGATTATAAAATCTAACCCGGAATTTGGTTTGTGATGCCAAAAAATCGACATCAATTAGCGTGTGTGGATGATTCAATTTAGAACCAGCGCCATAAAAAAAACCCAACCCAAAGCAACAATTATTCCATAGAAAACAATTGATTTGGTTTCAGACTTTATCTCTCGCATTTGGTCCTTCCACATGTCTCGTAAATCCCGTAATTGATTATACTCAGCGCTGGAATTAGCCAGTTTATATGCTGCTCCAAAGTAGGATTCAAAATTTTTCTGACATTGTTCTCTATTCCATACAAGATCAAATCTACGGCAATATAGCCACATAACTGAATATAGGTAATTATAGTCAAAGGAATTTTGCCCCGGGACAAAAGCAGTTGAATTCTCAAGAGCGAGTTTCACCAGAGTTGGCGCAGCTTCAACCTCTATCCTAAATTGTACGCTTATGGTCATTGGATTATCGTACAATCCCCTAAATGAGTTTAGTTCTGACAACGCAACTTGAAAGTAACCATCAGCAATTTGGTATGCGTACTTTTTTTCGAATATCTCATAAGTGTAGTGCAAATCAATCATTTTCGCTCTATTCCAGCACTCTTTCGCTGTAGCCATATCTCCTCGATTTAATTTGTCTATCATTACTCTTGCCAAATTTTCAATCTTGTCTGCGTTTGTATTTTCTACGTTTACAAGAACATAAGGTTGGGACTGTGTCAGATTCTGGTTATTATCACCCGCTGTGGGTAAACTTCTGGCAAAGGCCGCTAAGGAATTATCTTCGAGTTTAGTTTCAACAGCAACCCATGAAGTACCATTCCAAACCATGCTACCGTCTGGGCTGTATATTGGTTCGGACATTGTTTTGCCTAACCCACGCCAATTATTCAAATAATCTGATACTGATTGAATACAAGTTTGTCAAGTCATTCAAGGTTTGGACCCCAAATAAAGGGTTAGATAAGTGATACTAAATCTGCTAATACCCCTTCGACATCCTTGGCCTTAGTCACACCACTAGCAAGTAACACTCCCTCTGCACCAAGTTTGATGGCAGTTGAAACATCCTGCCCATTTTTGACCCCTGCCCCACACAATACTCTTACCTCAGGATTTACTTCTTTGACAGCAGCAACGGTGTCTGAGACTATGGCAGGGTCTGCAGTAGTTACTGAAATATCTCCTCCTATAAGTTCAGGCGGTTCCACAGCAATGAACGTCGGACCTAGTTCTGCCAGAGCGCGTGCTTCTGCAACATCTGCCGCACATGCACAAATGGGAAATCCTTCTGGAAGCATTGACATCAACTCTTTAACATGTTCAATTGGAACTTTGTGCTCAGCATGATTTATGATTGTTCCAGCCGCCCCTCTAGCTATCGCAGTTTGAGGTTCTAACCAACCGGTGTAACTACCCTGTCCAACAGGATCTAGGTGTTGAGACCAGACCTCCAATCCAGCAATTGAACTGACCGTTGAAAGATCAAACGCACTAGTAACTGCAACCATTCTAGCACTTGTACTGACATCTGCCATAAGTTTTCCAAGTATTTCAGCAGAATCTGCCATGGCAGTCGAATAAGTCTTGAAATTAACTACAATAAGCGGGGCATCCATGATACACCCTATGGGTATGTCCTTTTTGGAAACTGCGATTCAAATTGTGCCTTCACTCTGAATATGTCCGGGTGGAACAGTAACTCCATGACCAACAACGACGTTTGTCAGATTAGCATCATTTCCTACTATTGCATTCTCACCAATCAAGCAGTTTGATACTATGGCTCCTGATTTGATTATTGCTCCTTTGAGCAATGTAGATTCAAAAACCTGTCCAGCAATATTGCATCCAGATTGGACCATGGAATTCTTGGCTGTAGTTTGATTTGATTGATGCCATGAACCATCGATCACTCTGCCTGTTTTGAATCTATTTTCCTCTATGCATTTCTTGATGCCTTGATGCCAACTCTCAGGGGTGCCTGCATCTATGAAGTATCCCGGGAAAGGAAAACCTGCAAGGCTCCCTTCTTCTGCCAAGACTGGGAAAATATCTCTCTCTAAACTATGTTTTCCCATTGGCATTATGTCGAATACATCGTCCTCTAGCAAGTATGAACCTGCGTTTATCAAGTTAGAAAAAACCTCTTCAGGTTTTGGTTTTTCTTTGAATTGTGTAATATGTCTTGAGTCATTTAGTCCTACTATCCCGAATCGTGTTGGGTCTTCAACCTCCCACAAAGCCAGAGTTCCCTTGACATTCATCGAGTTGTGTTGCTTGAGCATATCTCCAACACTCAGCGACGAGACTACATCTCCATTAAAGCAAGCAAATCTCCCAGAAATTATGTCACGACAGTTTCCTAGTGCACCACCGGTTCCAAGGGGTTTGTCCTCTGGTACAATCCGTACATCAAAATCAACGTTTGCCTCTTTGAAATATTTCCTTATCATCTCAACCTTGTACCCACCAGCAACCACGACCTCGTCCACTAATTCAGGTGGGACGCCTTCAACCACTCTTTCGAGGAGTGTAGCATCTAACATAGGTAAGAGTGGTTTTGGTATGTCATTAGTCCATGGACGAAGACGGGAACCTATTCCCCCAGCAAGAACGACCACCTGCATTAGCGTGCCGACCATAACTTCTCTATTGAACACATCGCGAGAAGTTGGGTATAGTAACGCATCATTGAAAGGTCGCCTTTAATTCGGGGGTGTTGGAGAGAATCATGAATATCCATGAGTATCAAGGGAAAGCCCTACTAAAAAAAGCCGGAGTTCCAGTTCTAGAAGGAGTTCATTGTACAAGCGTAAAGCAAGCATTGGATGCATATGAAAAACTGGGTTCAGAGGTTGTCGCAGTGAAGAGTCAGATTCACGCTGGCGGTAGGGGTAAAGGTACTTTGTACGACCCAAATACGAAGAAAGAAGTCATGCAGGGGGGTGTAAAAATAGCCTTCTCAAAAGAGGAAGTAGAAACCTATGCTACTAACATCCTTGGAAACATTCTGGTAACTATTCAAACGGGAGCTGATGGAAAAATTGTCAATAATTTGTATGTGGAATCTGGATGCTCTATTGCACACGAGTATTATTTGGCACTCCTTGTAGACAGAGAGAGAAAAGAGGTTCTCATCATGGCATCAACCGAAGGTGGCGTGGATATAGAAGACGTGGCTCACAATACTCCTGAGAAAATTCACAAAGTCAACGTAGACCCCAACTCAGGTCTCCTAGGATTCCAAAAAAGAGATCTCGGGATGGCTTTGGGACTAACTGGTAATGCTCTGAAATCATTCTACAAAATGCTAGGTAATATGTATGAAATGTTCATGTCAGAAGATTGTGCAATGGTTGAGATAAATCCTTTGGTGAAAACGGAAGATGATGAAATCATCGCACTAGACTCCAAAATTTCATTCGATGAGAACGCCGAATTCCGACATAAATACTGGGACGAGTTAAGAGATTTGTCTGAAGAAGAAGAAGTCGAAATAAGAGCCAAAGAGACCGGATTATCTTACGTAAAATTAGATGGGAACATTGGTTGTTTAGTTAACGGCGCTGGATTGGCAATGGCCACTATGGATGTCATCAAGCTGTATGGCGGGGAACCGGCAAACTTCCTCGATGTAGGAGGAGGAGCAAATGAGGAGCAAGTAAAGACGGCTTTCTCAATTATCCTTGAAGACCCCAATGTAAAAGGAATACTTGTCAACATATTTGGCGGAATCATGCGCTGCGATATAATCGCTAGAGGAGTAATTGGTGCGACACAATCACTAGGATTGGATGTTCCCTTAGTTGTCAGATTGGCAGGTACTAACGTAGACGAAGGAAAGGCAATTCTTGCTGGTTCAGATTTGAATATTCATCCTGCTGATGATTTGGCAGAAGGCGCACAAAAAATAGTATCGTTAATCTCAGGAGGCGAGTAATATGGCAATATGGATTGAAGAGGATGCAAAGGTATTGGTTCAAGGAATTACGGGAAAACAAGGCATGTTCCACGCTGAAAGAATGATTGATTATGGAACTAACTTAGTAGGCGGCGTAACCCCTGGTAAGGGTGGTCAAACAGTACTTGGTGTTCCTGTTTACGACAGTATGATCGATGCTATAAAAGATACAAATGCGGACGCCACTGTGATATATGTACCTCCTCCCTTTGCCGGAGAGGCAATAATGGAAGCAGCAAATGCTTTTGAGACTGTCAAAGGCGAGGGAGTTATTGTTTGTATTACGGAAGGAATTCCAACATTAGACATGGTAAATGCCGCATCTTATGTTGCTAATAGAAAGAAAGTCAGGCTTATTGGACCAAATTGCCCTGGAATCATTACACCAGGTGATAATGGAGGAGCAAAGCTTGGAATTATGNCCGGCCATATCCATGCTAAGGGCAGAATAGGTATTGTCTCAAAATCAGGTACCCTCACGTATGAAGCAGTTGCGCAAACGATGAGTATTGATGAGGGCCAATCCACTTGTATTGGAATCGGTGGTGATCCTGTTAACGGAACTGGATTTATCGAATGCTTGGCGGCCTTTGAAGCAGACGACCAAACAGAAGCGATAGTAATGATTGGAGAAATAGGTGGTAATGCGGAAGAAGAGGCTGCCGATTGGGCAAAAGAAAATTCCACTAAACCAATAGTTGGATTTGTTGCAGGAGCAACTGCGCCTCCTGGTAAGAGAATGGGGCACGCTGGAGCAATTATTTCAGGTGGTAAAGGTACTGCAGAAGAAAAATTCGCTGCGTTTGAAAGAGCGGGAATAGCGTGTGCTAGAGATCCTAGTGAGCTGGGGCAAGTTCTACTTGAAAGTCTCAAAAAAGCAGGACTTCGTTGATTCTAATAGATTGATAAGGATCTTACATAATTCTGTAAATTATGACTCACTTTGGTGGTCCACGCTTTGGCCCGGGCGGTCCACCTCGTTTTGGACCAGGAGGGCCGCCGCTGGGGGGGCCACTTCTTTTTGGGGGTCCTCTTCCAGATGGACTACCACTCGGAGGACCACGTTTCTGTCCTGGAGGACCACCGCCAGGAGGGCCGCTTCTTTTTGGAGGCCCTCCTCCTGACGGACCACCGCTTGGAGGACCACTACGCTTTGGACCAGGGGGTCCGCCACTGGGTGGGCCGCTTTTCTTCGGAGGTCCTCCTCCAGATGGACCACCGCTTGGAGGGCCACTACGTCTTGGACCGGGAGGTCCACCGCCGGGTGGGCCACCTCGCTTCGGAGGTCCTCCTGTAGGTGGGCTCCTTCTAGATGGGCCAGGGGGGCCGCCTCTGGATGGACCGGGTGGACCGCCTCTGGATGGTCCGGGAGGACTGCCTCTTGCAGGTTGAGATATTTCTGGCTCTTCCTCTTCGAAAACTGCACCACAATGAGGGCACTCTTTGTCAGATTCTTTGACTAATCCATCACATACTTCACAGGCAAACATTTCTTCATCATCATCAGAGGTATGTACGGTTTCATCACCTATTTTTGAGATTGAGCCATCTTTAGACCTAAAGAGGTTTATTTCAACTACAACGTCTAAACCTTTTAGTGCAACTTCTGTAGAAATTGCATGTTCAAAAGCAGCCGATAGATCTTCAGGTGTGTCAAGAACTCTTCCGTCATCAATGTAAGTCACATTTACTGTCAAAATACCATCTTCGGATTTGGTTTGCGGAGTGTCTACAGCAACCCCTCTTTTCCTTGCTACGCGACGCACGGCGACCTCTGACATTCGCTTGAAGAGTGCATCATTTCCGGAATCGTCCCTACCGGAGCCAATTGCATTGGCGAGGAATTCTGCGGTACTGGTTTCATCTTGAGTTTTCAAGTGCGAGGGAAGTTCTCCACCGATAGAGGATAGAACATTGGCTGCAGATTGCTGATTCATCTGCAACCATTGGCTTCTTCTTTCATTTTTGACAGCTCTTTCAGCTTCCGCAATTCGATTAACCATCGCATCAGTAGGTGACAATGATGGATTCTGTGATACTGCGGTTCCACCAACCTGTCCAGCCATATTGCCAATTTGCGAATTTGGTCCAATGCCACTAGACAATGATGGCCCTCTAGATGTAGGCGGTATATCAGACCCGGTAATGGTTTGAGGGTTCTGATTTTGAAGTGGGGTTACATTAGATTGTGGAACGGTTTGATTCGGCAGAGGCATTCCTTGGTTTATTGGAGGAAGACCGGCATTGCCCTGCGGCATTCCTCCCAAATTTGGAGCTATTTGGCTCATAATGTCGGGCATCATACCTTGCGGCATGCCCTGACCATCTAAATTTTGCAAATTTTGATTCATAACAGCCTCGCCAGAACCAACACCAAAATTTCTACTACCGCTAACGTCTTGCCCGCCAAGGCCGACGCCTCCGACTCCGGGCAGACCACCTGCACGACTCATGTCTTGTCTTGAGCCGCATTCGGGACAAAATATGCTGTCATCGGGTATCTCTTCGAAACAAGAGCCGCACTGCACACCTATCCCCTCATATCACGGCTGGGTTAGTTCAAAATAAAGTCTTGCTATATTTTACATCTAAATAATGCATGCTTCAATCAATGTTTTTGATTAGGTTGGGATATTTCTAACCGTTATATGTAAGGTTGCTGTATGCTATAATTTAAAAAATTAGATTGGCGGGTTGACTGTAGGTGGCAACCGTGGCGGTTCTTGTCAATGAGAAAATTGATGCTCTATTAGAGGCAACCTCTCGCTCATTTTATCCTACTCTCAAGTACTTACCCAAAAAAATCCGCGGCCAGATTGGACTACTCTATCTTCTGGCGCGGATAGCGGATACAATTGCAGATTCAAAAGCAGGAGAAACCGAATCGCTAATGTTGTACTTGAAACAGTACAATGATGTTGTGCAAGGAAATGCAGAAAATCTTCCTGATTTTGCTCAACTTGCAGATATTCAAGAGAATGATGGAGAAGCGGAACTCTTGAGAAACGTTCAGGATGTAATTGATGCATTGAAAGTTTACAGCGAACCAGATCAACAAAGAATGCTAGAGTGTTTGGACATAATTGTGGGAGGTCAAGTCATGGACCTTGAACGGTTTGGTATAGCAAGAGAGGGAGGAAATATTTCGTCCTTAAAAACAAATGAAGAGATGGACGATTATACCTATAGAGTAGCAGGCTGCGTTGGAGTCATGTGGACAAAAATGTCTCTAGCTCATCTAATTTCTTTAGGCCAGTATAAGGAAGAAATCTTTTTTATGAAAGGTATTAGATTTGGTAAAGCATTACAGATGATAAATATTCTAAGAGACATCCCCGAAGATCTGAGGTTCGGGCGCTGTTACATACCAAGCGATGCTTTGGAGAGGCATGGGTTGACAGCACAAGACCTTCTTGACAAAAATAATATCGAGAAATTTCGGCCACTATACAATGAATATCTAGACATAACAAATGACCATCTCGATGCCGCTGTTGAATACATTAAGATGATACCAGAAACCCAGTTTAGGCTGAAGGCATCTTGTATGTTACCTGTATTAATTGGCCAAAGGACCGTAACGTTGCTAAGAGAAGGGAATATTCTGGATTCAACAGATCGAATTAAGGTCACAAGAAATGAGATTAAATCATATGCAAAGAAATTACTTCGCGCCTTGATAATACCGGGTGGCGTGAAGAGGTTACTCGAAAAAAACAAAGATAGTCCTGTTGAAGAATAGTGGCGCGAGTATCCATCTACTTACTTAGGGAACAATGCCTTTTCATGCATCTAATTTTTTGCAGACTAATCGGAAACAAGTTTGTGGATTTTAGAACAAATCGATTGTATGGATTTAATTCCTGATAAGTCTCATAACAAAGTCTACCGCCCGTAGGGCGTTATGTTCAAAATACCATCAGGCTGATAAAGAAGGGGTGAACCATCAAAGCCGAGCGACATGCTAGAGCGCCGTAAACCTCTCGATTTGATGTTCCCATTGAAGGGTGGAGCATCGAAAGAAGTCGGCGTACGCAAAGAAGGGATGACCGCTGTTGAAAGATTGAGGGCTGCGGTCAGTTTGACAGCCGATGCAGTGAAAGCAGTAAGTCTGACTGCAATGGAAGCCCTAAGAGAAGGTGCTGCGCTGATTGGAATAGTCGGAGAACAAGATGAATTAATCGACCCCTTCCACCACTTGGATGCTCCTATTTGGGCGAGAGACCCACCGGTAGAATTATTGAAATTGGCATATTCATATTGCGAAGAATTGACAATGAGAGAGGCCGGTAACTTTTACCACTCATTCAAGTATCTACCAGAGGAACAGAGGCTCGCAATGTGTGCTGTGTACGCATTCTGTCGAAGAGCGGACGACATAGCAGATGGAGACTGGCAAGACAGGTTCCCTGGCTCCAAGGGTGAAATGGACCCGGAAGCGGTAGCCTACAGGGAAGAACTTGAAAGTTTGCAAAACAAAGACACTATTCTCCAAGAGGAATTATATCTAGAAAAGATTACTCAACTTTTCTTCTTCAGGAAAAAACTCTCTACCTGCTATTCAGAAACAAGCAGTACAGACCCGGTATTTTTGGCACTAAAAGACACTGTCAGAAGGTACAATATTCCAAGAAGTGTTTTCGATGATTTAATCACAGGAATGGAAGATGATCTTTACAACAACAGATATCGAACGTTTGATGAATTGTACGTATATTGCTACAGAGTCGCATCCGTGGTCGGCCTAATGTGTATCGAGATTTACGGATATGATGACCCTCGCGCAAAGAAATTTGCAGAGTCATGGGGGATTTTTATGCAATTGACCAACGTACTGAGAGACGTTGGCGAAGATATACAAAGAAACAGAGTTTACTTGCCTCTAAATGAACTTGAGTCAAATGGAATTTCAGAACCCGAGCTAAATGGCGATGTTGTGCTAAACACCACTTGGGAACCATATGTTCACCATTATGCAAAAAGGGCAAGGACTTACCTTGAAGAAGCTAAACAATTACTACCATTACTCCCGAGAAGAACAAGGTATTCACCTGCTGCAATGATCGCCTTTTATGACAAAATTCTCAAGCAAATTGAAAGACAGCAAGGTGATGTATTTACCAAGAGAGTCAAATTAAATAAATTCCAAAAATTAACTCTCGCTGCTGCTGTTTATTTAAGACACAGATTCATACCAGGGTGGTTGAATCCTTTGTGGACTGGTTTTTCCAAATTAGGTCTTCTTCCAGACGTTTAGATGTGAGGTGTTAGGGATGGAGGCGCCATCCAAGCGCAGGTTTGCTTTACTGGTTGGTGTGGGATTCATTCTAGCACTCTGTGAGCCAATTATCCTTCTACTGATGGGTAACGATTTAGGTGGTGCTTTTTGGCCAATGGCAAAAAGGTCTCTTGAATTGACATACTTTTTGAGAGAGTTTAGAGCGCTCACTTTGGCTTTCTTCATAATCGCCATTCCTTTCTCATATCAAAAATCGAAACACGTATCAAATTTAGAAAGAAATTTGTTGGTAACTTTGATCGGGATGATATTGGGTCTACTTTTCATATATCTACTACTCAACTTAGCCTACTTTAGGGGGGCTTTTCTGCTTCTGCCCACTACCCTTGGTTTCCTCTTACTCTGTGTAGCGTTGATGATAGGTGGTTTGCCAAAAAATCCATTCAAAGGAGGCTATGATCGTATCAAGAGAATCTCACATCTTTTTGCGGTTACATTCTCTATTTGGCTAATATTACCTGGATTAATTTCAATGGCCGGATTGTCACCCTATCCCCCAAAACTGGATATGAAGTCTGGCAGTTATTCTGTATCTGTCGAAAGTCATGAATATCCAATGCCTGATGAGGTTTCTAGTATTCAAGGAGATTATGAAGAAGACGTCGTTTTTTCGGTTTACATTGCACTCCCCGAGGCCGAATTAGAAGGTATGCCACTAGCTATTTTGTTGCATGGTTTTGCTAACCCATTTTTTGAATCCTACAGAGATTGGGTAGTCGAATTAGCATCAAGAGGAGTAGCCGTTGCTTACATACAATATCCATCTGACGTAATGCCCCCCGGGCACGACACATTTGAGCTCCATGAAGAAGCAGGTATGTCAAATCACCCTTATCACGAACCTCGATCAGTAGCNATAGAATCAGCTCTTGAATTCATGATTACCCTTCTACCAGATAATGTGGAAAAAGATTTCTTGCTTGTTGGTGGTCATAGTCTCGGGGCAGGTTATGCATTTTTAGCATTGGATTGGGCTCTTGGATATGGTTGGGGGTCGCAGGCCTTGTTCGTTAGCATGGAGGCACCATACGCAAGGCCTGTACAGGAGCATTTACAATTCAATACATCAAGAATTCCAAGTAATTTCATATCTCATGTTGCGNTAAGTGAGGATGATATGAGCGTAAATGAGTGTCTAGGAGTTNATCACCAATCGGTTTTAGGTAACGGCTCACTTTTTATTGAGGTTCCAAGCGATAGACACGGTTTTCCACGATTGGTTGCTACTCACTATCTACAAGCAACCGAAACGCACGATGATTTAGCAGATTGGGCTTTTTATCGGAGAGTCGCTAACCAAGCAAATTGGCTAACATCTAGTTTGNTTGGGGATACACCTAGTGAATTACATTACAGGAANCAATTGACCAATACTCAAGATTTGAANTATATGGGCGAATGGTCAGACGGTAAACCAGTCAAGAAATTNCGNGTCTGGGACGATGCGATNAACAGTGAGGAATTNAGGCACTGTCAAACATGGACTGGGCCTTAGCGGGTAAACGATTGAATGCCTGTGATATATCGGCCCAAAATCAAATTGTGTATGTCGTGCGTTCCTTCGTATGTCTTAACGGATTCTAGGTTGGCCATGTGACGCATNACAGGGTATTCATCTAGAATTCCATTGGCACCGTGTATGTCCCTAGCAACTCTTGCAATTTCTANAGCAATGTCTACATTGTTCATCTTGGCAAGACTAATCTGTTCATTGAACCAAGTCCCATCATCCTTTTTTCTGCCTAGATGGTATGCAAGCAATTGTCCTTTGGTAATTTCTCTAAGCATCCAAGCCAGTTTATTTTGGATGAGNTGGAAAGATGCGATTGGAACGCCGAATTGAATTCTGGACAAAGAGTATGTCTTGGCGGAATGGAAGCATGCCATAGCCGAGCCAATTGCGCCCCANGAAATCCCGTAACGTGCATTGTTCAGACACGAGAAAGGACCCTTAAGCCCTTTGACGTTTGGCAGAATTCTATCCTTTGGTATTNTACAATCTTGGAATACGAGTTCACTGGTTACACTAGCCTTCAAGGAGTGTTTACCCTTCATNTCAGGCGCACTAAACCCTTCATCTCCTTTCTCGACAATGAAACCACGGATTACTCCGTCTAATTTTGCCCAGACTATTGCTACATCTGCAATTGTACCGTTTGTAATCCACATTTTAGCGCCATTCAGAAGATAGTGGTCATCCATATCTTCTGCCTTCGTAATCATATCGCCTGGATTCGATCCGTAATCCGGTTCCGTCAGTCCAAAACATCCTACCCATTCCCCGGATGTCAATTTTGGTAGGTAGTACTGTTTTTGCTCTTCACTTCCAAAGTCCCAGATAGGGTACATAGCAAGCGAACCCTGAACACTAGCGAAAGACCTTAGCCCAGAGTCGCCTCTTTCAAGTTCTTGACAGATTAATCCATAGGCAACATAGGATAGGCCTGGGCAGTCATATCCTTTGAGCGGTGCACCTAGTACGCCCATTTCACCTAGAGCCACTCTCCATTCATCTGGGAAAACTCCCTCTTCGCAGGCATGTTCAATTTTTGGAAGAACTTCTTCGTCGACCCAATTTCTTACCATGTCACGAATCATTATCTCTTCTTCAGTAAGCAACGACTCGATGTCGTAGAAGTCTAGACCCTCAAATGGCTCCATGTGTNACCTGCGGTACTAAGAGACTAATGAGGGTTAGGTAATTATTACTCACCCTTTTTATTACGTCTAAAAAGATTAGCGTATTTTCTTTGCAACCAGGGACTATTCCAATAAACTAATCCAAAGAATACACCTGGCACACAAAGTGCTACTAAAATGACCAATATATCAGGAATTCCTCCCGCATCAATCTCGCTCGCAGGCTCGAAAGACACAATTCGCCCTTGGCTGGTGACTAAATATCCGGTGTACTCTGAATTTTCCCAAGCGACAGCATAACTATCTCCTCCAAGATAAACGTCTTCTTCAGTTGCATTGTCGTTTGAAAACATCAAATATGCCTCTTCTGTAAACTGATTCCATCTGACCATGCCAAGTGGTGCAAGAGCTATGATGCTGGAAGAGTCAGCGGCTTGATGGTCAGCGATGGTATCTCCATTTAATTGTCCAAGGATGATAATCTCACCGAGCTCTGACTTCGTGATATCAATGGTATCTATTTCGATTATCGCAGTTTTCTTGCCACTTGCAAAACCTGTGCATGAGTTCATTGTTGGATCCTCACATCCAATACCAACCCAAGTATGGAATCTTGTGTTAGAGATCCAAGAAACCCTGTCTGCCTGATCTATTATCGCTAGACCATCATTCAGCGTACCAATGACGCATATGTTCTTATTTTTGAGACAGTCAATATCTGTAATTCTTGAATCTGCTTCATCATCTATCAATGTGAACGTGTCTGCGTAATATTTCCAAATTTCTCCCTCGCCTGTGCCGAGGTAAGCAACCGATGAACCGGCTGTAAAGTGGACGGAATGGATATCCTTTCCTAACATAGCAGAGGCCCCCTCGGCCTCTCCCAGGGCGAAATTTGTTGAATTAAATCTCAGTACAGTTCCTTCATCTCCGACCAACAGTGCGCTCTTTCCTCCAGGGTGCCATGCTGCCGCGTTAAGGGAATTTGATGTCTCACGCTCTAGTCGAATATCAGTAGACTCGTCTTCTGCATTTTTTGCTGACAGAAGATGGGCATACCCGTCCTCTCCAAAGATTATGACTTTGCTTTTGTTTGGAGAGATTTCACCTCCGTTTATGCCTAAGTCAATGTCAGACAATCTTCTCTCAACCGATATTGAAACTGTTATCTCAGGAGATGCAATTGCTAGAGGAGATAATACGAGAATAGCCATCAATGCCGCTAATCTGCGCATACCCTCGCGAGAAAGCATTAGACAAAAAGGGGTCGCCTTAATCGCCTATCGAAAGGTAGTCCTTATGTCCCTAATTGCTTTCGCAAAGCCATGGAGCGATTCGAAGTAAAGCGTGGTATCATCAAATCAATGGGCGGTAATGCTGGTCTAGCAAGGTTAGCAACTGAGCATTTTAATGACGTAGAAGTCAATGCAGATGGCGTTTTCAAAGCATCATATGCAATCCTTACTAGTGTAACAGCGCAGTATACAGGGGACGGAAAACTCGAGGTAGAGGTAGAACAAATGAAAGGAGATGAACTTTCAGACTTCTTATCTCAAGACGGTGGTAGAGAGGATGCCATGCAAGCAAGATCAAGATGGTCTTCATTCCTAGATTCTGCAACAGGTTACTCTGCAAAGCAGCGTGGAGATAAAGCAAAAGAACAGGCTAAAAAATTCTCGAAAGCCAAATCNGCTATCAAAATGGCTCACAAGTCAATAGAAATGTCAAGTTCTGTTACACAGGAAACTATCGANAAAGCNCACGCNATGATTGCTGAACTAGAAAAAATGATTNAAGACGGCGTNGCCCCATCCGAGGGTAAAGTCAANAAATTGAATGATCTTCTTTGAGGAATATGTATGGTGACTACGGATAGTCTCATTGAGCGATGTCCCAGAGTGGCAGAACTCAGTGCCNNCGAATTGGAACGGTTGAAACTNATCATTGGCCACGTCGAAGAGTCNGTAGGCATTGATCATCTGGTGAATTGTATCGCTGATCAGACTTCAGCTGGAGGAGACGGTGTTATCAGATGTTATGTTGGTTTTGAACCATCTGGAAAAGCACACATAGGATGGAAGGTCCTCTCATTACAACTAAAAAGAATGTTAGATGCAGANGTGAATGTTTTAATCTTCTTGGCAGACTGGCATGCCTGGATTAACGACAAGTTTAACGGGAGTATGGAAGATATACAACTTACTGCGAAATATATGGAAGAGACATTTAGAGCATTATTGGGTTATCCTCCAGAAGGCGATGGCCCTGGAGAATTGAGGTTTTCTTACGCATCGGATTTAATGGATAGTGGTGATTATTGGGCCAGAGTTTTGCGNTGCTCNAAAGGAGCAACTTTAGCAATGGTTCGAAAGACATTCACCATCATGGGCAGGGATGAAGCCTCATCAGACCATGATTTATCCAAGTTTTTCTATCCTGCGATGCAAGCAAGTGATATTTTTGAATTAGAAATCGACGTAGCGATAGGCGGAATGGACCAGAGAAAGGCACACATGTTNATGCGTGATGTTGCAGGTAANTATGGCTGGGACAAAGCAACATGTCTTCATACCCCAATAATTTCATCNCTTAAGTCGAGTGGCTCTAGAATGGAGAGTTTCGATCACAAGATGAGTAAATCTGATCCAGGCGGAGCAATATTGATTCATGACAATGAAAAACAATTACGGAAAAAAATGCAAAAGCATGCTTATCTTGATCCTAAAGACGAAAATTCTCCAATTTATGAACTCGCAGAGCATGTAGTTTTACCTGAATTCGGAGAAATAATCGTTACTCCAAACCCNAAATTCGGAAGCCCGAGTACATGGACTAACCTCGATGAATTTAGGAATGCGGTCATGGANGGGACACTTCACCCATTGGATGCAAAAATGGGAATAGCCGATGGGATATCTCGAGGACTTGCTNCTGTTTCAGAATATTTTGANGCAAATCCTGANACNCTTGACAAAGTCAACNAGATTACGAAGTAACAAGGTTCATCAACGGGGTTTTACTNGGGCGGTTNAACCCCAAAATGAGTAGGTGNATTGTGTATGCCAAATATCGTTGTACTAGTGAAAAGAGTTCCNGACACCAATGCAAGAATTGTAGTTAGTGGAGACCGTGTAGACTTATCAGCAGTCAAGTGGGTAATCAGCCCATATGATGAATTCGCAATCGAAACTGCCCTGCAGCACAAAGAGGCTGCTGGAGGTACAGTCACAGCACTTACTCTCGGGCCCGCTGATGCAGATAAAGTTCTCAAAGATGCGAAGGCGATCGGAGTGGACGAAATAGTGCGCGTTTGGGATGATTCATGGACAGAAATTGATTCAAACGGTATTCAAACAGCTCTCGCACAGGCTATAACTGGACTGGGAGCAGAAATTGTATACTGTGGTAAGACTGCAGCCGACACTGGCGCTGGGTCAACAGGTCCCGGTGTCGCAGAGAGACTAGGTTGGGCGAGTGTTTCAAACACAACTGATGCTTCATTTGATGGTGGCTTAACAGTAAACACTCCAATGGAGGGAGGCTCTGCAAAAGTTTCTGTTCCGGGTAATGCCGTAATCTCATGTGACAAGGGAAGTTTGAAAGTTAGAAAACCAAATGTAAAGGGTATCATGATGGCAAAAAGAGCCCAGGTAAACGTAGTAAGTGGCTCCGCACCTGCATCAACAGTTACAATCATTTCACAAAATCCTCCTCCTGCAAAGCCCGCTGGTAAGAAGTTCGAGGGGGGCTCATCTGCAGAGCAAGTAGCAAGGCTACTGAGAGACGAGGCAAACGTAATTTGAGGTGAAAAAATGTCAGAGAGTGTAATAATCGCAGAAACAAACAAAGGAACAATNGCAGANGTAACCGGCGAGTTNGTAAGCGCAGCAATAGCACTGGGAACAACACCAACAGTTGTAGTTCCNTGCACTGATGCTGCAATTGCTGATGGTGCTGGATACGAAGGCGTTACCAAAACAATCGCAGTGAAAGGGGACTGCTTTTCAAATTATGATGCTGCTTCCTGGGCAGCAGCAATCGACGCTGCTGCTCCTTCAGGAGTTATTCTAACAGCAGCAACTCCNCAATCAAAGGATATTGCCGCCAGATTGGCTGCAAGAAGAGGATTATCTGTGGTGCAGGATGTTGTCTCGATAGATGGCATGAATCTAACAAGCCCTATTTACTCCGGGAAAGCAATGCAAACAGTCGCTATTTCTGGAGATACAGCTATTTCAGTCAGAGCCAATGTATTCACCGCTGCATCATCTGGCGCAGCCAATGTNTCAGTGGTCGACCAATCCGGTGATGTTGCCACTGCTGTAGAGGAAATAATCGCTCGTGCATCCACAAGACTCGATGTATCAGAGGCAAATATCATCATATCAGGAGGTAGAGGAATGGGTAGTCCNGAAAATTTTNTTCATCTAGAAAAGATTGCTGACACATTAGGAGCGGCAGTTGGAGCATCGAGGGCTGCNGTTGACACTTGGGATGACATACCACACTCCATGCAAGTAGGACAAACAGGCAAGACTGTCAACCCAAATCTGTACATCGCAGTTGGAATATCCGGAGCAATTCAGCACCTTGCTGGGATGAGATCTTCAAAGTACATCGTAGCTGTAAACAAGGACGCTGATGCACCAATATTTGCACACGCTGACTACGGTATTGTTGCCACTTGGGAAGAAGCACTTCCGGTATTGGAGTCAACATTCTCATCGATGATGGCTTGACTACAACCAAGCACCGCGACCCCTAAATGAATCATTTAGGAATGGATTAGTTGATTTTTCTTGGCCAATCGTAGTTATTGGGCCGTGACCAGGATGCACAATTGTGTCATCATCCAATGGCCAAAGTCTCTCTTTTATCATGCGTAATAGCAAATCCATGTTCCCACCTGAATTTGGCAGGTCTGTTCTACCTATTGAACCTTGGAAAAGGGTGTCTCCTGCAAACAAATGGTCAGGGCCATCATCGACCTGTAAGCGTAAGCAACAACCTCCAAGAGTATGCCCAGGTGTATGGATTATCTCAAAATCCATTCCGCCAAATGTATGAATCTCTCCGTGCTCCCAAGTGTTCTCGGCTACCGCNGGTTTCGGTAATGAAAAGCCCCATCTTTTCGCGGACTCTTGAACTAGACTTTGTAGNTAAAAGTCGTCTTTATGTAGCCACCATTCAAGAGAATAGTGGTCTTTGAAATAAGGGATATGCCCGCTGTGGTCGAAGTGTGCGTGGGTATTAATCAGGGCCACAACTTTTCGCAGACCAGAGTACTGCCCAATCTCATTGTCTGGCTCTCCAATCCCAGAATCTATCCATTGAATTATTCTGTCTGAATCGCCCCCGCCGTCGATAATTACTGTCTCTCCATTGTCTGGATTTGTTACTACACTACATCTCTGCTGCAGTGCGGTCACAATAAATTGGGATACAATGGGTGATGATACCATCTTCTACTCAACCCTTATGTCTATAGAATCTGAAGACCACCTACCATCACGATCTTTTATTCTCAATTCCATGCGGTGGTTACCNACCGCAAGCCGAACTCTAACTGTCGCTACATTCGCAACCTCTTTTCCGTTACTATCAACCCAAGACCACGATTCAATTCTTTCTTGAGGATCTTCTGTAGCACTACCATCCAATGTTACAATGGCAGTACCATCCTCTGAGGATTTAACCGATTGGTCACCACCTGCATCTGGTCTAGGAGAAATTATTTCCTCAGCATCCAATGATAATGCCATCATGAGGTCATCCTCCTCTTCTGTAAAAGATTCAAATTCAATTTCGTCGTTGAGTGCATCAAGCAGGTTTGTAGTATCGTCCAATTTTGTAGGCTCTATTCCTGCTATATCNTCCAAACTCTTTGNNTCTCCATACAATTCGTCTGCATCTATCTCAATTGTCGGAGCCTGCGCCCAATCATCTAGTGCTGTATCTTCTTCCACCGATTTAGTAGGAGTTGCCGTAGAATCGATAAGAACAACCGGTTCAGATTCTGTGTAATCATTTTGATCGCTACCTGCGATTAGAACGGCTGTTCCGTCTTTGTTGCATGATAGATGTTCGGCCATTCCTTGTGTTTCAACAGACCATTCTAATCCATCTCTAGAAATAGAATGTAGATGAAACCATGAACACACAAGTACAGAATCACCCCTCGATTTCATTNTGTGAGCAGGGTGATTTAATTCTGCTACGATTTTATCTCCATGCATTACTCCACCCATGTCCAAACCTAACCACGGGCCGTCGATTGATATAACACGATTTTTGACATCAAACCTTCGGACCAGCTCCGAAGACTTCCAGTATTCGACTTCCAGTGCTTCTTCTTCTCCNGGCACTAGGCCGTGCCCTTCCCGTGCTACAATTAAGGTTTCATCATCCCAACCAAGCGCAGTAATACGTTCTCCAACATCGCCTCTCATTGGCCTTTCCCAGATTTTTTGCCCGCCATGTGAGTAGACGCATACTTTACCTGATTCACTAGCAATTGCAATATTCTTACCCACTTTTGCGAAAAGAACTGAACTCTCTGGGATAGGGGTTGTTGCCCCCTCAGAATCTATTACATGTGCTCTGCCTAAACCATCAATTCCAACTGCAAAATCGCCGTATCCATCAATTGAATCTATACCCGTCTCGTGAGAACTAGAGGATATCTCTTTTCCATCTCTAAAAATCTGTAGTGACTCATTGGTTCCAACTATTAAGTCACCAAGCGGTAATTCATACAGACAATTAATTGGAGATAGAATAATTTCTTCNTGCCCTACAANCAATTTTCCATCACTTTGGCCGTATGCAATGTTGATGCCACTCGAAACGGCTGTAATAGTTGCAGATGTGGCAAACTTGCTGACTATTGGCACAGTGAGTGGCATGGTGTAGGCACAACAGCCATCATTCATGATACCCATGCATACAATTTTTAAATTCAATTACATCGATGAGAAATGCATCTTCNCATAGTCGACAATAGAATATACTTTACACGGCAAGTGGAGTGTAAGGAGTACGCTGTTTTCATTCATCGTTGTGAAGGCCGATTATTTCGTCCGACAGATAACTCGCTGATTTTGCTGAATCATTTCTAGCNGCCTCTAACACGTCTAGATAATCTTGAGAAACATCACCAGTCACATATTCTCCATTGAAACAACTTGTATCCCACGCTTGGTCACCATTCATACTAGTGACTTCAACAAGATCATCCAATGTTTGATAGAATAACCTATCAGCTCCGATTTCATTACAAATTTCATCTACTGATTTACCGTTTGCAATAAATTCACTTACAGCGGGCATGTCAATACCGTACACGTTCGGGTGGCGAACAGGAGGTGCAGCAGAGGCGAAATAGACCTTGTTGGCTCCTACCTCTCGAGCCATCTCTACAATTTGTGCGGACGTTGTTCCTCGCACAATTGAATCATCTACAAGTAAGACATTCTTACCTTTGAACTCGTGAGGAATAGCGTTTAACTTACGCCTTACAGATTTCTTTCTCATCGCTTGTCCCGGCATAATAAATGTACGCCCTATATACCGGTTTTTGACGAATCCTTCACGATATTCTACTCCCAGTGTGTCTGCCATCTGTAAAGCTGCGTATCTCCCCGAGTCGGGGACGGGTATNACAGCGTCAATATCATGATTCGGAAAATTTTCAATTATCCTCTCGGCGAGCCTCTGTCCTTGATTCAATCGCGCTTGATAAACAGAAATGCCGTCAATTATAGAATCTGGTCTTGCGAAATACACATGTTCGAAAATACAGGGAGAATGATTAATTTGTTTTGCACATTGATGTGTAAAGATTTNGCCGTTNGAGGTTAGGAAAACAGCTTCGCCAGGTTCTACGTCTCTTTCGACCTCAAATCCTAGTGCATGTATTGCTACAGATTCACTTGCGACAATCCATTCTTTTTCGCCTTCTACATCTCTGCTACCAAAAATCAATGGTCTTATGCCATTNGGGTCACGGAATGCTAGAATGCCGTATCCTGAAATTAATGCTACGCAAGCATAACCGCCAGAGATTTGTTCGTGTAAAGCAGATACAGATCCAAAGATAGTATTCACATCGATGTGTGACTCTCCGTTNATGTTGAGGTTGGGAGTGCGTGAATGTAATTCCATAGCCAACAAATTGAGCAATAATTCTGAGTCAGAAGTTGTGTTTACATGGCGTCTATAGTCGCTGATAAGTAGTGATCTAATTTCATCTGCATTTGTCAGGTTTCCGTTGTGTGCGAGTGAGATTCCGAACGGATAATTGACGTAGAATGGCTGTGCTTCTGCTGCTGAGGAAGAACCTGCAGTTGGATACCTTACATGTCCTATTCCTACAGAACCCAGAAGGTTCTGCATGTGACGTTTGAAAAATACATCTTTTACCAAGCCATTTGACTTTCTNAGGTGGTATTTACCGTTGTGTTCGGTCATTATTCCGGCTGCATCTTGGCCTCTGTGTTGCAGTACTGTTAACCCATCGTATAGCAGCTGGTTAATATGGTAGCCACGTCTTCCAACGAGACCGATTATTCCACACATCTATCTCGCCCAATGGAACCTAATCGCTGAGGCTTTACAGGCCTTTCCATNCTTCAATAGTATTTTCAGGGGCGGTGAGTTTTTTTCGCCCAACCATAAGAGCGCATTCTTGCAGTAGCTCCATATCCGCATGCAGAACATACTGCTTTTTGTTTGTGATAGGAATTCCTTCCACACCTACGACAACGAATGTGAGTGGTTTTTTGTCTCTTACCCATAGATGGAGTACCCTTGGACATTATAACACCTAACGACCGGCCCACCAGCCGTCCCTTTATCAAATAAACGGGTAAACAAAATTTATTCTTCTTCGAAGAGAAGACCTCTCTCGCGCCCAGTTATTGCAGCAAATGTCGCTCCAATAGCCAGAACAGACGCCAATGCCATTGCTGTTCCACTTACTAAGAAATGAACGATGTTTGATAGCATTTGTGCTCTAAGTCCGCTATTTGCCTCCAACAACAAGTCATCGTTTGAAATCAAAGCCCAGCCGATCAACAATCCGAATGCTAATGCGAATATCATTCCAACGAATGGTGCCATAGGACGATGACGTGAATCNGCATAAAAGAAGAGATTGCCAATCAATATAATTCCTACAATCACATAGGATGTTAATATGGCATTTCCAAACCGTTTGAATGACTCATTGTGAAAATGACTGTTGAGGTAGATGTCGATTGTTACAAGTATGATTATTGGAAGAAGAGCAGCAATGACAATAGGAGCAACAGAAGACCTTTTCTGATTCATTCCTCTTCNCCACCTATATTTGAAACCGCTAAGGATACCACATGTTCAATTTCCTCTGGGGAAGGAGGTGAAGAATCTTGAGGCTCAGAGAGTGAATTTTCGTAGGACCAAATTACAACCGCAAAAGCAGCAATGGCCAAAGAAATCCCAACAAGGGTTCCAAAAATATCTGCTGCGGCTAACCAAAGGTAATCTCTGAANTCTGCTGCGGTAGTAAGATAACCATCAAAAATCATTGCNATGATTGCTACTACACTCATTAGAATCGACAGGNACAATAACTTCAGAGACTCAGTATTCCTGTTACTTCCATATAATTTGAGAGCCAGTGCGGCTGCAGAGCATAATGAGGTCGAAAATAGTAAGAAGGTCGGCCAAAACACAATCCAAAAAGGGTTCACTAAACCATCTCTCCANACTGGTGTGAGATTATACCAATGCATAAGGCAAAAAATTCCAATCGCTCCGAAAGTTGCTACCGCTCCACTCCATCTTGCTGATGAGTCTAAACGACCGACGGGGACATTACCTCCAAAAATCATTCCTTGTATTCCCCAACACATAAGTATCGTTGGTGCGGATATTGTCAATATTAAATGGCCACCAGCGCTAGAGTCTGATTCAGGTACCGTCCAAGATGAAATCATAACAAGAATAAGCCCAATCACAGCTAAAAATTTGCCCCAAAATTTTGATTTTCCACTCACGGAAAGCCATATCCCAAGTGGTATTGCACACAAAGGAACCCAAAACCAAATGGCCGCATCTAGCATCGGATTCATACTAATTGCGGCGACTAGAGGACTTATCAACATGACCGGTATTACTTGTCTCAGTGTGTCGATTCTGGTAAACTTTCAATCCGTCAGCACTAAATAGAGGACTCGTGTGGCCCGAATGCTCAAGGTGACACTATGGTAAAGATGCCACGGCAAGTTAAGCGCTACAGCCCAAGTGCGGGTAAGCACACCATGCACACTGTAGAACGTGTCAAAAAGAAGAGGGCTAGTGAACTTAAATGGGGTCAGCGCCGCTTCCGCAGAGTTATGGCTGGTTACCGNGGTTTCCCACGTCCAAAACCAGATGGTCGCGAAAAGCCAACAAAGAGAGTAAACATCCTATTCCGCTGCACTGAAACAGGCAAGGCTCACTATGCGCCTTGCCAGCGTGCAAAGAAATTCGAACTTGTAGACAACTGAGGTGTTAGACATGAGAGCAAAATTCCTGAAAATATCATGCCGCGACTGCTCCCATGAGAGCATTATTTATTCAAGAGCAACAACCCCAGTAGTCTGTGCCGTTTGTGGTTCTTTACAGACTAACCCTTCTGGGGGTAAAGCTAACCTTGTCGGCTGCAGTGTTGTCGAAACCCTAGATTAATTGGAGGCGAGTCCTCCATGGCAAAGAATCTTTTAGAAAACGGCCCAAGCGAGGGAGAATTGGTCGTTGCGGTTGTTAGAGAAGTTAAACAGAATGGAGCTTATGTCGAACTAGACGAATACGATGGCATTGATGGCTTCATTTTCATTGGTGAAATCGCCAGTGGGTGGGTAAAAAATATCAGAGCATTCGTTCGTCCTGGTCAAAGACTGATCTGTAAAGTCCTTAGGACTAGAAATGACAACAAATCCCTTGAACTCTCTCTTAAGTCTGTTAGTGAGGAGAGAAAGAGAGATAGACTCGCTGAGTGGAAAAATGAGGAAAGAGCGAAACAATTACTCAATGTACTCGCTGAACAAGTAGGTTGGTCAAAGCAAGAACATGCGGAATATCAAGCCGATTTGACAGAATCATTCTTGACACTCTACGGTGCATTTGAAGAGGCCGCAAAAACCCCGGAATCGCTTACTGAGATCGGCTACGAAGGTGACTGGATTGAGGCTTTTATTGAGATGGCCGTGAAGAACATCATTCCAGATACCGTTGAGATTAGAGGTAAATTCATACTAAAAGTGAATCAATCTGACGGAATAGAAGTGATACGAAATGCACTAATTGCCGCAGAGAATATCTCTGATAATGAATCAGAACTTACAGTAACCTGCCACTACGATGGTGCACCGTCATACAGAATCGACCTCAAAGCTCCTGACTTCAAAACGGCAGAAGATGCATGGACTAATGCGACCAATGCATGTATCGAAGTTATTGAGGCTGCAGGTGGTACTGCAGAAGCCGAGAGGGAGTGAAATGGCGCGTCAGATGATGCAGAGATGCAATGACTGTGGTTATTACAGCCTCTCAACAGTTTGTCCAACCTGTGGAGGGACATCCACAGCCGCAGCGCCACTAAAATGGTCTCCAGAAGACAAGCGTGCACACTTGCGAAGAAAACTCGAGGGTGTTGAGGAAGACGGTTGGGCAGAAACACTCCCAACATTGACACCTGGCGAAGAGGAATGATGCGAATCATTATACTGCGTCGAAACTCGGTGATAGCCCCATGGGTGTACTCATCGATTGGATTTCACAAGCCCCGACGAAAGGTAGCACACTCATTATTGCTATGCCTGGCGTTGGTGATGTTGGGAAGCTAGCAGTTGACGCAGTGAATTTAGAACTTGACGCTGAGCCAGTCGCTAGATTAATTCACCCTGCACTCCCGCCCCTTGCAAAGTTGGACGAAAATGGTTTATTGACACCTCCACATGTAATGCTGTCCAGAGTACAAATAGAAAATGAGGACATTTTCACTCTAACCGGGGATGCACAACCGATGACACCTGAGGGGCAGCATGAAATGGCTGTATCAATTTTGGATTTATTTGAGGGTGGAGAAGTTCTCGTATTAGCTGGTATGTCTTCCCAAGCAGAAAGAAAAGAAGTTTTTTGCGTCACAAGTTCTGCTGAGTATCGAATTGAACTGGAGTCCAAAGGAGTCGATGTTCGCAGAGATGAACCAAAAGCAGGGGTTATAGGAATGGCTGCTCTTGTTACTGCTCTTGGCCCCATAAAGAAAGTAAAGACTTCCTGTAATATAGCAACAACTATGGGAAATTCTGCAGATCCGGTTGCTGCACAGTTACTTCTAGAAACAATTAATCTGTGGTGGTCCCTATCACTACCAATACCGATTGATGCAACGCAGAGGTTAGCAATAAAGTTGAAAGAAATGTACCCTGGTAAGCCTGAAGACTTGATTTCAGAGATTTCAGATTCTCC
>PBGS01000018.1 GCA_002720115.1 Methanobacteriota archaeon
GCTGCTGGGGCTGCTGGTGCAGGTGGTGCCGGCGCNGGGGGGGCNGNGGGGGGTGGGGGGGGTGCTGGCTGCATGTTTTTTTACCTCCTAGTTTATTTTCCCCAACGACGAATTTGTTGCAGTAACTGCCTTAATTCTTCGTTGGAATATGATCTCTGTTGTGAGTACAACAGCTCAATTAGGCGAGGGTCTTTGACCATTGACTGAATCTCGCCGGGTGTTTTTCTTGCCATCTCATCTCTGGTTAGGTCATTAAATTGGCGTACTTTGGACATCATTGCCTCTCGTACACGCTGTAAGTACATGTTTGGATCTACCTTATTCGGCCTTTCACGGAATCTGGTAAGGTCGAATACATGTCTCCAATTCTCCTTCTCTGGAACCACCATTATGGCAATCGATAGCAGTGCCATTAAGTTAAGAACAATCAGCCATTTTAACAAGGTATCGCTAGTCAACATGACTATCGCTCCCATCGCTTCTGTGAAGGGGGAGGACATCACTGAAGTGACGTGTCTAGATTCATCGAATACTATGTAGAAATTGTCGTTTTTACTCGTTATGACGGTAGAAATATCATCATTTTCATGCTCCATCATGTCCCTGATTAGTGTTACAAAGTAGTCTTCATTTCCATTCCAATCAGTACCGCTTCCATTATCAGATGATAGAAGAGAATCCCAACATGCTCTGTCTCCATAATAGACTGTGCCACATTGTTGTTTTCCTGTAACTTCAGCATCTGCAATATCCCACAAATGGTTTGCAAGAACAGAATGGTCTGAGACGAAAACGATGCTCCCTGTGACCTTTACATTACCTTCTTTTACTCCTTTGACTTGATCGATTGCATCAATACCTGCATAATCCAACCTAATTATCAAACCGGTATTGTTACCGCCAAGAATTGGGTTATCTGGGTCGTTGGCATCCGTACTTTCTCTTGCTATGAAGGCAGAGCCTGATGCGTGGGCTAATATCTTGACATTGCGAGATGAATCCTCTTGGGGCAATACCTGAATTGCAGTCGGCCTGTGGAATAACACCGGAAGTGCGCAGTTGCCGTAAGTGTCACTGTCTTGAAGTGATTTATCACTGCAGTAGGGTCTTCGCTCGAATTGGTCCTCCCAAACTTTGTTTACACCCGCAACAGTCCACAATTTCCTAGAATCAGCAGGTTCGGCTTCGCCTAATCTTGCAACTTCGTAATATCTATTTGGATCTACTACTGGTGCATCAAAGTACTTCACTCCGAATTTATCGGCTACAGTTTGAGCATTGGTGGAATTTGCAGCGATTATCACTTTTCCACCTTTTTCGGTAACGAAATCATGAATCGCATCTGCTTCTGCGTTATCGAAGGGTTTCTCTGGTGCTGCAATAATCAACATTGTTCGGTGGGGTTCTCTCCAATCGTTAACAAGCATTGGAGTGGACATTGTGTTAGCTATGACGTAATCCATACCGTCTTCGCCAAGTGCGTCTCTCATAGCAGAGACTTGTTGATATTGAACGTTCTGTTCCTCATCGGTAACGTACGCAGAATAGACCGTGGTTTTGTCTGATGAAGTGATAATAATCACCGTGGTCGAAAGTAACATTGCGGCGATAAATCCTACCAAAAGCCAAGTTTCTAACTTGATTCCGGTTGAACCTTCTTCTGCCATATCCTAACACCCTTGAAAAAACGCCTAACAGTCAACGTAGCAATTTTCCCAACCTCAACCCACTCATATAGATTATCGCTGTTTGACTTGGCAAATGAGTTCAGTATCATCTTAAACTAAGGAATATCAACAACGAAAAAAAGCAAATTTCCTATTTTTCACGCCGAATAACTGCGCAAATACACGTNATAAATATACATAATATGGAAGAAATCGCTGGAAGTGAAGTGCTTTCCGATTCTAATTCTTTTGTTTCTGTTATATCAGAGCCTTCGTTTGTATCTGTATCATCTGCTACTTCATTTTCCACAGCCTCAACATCGATGGTTAAAGTTGCATAACTCGAGTAACTAGTCGCCTCTGAGTAAACTGAGAACTCTAACTTGCATTCCTTAGTCGGGTGGCTAGCTGACGCTTTTACTTCTAGAGTACCAAAAAATAGACCATCATCTACATTCGAAGCCGGATTGATAGGCATCGGTAATGAGGAAGCGGGTTCAAAAGAGTCGTCTAATAGAGGACATCTTGACGAGGAAACGCTGTACTTTGTTATCGCATCATCCGTATTACCGAGATTGAAGACTTGTACATTTATCGATTTAGAGGTTCCTGCCTTAATTGAAAATTCGGCATTTTCAGAGGTTAATCCTGACATTTCATACTTCACACGCATATCAAAAATTTGAGAAAACTCAAGATCTTGAGTGATCTCGCGGGAAGAATCAGCAGCTTGACCACCAATCATCTCAATCATTTGAAGTGTTACAGTTTCTGTAAACTCATCTGCATTGTACAACATACCATCTTGTGATTGTCCAGAACCTGTTATCTTTAGGTCGAATGTCTCATTTGAATTGCCTGAAATGCTTACCTGACCCGGCTCATCCACCTCGAATTCAATCTCCTCAAAACTGACTTCAAAATCTACCTCTATCGGCGTTGCCCTGTTGTTATTTATCCAAAATTCTAATGATAACTCGAATCTGTAAGTGTCGGAATCCAAATCCATGATCGCAACATCTTGGTCAATTTCCCAATCTGCCGTCCATTGAATATCTGGACTGGGAACTTGTGACGAAACTGGTATTGCGAACAAAGAAATCACAAGAATTAGTGGAACCAGACGCCTCATGATAATTCCTCACATGCTCGTTTGATTAGGACTTTTACCATGTTTCTACGATATCTGGGAGGTAGTGATGTATTGTTGACTGGTTTTGTAGTCCTAAACACTGCATCACAAATTGCTTTCACGTCTCCATCCGATTCTGCAACCTCTAAATCGTGCCTCCTAGGGATACTTTCCAGAGCTGTTGTTGCTACTCGTAAGGTTGAGCGATCGCCTTTTTTCCATGCTGCTGCTGCTCCGGCTTCTGGAAAATCCCAAGAATCTCTAACCCTTAATTTACGATACGAACCTATCCAATCTGCAACGTCTTTAGGTAGCGTTACTTTTAGCATAAATTCTCCTGGCTGTAGAACGTTTCTAGTCATTCCATCTAACTTATAAAATTCCACGAGTGGCATTATTCTGGTTCCATTAGGACCGATAAGATGAACGCTTGCGTCTAGAACCATCAATGTTGGTGCTATGTCGCCTTGGTAAGTGGCAACGCATAACTCATTCTGATTTGGAATTACTCTGCAATCTGCACCGGTTCCGCAATCACACTTGTGGCACCAATCAATACTACTTCTCCACTCTTCTGTCTGATTAAACCAGAAACATCTAGTGTCCAAGCATAGATTACCCCCAAGTGTTGCATTTCTTCTTATCAATGAGGATGCCACCTTACTAGCAGCCTCTGCAACAATTGGATGTACTTCACTTGATTCCGAAAGGTCGTGTAGTCGAGCCATACACCCGATTTCTGTCATTGAAATATTTGATATCCCATCGATACCTGCTAGGGAAATTACATGAGGTTTGGAATTTATGTGCCACTTGTAATTTGGAATAAGGTCTGTTCCACCAGCAATCCAATCGAATTCTTCTCCTGCTGACATAATTTGCTTCGCGATTTCGCATGCCTCAGAAACTGATTTTGGCCTGTGTAATTCGAATGGGGGCATCAACATTATTTTCCAACCTCCATGTGCCTTTGCTCCTTTTTGGTCCATGCGGTGCCTGCAAGACCGAGATTGTCTATTTGGCTGGAGTCTGGCTTGACTGAAATCTTCCAGGTTTCATCCTGCTCCTCAGGCGGTAATGTTGGGTCTAATCCAAACAAGACTCCGTTGAGATATGGCCCCTCGTCTTCTTTTCTCTGCCTACGGGCATCTCTTAGTTTGTGCTCAGCAGACCTTTCAATCAATTTCTTTTGGAGTTCAGAAAAATCTAATCTTGGAATTGGCAGGTCTTTTGCATCATCCAGTTTTTCTTTTTTCATTTTCTTCGAAATCGCAGCCCAAACCTTGTCTGGAGTCAATGGCAGGTCGTTAATTCGCACACCTATCGCATCATAAACAGCATTGACAACAGCCGGAAGAATTGGCAGAAGCGGACCTTCTCCCGCTTCCTTAGCTCCAAAGGGACCTTCCGGGTCGCATGATTCAATGATTATAGGAGTTACATTAGGCATCTCATGGACGCTTGGAATCTTGTACTCGAGGAAATTTGGATTCTGTAAATGGCCTGTTCTTCCGTAAACCATTTGTTCAGACAACACTTGTCCTAAGCCCATGTGGCAAGAACCAATTATTTGCCCTTCAACTGCCAAAGGATTCAACGCTTTTCCACAATCATGTGCAGCCCAAACATCTGTGCATTTAATCAGCCCAGTGTCGACATCAACCTCTACTTCTGCTACATAAGCAGAAAAGGAATATGCGGGTGCTAAACCTGCTGCTGCGCCTTTATGAATCCCGCCCATCGGTGGAGTTCTGTATGCACCACTTGCTATTAAAGCACCAATATCCTCCTGAGATTTGTGTAATGCATCAAGATATGAAACCCCGATCTTCGGGTCTTTCTTGAAGTAGATCCGTCTGTCATTTAGGACTAATTTTTCTGGTGGAAGTTCGAGTATTTCTCCTGCTGCATTGAGAAGTTTTTGTCGTATCTCAAGAGCCGCTCCTATCGCAGCATTTGCGTTCATGAAAGTAACTCTTGAAGAATATGAACCTAGGTCTACCGGACTCGTGTCACTCTCATGGGACCGGACATGAATCATCTCCAAGGGTAATGCAAGTACTTCAGCAACTACCTGAGCAACCGCTGTACTAGAGCCTTGTCCTATATCAGCCGCTCCCGTATGAACTGTTACACCTCCGTCCATATCGATTTGCAAGTGAACTGTTGCATGAGGGAAATTGTGAGGGTCCCAGTGGATNGGTAAACCCGAACCTGAAATAAAGAAACCACATCCTATACCAATTCCTTTGCCAAGAGGTAATTTGCGGAATTTCTCATCCCAATTACTACCTTCCCTTACNCTTTCCAGTGCTTGGCGCATACCATTTGAGGTTATTCTGAAACCGGTTATCGTTTTGGAGTGAGGTGGCAATAGATTAGCCAGACGAAGATCAATGGGATCTACTTGCAATTTTTCAGCAATATCATCTAGACCTACTTCTATAGCACACNTAGTGTTGACCGCTCCATGACCTCTCATTGCACCACTTGCTGGTTTATTGGTCCAAACCCTCGCTCCAGTNTAATGAAACGAACCAAGCTCATAAGGTGCTGTAGCAAGAACGCCATTGTAATACGAAGTAACGTGTCCGAACGATGCGAAACCACCCCCATCGATGAGTGCATCGATCTCAAACCCAGAAATNTTCGCATCGTCATTTGCATTTATCTTCACTTCGATGTGCGAGGGGTGTCTTCCGCGATTAACCCAAAATACCTCCTCTCTGTCAAAAGTTATTCTAACTGGTTTGCCTGCTTTTCTCGCTAGAATCGCAGCACACATTTCGTGTGGGAATGGATCAGATTTTCCTCCAAATCCACCGCCAACAAACGTACGAATCACGTTTATTTGATGCATTGGCACCTCAAGAACGGTTGCTAATGCTCTGTGAGCATAGTGCGGNACCTGTTGAGGGGTGTACAACTGTAAACGTCCATTNGGATCCCAATGGGCNACNACAGCGTGNGGTTCTGTAAACCCGTGGTTGACACCCATAAATTTCCACTTACCGTTGTGGAATGCAGTGGTGGTTTCCTCGAGACTATCTCTNTCTCCGAATTCTTGGAATACTCTTTTTTGGACATTTGTTGAACCAATGTGGTACGGGCCTCGCCAATGAATTGGTTCATCCACATCGAGGAGCCCTTTCTTTGGATCATGAATTGCATCTAGGACCTCATATTCAACCTCAATTAGAGTTGCTGCATGTCTAGCGGTCTCTTCATCAACAGCTGCAACGCATGCAACCAAATCACCAACATGCCTAACCTTCTCAACNGCCATCGCATGCTCGTCTTTTGTTACAGGCAAAACCCCGAATTTACTTGGCGCATCCACACCAGTAGATACGGCGATTACACCCGGTAATTCTTCTGCTTTTGTTGTGTCTATGCTCTTTACCTTTGCATAGTGATANGGCGACCTTACAATTCTTCCAATTAATTCGTTGGGCAACCTTATGTCATCACCATACCAAGCNTGACCCGTAACTTTTGCATTAGCATCGACTAAAGGAGTCCTTTTTCCTACAGTAGTTCCTGTGCGGTAACTATCTTGGAAGTGCCCACCTGCTGGTTGGGCTTCATTTCCACCCTCCAGTTCCGGAATAAATTCTAAATCGCGCTCAGNCATCTCAGGCCTTGCTCCTCCTGAGCCGGGAGGATTGAATCGCATTTTCCCTGCGACTCTTTTTCCATCGACACGAACATCTTTGCTCATGCCTGCTTGCTGAACGTAATCTTTGCTCATGCCTACACCTAAATCTCTGGACCGCTGGGGTGTGGGTCTGAATGTGCCGCATTATTAGAAGCAACTGCGTCTGCATCTCCCCTGTGAATCGCTGCAGCAGCTTGTATGGATTGGACTATTTGTTGATACCCGGTACACCTACACAGATTGCCTTCAATTGCACAGGCTATTTCCTTCTCTGTTGGATTACAATTGTTGTTTAGTAATGCTTGAGATGCTACTAGAAATCCGGGCGTACAAAAACCACATTGAGATCCTCCGTGGTCTGCAAAACATTGCTGAATAGGCGCAAGATGCGACCCATCTGCCAATCCCTCGACGGTTATTATTTCCGAACCGCTAACATCATGAGCCATGGTTAGGCATGAAAGTCTAGGGACTCCATCGATCATTACAGTGCAACAACCGCAAGTACCCATATCACAACCTCTCTTCACGCCGAGGCATCCAGTTTTGTCTCTCAAGACATCAAGCAGTATCGAATTCGACTTTGCAATTACTTNTTGTTGTTGTCCATTTACGTTAGCAGACCAAATTTCTGTTGGTGCAGGAGGAATCATTGATACGAAGTCTTCACCAACCACAAGCCCCACCAACCTGATGATGTTAGAGTGACTAACCCTATCAGCGTTGCCCCTTATTTTGTAATGCACTTATAAAATGGGAAAATTCACCGTAAAGAAACCATTGTATAATCTTCTTTTCCGGGGAGAGGTTCCCTCCANTCTTCATCCCCNGGAAGGATTAATCCATCGCCTATACTAACTAGGTCCTGAGCCAGCATTTGTTGACTACTACACAATTTATTCCAATCCAATGATGAATCCCTCCACCTCGCCCACAGCCTCATTCTTCGCCATGAAGACTTACCCTTCGAGTAAAGTTTGATTTGTAATTTACCAGCAGTCGGCATCCACCATATCATTAGAGGCAGAACTAGAGCAGGTGGTAGTGAAAATAAGAAGTCGATTATCATGCTGTAGTCCGCTAAACCTGCAATTGGACTAGAGTCCGAAAGTAATGCCCATGTGAATGCNNATGCTGACAAAAGCCACCATATGGGATATACAATCAAAGCGGTGTAGAGTTTGAGCGCCCCCCTACTTGTTTCCCTCATTCTCGGACCGATAGTTCTGTCAATTGCTACAACCAACAAAAATGGAGGAAAAGAACCAACTATAGCACTAAAGGTCACAAAACCAAGCATAAATGACCACGCAAATAACCATAGAAATATAGAATTCAAAAATCCACGCAATGTTACTGACTTCGGCCTCTTATCAACGTGATGTGGTTTGAGGTCAAGCGTTTCTAACATCGACATATGGTTCCTGGTTCTTGACTCTAANTNCTCACATTTTTTTTGTTCATTTTTTGCATACCATTCCCAAGCAGCACGTACCCTTCTTGCGCCTAATACACCCTCGCCGTAACTACTGAAATCAGCNATATCTGGATTTTTGNGTTTCCTTTCTGCGTGTATAATCGACCGAGCATTCCATATCAATTCACGATCGCTCCAGTCATCCTTGGAGAGAGCTGAACGTGTGATTTCGCCTGAGATTATATCGCTCAACTCTTCAATAGTCCCTGAGATTTCGATTGGCCTCTCGACTGTCAAAGCTACTCTCTCTCTGAATAGATGATTTCTGCTGTAGTGTATACCCACTGGAATTATCACAGGTTTATTTTTTTCAGACAATTCTGCTGCCCTTAACGCAATTCTGGCAGCACTGTCTTGGATTTCCTTAGCCTTNGGAGAATTGTGGGATTCACCTTCTGGAAAAACAATAACATTTTTCCCAATCGAAATTTGATGTGCGATGCTNTCTAACTGTTCATCGCTTTTCAAAACACCATTGAATCTTACTTGCTCGCCAGGTAACAGTCCTTTTGTCAATAGATTGTCAAATAATCCTCCCGGATGCCATGACACAATAATAGCGCCTCTATCTGTTGGTAAATTTTCTACATCAATCACCGTGATTTCTCTAAACCATGTCGACATCAAAACCCTACTGAACCAGTTTTGAAGCCCCATGAGTAGGCCTGTACCATGGCGGTTTTCACTTCTTTGCTGATTTTACATACAAACACAGAGTTCAAACACTATCAAAGATTCGCGTATACAAGGTGAAGCCAATGAACGGTTACAAGCGATGCTTCGGAGTTTTTGGGTTGGTGATATGGATAGCACCTTTATTGATAGCGACAATACCTGTTTCCGCAGATGTAGAAACAGATTCTGAGCCGCGAGGATGGTGGAATGATACGACCCTAGACCGCAATCAAAACAGAATCGGAGATATGGTGGAGTTGCACAAAGAAAATCCAATTTTTCTAGATNAAGACAATACTTTGCCCCTCATCATTGATTTCTATTACACACCGGGACAAGATGAAATAGATATGCTTGAAAAACACGTTGATTACNAGCACCAGTTTATTCTTCATGGNATTGACGCACTTGCCGGAAGAGTGCCTGTGAGTGAATTACTGACGCTAAGAGAACTTCCTGGTGTCGTGATGATAGAACTTGATGGAATTCTTACCATAGCGAATAATGATGCAAGAATAGGTCATGGAGTGGATATGACCTTTGCAGAGACCGGATATGATGGGTCTGGAACAACTGTTGCAATCATTGACACTGGACTAGATGGAAATCACTCAAGCTTGGATGATCAAGACGATGACCCTACTACNGACGACCCGAAAATTCTGGGTTTCTACGATGCAGTAAACAGCCCCGATGATACTAGCGGAAACATATTCCCTTTCGATGACCAAGGTCATGGTTCACACTGCGGAGGTACAACTGCAGGAACCGGTGCACCGACATACGAACACCCTGGAATGGCCCCACAAGCACACCTAGTAGGTGTCAAAGTACTGGGAGCAGATGGTTCGGGAAGTTTTTCAGGTGTTATGGCGGGGATGCAGTGGACAATAGACACCATGCATCAGTATAATACCAAGATTGCGTCTATGAGCCTTGGAGGACCGGGAGCAATTGAATGGACTTCTTCAGAAGAGGATAGTGTTAATCGACAAGCAAACAAAATGGTCAGATCTGGAATAGCTCTCTTCATCGCTGCTGGGAATAATGCGGTTAGTGCCCAAATTGGAACCCCGGGTTCTGCTGAAGATGTCATCACTGTTGGAGCATTAGACAAAGACACCTCAATCGCTGTTTACTCAAGCCAAGGACCTACAGAGGAAGGGCGAGTCAAACCTAACCTTGCTTACATGGGAAGTAGTATCATGTCTGTAGAATATAATTCGGGTGACCAGTATTCCGCCAAGAGCGGCACGAGCATGGCTACTCCTGGAGCAGCAGGCGTTGGAGCCTTAATGCTTCAAGCGAATCCCAATTTATCACCTTTCGATATTAGAAATATAATGCAGGAGACTGCTACATACAGACAGTGTCACTACATGGGCGCAAATGAGCCATGTGCTGAAGACCTAATTCCAAAAAATAGACAAAACAACGTATATGGACACGGCCACGTTAATTCACTAGAAGCCGTGATTGAGGCTGCAGAATACAATCAAAGATACTCATTTGACTACAACATTACTCTGAACGTTACTGAAACCGTATTGAAAAATGGTAACATTGAGATGGGGCCTGGTTCTGTAATGACAATCAAGATTAGTGAAACTGTAGACACTGTTCAATGGATGAGTAACGACTTACGTGATTCTTGGACTAATATTTTGTCCTACAATGGAGGAGGAAATGTAGAGATTAGTTATACAGATTTGGTTAATCAATTCGAGCGCCTACCTAATGTAACGATTCATGACCAGCACACTCTCTCTGTCAGAGCATTAGACGGAACAAGTTCAAGCCGTCTTTTGTCTGTAGATATTTTGCTTACAGAAGAGGTCTTAGTGCCAGTAGAAGAATCATCGAGTTCAAACATGAATTTCGTTGTCTATGGATCGATATTCGCTGCTCTTATCCTTTCAATAATTCTTGTTGTTGCCTTTGTGAGAAATGATGACAAGGAAGATGCCTTATATAACCAAGATACAGATATCAACGAAGTTGTCGAAGCGGAAATAATTGATTAAAAGGTTATTCTAAGCGATTTCCGGCTCAACATTCAAAAGGTGAATTGCTGAACGCACTCACGAGAAACATGGCCGGAGTACCATCTAGACCTAGAAGACCAAATGCCGTAAAGACAATATCGCAACGAGCAGGAAATCTATCTGTAGCTACCGCTGCAAATCCTACAGTCAAGATTGGAACAATAGGTCAACCGGATAATATGGTTGATACAAGTCTACAAAAATTTGCACAACTGATTCTCTTCGGTGTAGCAATGATAGGTATCTGGGCAGGATTACTGCGCATAGCATTTCCAGGAGATGGGCAAGAAACTGGACAACCAGAATTCCTTGTTCTTGGTTTTGGAGGATTGATGTCCGGTTTCCTAGGAATATCACTTGTTGAATTTCAAAGAAGGAGAGGTGGTAATGAACTACAAAATGTTCACGACTACATGCTTGGTGTTGCATTTTTCTTCTTAGCTGTCGGCACACTATGGGGCTCAAGGTGGCTAGTTGGATTCATGGCTGAACAGGGTGTTGATTGGTTCATTCCGGAAGGCACGGATCCGACAACTGAAGGATGGATACCTTCTCCTAACGCTATTTATGTTCAAATGGCTGCAACCCTAGGACTTGCACTTGCTCAAACCTATTACTTGATGCGTCTGAAAGGAGTCACAACTTTTGGATGGTCTGTAACAACCTTCACTCCACTTGTCGTCGCATTGATTGGATCGAGTATCTGGATGGATTGGTCTGATAACATTGTATCATGGGAATTAGGCATCTCGATGATTGCCTTAGCTTCCTTGTCGATGTGGCTATCACTGCGGGCAAATAGTGGAATAATTTTCTCAGTCGTCGCTGTTACCTCTGGATTGCTACCTCTCTTGTATGAATATAACAACGATCCAGATGTTGGCCCAGGAGGGGCTCTGTCTCTACTTGTGTTCATCATAATAGTCCAAGGACTAATGGCTGCAGACCGCCGCCTGCGTCAAGACCTAATGCAATGGACCTCGATTTTCTTGGTCGGCGAGGTTGTCTTGGCGATGTACCTTGCCAGATCGGGAGATTATGAATTGATTTTAGGTCCTATTAGACAATCTGAAATAGGCTCTTTAAGCCCATATCTTACCCTGCAAGTTGGCCTATGGCTGACGGTTTTGTTTGCGTATTTCCCTGCAACGCTAATGAGAAGAATTCCATATATGCCTATAGGGCTAGCAGCGAGTCTGTTCATAATTACTCCAAGTGCAAGCCTCATTCCATGGGTTACAACATTGATAATGCTACCCTACCTATTGGTAATTTCCAAGGTAACGAGAAACTGGGTTGCAAATATGACAATGCTTGCTGTCGGATTTTCATTCTTCGCTCAATCTCACTTCATGGGAGGATTTGAACCGTCATGGTTAGAATTTACGATTCTAATTGTTGTTCTAATCTCTGGAGAATTTGGTAGGCAGAAGGGACATTTGTCAGATTGGGCTCATTTCGTAACCTTAGGATTACTCATTTTGTCAGAATCTGTTTTGTTTGGTGACGACCCATACACTCCATGGGCTCTTTTCCTTTACGCAGTAATTTCATCATTCATCATGATGCAAGATGCAGAAAAAAGCGGAGATAAGCAAAGAGCATTCGAAGCATCCTCTGCTACAGCAGGGTCTATGCTGCTAGCAATCATTCTGTCATACTTCGATAGATTAGAAGTGCCCTTACCAAGCAACATTTCATCAAGCCTTGACGGTTTTAACATAACACTAGCACTTGTTGGATTGATTGTTTACGTCGCTATGCGTAAATTCAAGACTATCGAACTTGATGTCGGCGTACTACTAAACTGGGCTGGGAGTCAAAGCAAAAAAGTCGTCCCGGTATTTGACTCAAAAACAAATGCCTGGATTGTACCAGAAAAACCACGTGAAGTCAATCCAATGGATTACTCTTGGGGACCTTTGGGGCGAATGAGCCTAATCGGACCAATGATGTTATTCACATTCTCTTTAACATCAGTTGGACTAACAGACCTCGCTGAAAATATAGTTTGGACTATGTTGATGATTGTACCGCTAGGAATTATCGTATCAGAGGTTCTCAGCGAGGAAGAGGCTTCATCCACTGGTAGGATGATTGCAACCATTACTATGATTGCAGTAGCGGCTCCAATGGCATTTAGCTTGAATGAGGCGAGATCCGAAGTAGAAACATTATACAATTCTATGATTCTGTTTGACATTTTACTGCTTTCAGGACCGCTTGCGGTGTCTATATTATTGACGAAGAAGGGGCTGAACGAAGAGACTTTGAATCCAACCGCAGATATTGTTACTCTTTTGGGTCTGCTTGTAATTGGATTGTTCGATACAACTGGTGGATTACTGTTTATCCCTATGTATCTATTAGTATTCCAACGAGCAATGGTCCATAGACAAAACTTTGTAATTAGCGTCGCACCTATTGCGATCCTATTCTTTGGCGAACGATTTATTGATGATGGAGCATTAATTGGAGAGATTGTAGGCGCATTTAGCACATCAGCATATGATTTAACAGAGGTAACTTTCATTGGACTAAGCAGATTTGCTTTTGTCCTGATGGCCGTCACAAACACCGTTATTTTGGTCAGAGCAGTTATAGATAGGCAGTATGGCGAAGGTATCGAAATTGGGGCTCCGATAGCCTTCCCTTCTCTTTGGCTAGCACTAGGCATATTTGGAATACTACCCGAAGCAAGTTGGTTATTGTTAGCTCTTACAGTGCTTCTAACTGTATATTCCTGGTTAATTGGAAAACTAGACCTAATACCATGGGTTCCCGTACTGACATTCTTCTCTTTCTGGGTAGGTTTCACCAACGATTCTAGTTTCAGCGACTATGACGAAATTGACTACATCACAAATAGCCTACTCGGAACAGGACTATTCACCCTAATTCTCAACCAGGGAAGTGCAAAAGAATGGTTGTACAAATTCGTTGATGAAATTGAGGAAATTTTGGATATAGAAATTAGCGAAGAGAGTGTTGCATCAGTCTTCGACTTGAGTACTCAAGAGTCAAGGGAGCGATTGACTGCTATAATGAGAACATGGACTATCGTCTGCTTGACATTCTCTTGGACGGCATTCAAAGGAGTTGGTACTGTAATTGGTGCNATTTGGGCTACATACGACACGTTTGCGAACGGTCAAAAATACGCTATTTTTGCTCTACCATTATTGCACGCATTCGCAGTGTGGAACGTTTTGGAAAGAATGGATCAAACAGGTGCTACTCAAGACGCACTGGTTGGTACTGTCTTGATGCTAAGTGGAATTTTGATGACCATAATTGCAACAAAAACAGAAATTGCATGGAACTGGAACATCTTCAGTTGGAATGACGAACTTGAATACTATGGCTGGGTCGATAGAGCCGGCCAGCTGGGCATCGTTTACTTCCTGTCCGGAATTTCTTGGGCGATTGGAGATGCNGAGTTGGATGCTTTCATGTGGACGGTTTGGGCCGCCTTCCTCTCTGGCATAGCAGTCCAAGGATTCAGAGATGAAACAGAAACACCATGGCGCAGAGGAATTGGTGCAATGGGATGCATATTCTCACTATTCATGCTTTCATTGACATTCGATACCGAACTTTACACGAACGTTACATGGATGTTCATGGGTGTAGTTGCCCTAGGATTTGGCTTTGCGTACTTCGCAAGGTTAGGAGAAATCTCGACACTATTCTCTGAGGATTTCACAGATGCACAGGAAGCAATTTTGGAAGAGCGGGATATGGGTGGAGAAGGTGATCAAGACTCAACCGACGAAGTAGCATCAATCGAAGATGAGACAGAACAATCAGACCAGGAGATATTCTCTACAGATGAGAATGTCGANGAAGAGNCTGANGAAGANACTGAAGAAGTGATTGAACAATCAGAACNGGAAACNGTCTTGGAAGACACTGATGAGGAANTCGANGAAGTNGTAGAAGATATAACTGAACAAGNGAAAGAAGAAAATGTAGAAAANCTTCAGCCCGCATTGGATAANGAAATTAAAGAGGTAATTGATGAACNNCAANAGNCTGAAACANAAGCTGCCTNTGANTATGATTTGTTGCTAGACCCATCAGTATCTGCAGCGATTCAAAATTCCCTCGCAAGTACACCTCACGAAGGNTTCAAGCCNGTTGTNTCCGTTTCTTCAAATGGAAATTTGAAAATCGATTTCGTCCCTNTATGANAGCGCCACTATGAAGCACTGAATTGTATTNGACCAATCATGGCGGGAGAGATGGTTTGGATCGATTTAGAGATGACGGGACTCGATATAGANACTGAATCAATTATTGAGATTGCCACAATAATAACTGATGAAACGTTGAATATAATTGCTAGAGGACCAAATTTAGCAATAAAGGTAGAGGAAGAACTGCTTATTGGAATGGACGAATGGAATACTACCCATCACACAGCATCAGGTCTTGTTAATAGAATCCAAACCGAAGGGGTTAGCCTTCAAGAAGCAATAGAGCAAACCTGTGATTTTTTGCAGNAACACTTGGACCTTGGNAGGGCTCCGCTNTGTGGCAATTCTGTGCATAATGATAGNTTATTCCTAGCAAAGGAAATGCCAGAAGTTCTGGAGATGTTGCACTACAGGATTGTAGACGTATCAACCATCAAGGAACTGGTTAGAAGATGGTATCCTAAATTGGAGCGTTATCANAAAAAAGAAGCACACAGAGCACTTGATGACATAATAGAATCAATTGAAGAATTGAAGTATTACAGAGAGCATGTTTTCAAAGTTTAATCCCTTTAAACGCTGCAAGAATCTCTGCCAATACCGCTACNGCAATTTCTTCCGGGCTTTCTGCACCGATATCTAGACCAATTGGACAATTCACACTGTCTAGTTTCTCTTGTTCAATTCCAGCCTCCAGTGCAACTTTGGTAAATGCCCGCCATTTCGCCTTGGACCCTATCACTCCTAAACGGCCGGAGTACCCAGCAAATAGCAAACCTAGAAGGCGTTCTTCGTCCTCTTTCCAATCGTGACCNAACAACAGAATGTCGCTGAATCTCGAAAGTGTTTCTTGATTCTCAGCCATCATGAAATCTTTGGGACAAGAATGATGAGTTTCAATCGCACCCTCCAACTCAGCATATTCAGCGCGTGAATCCTGAACGGAGTAGTTCCAATTTAGCGGTTTGCAGGCTTCTGCTATTGCTTTCGCACAATGTCCACCGCCCATCAAAAGTATGTGTGGCATGGGAATAATTACCTCCAAGGCGACAGAAACTCGGCCGCCACAAAGGCTGTCGAGGGGTTGTACCTCATAGCCCTTGGCACCCTTGTTTAATCCATAGGTCACAATTTTCCCAGATGGTTTTGAGGCCGAAGAGAGTAACTCCTTCAGTAAACTAATGACCTTCATTTCCAAACCTGCACCACCAACCGTTCCTACAATCTCTAGGTCGGTCAAGGCGAGCCTCGCTCCAACTTTACCCGGTACTGAGCCCGAGGTTTCAACTACACTCGCAATCGCTACCTTCCGATTTAGAGAGAGCTGATTCAAAGCCCACTGCAATATCTGCCCAGTCATGATAACGCCTCCAAATCTTCTGGCGTATCTATATTCAAATGAACACCAGGTGCATCGATTTTNAGTATTGAGATGCTATCTCTAAGTGAGGCATCTTTCCTAAGCGAAAGAATCGACTCGATATCACATAAAAGCAGAGGGTGGCCACTTGGTTGAGGGGAGGTGTTTTGCCTACAAGTAAGAAGACTTCTAACTGTTTTTTCATTCCACCCACACCTGTCTACTGGGCATATCAAAATTNTACTTGGGGTTCTTCCTAATTCACTTATCAAAGATTTTATGCCAATTTGTAAAGTACCTGTTCTTCCATCCTCTGGGCTTGGGTTGACTATCACAATAGCACCCTCACACTCAAGCATTATGTCAACCTGCAATTCTGTTCTGGTAACTACCACTATGGGATTACAGCCACAGTCTGATAATATTCGAACCGCTTTCGCTACTAGAGACTCTCCTCCCCACTGTACAAGGGCTTTTGGTTGACCTAACCTAGTGGATGCTCCCGCCGCCAAAATGATGGCTGGAACACCTTTTGCCATAATCTCACAGGTCCTTAGTAATCTCACGACCGATAATCATTCGTTGGACCTGACTGCTGCCCTCGTAAATCTGCATTACTTTTGCACCTCTCATTAGTCTTGCAACCGGATATTCCTCTGAATAGCCATAACCACCGTAAACTTGCACAGCATCTGTAGTAACTTCCATGGCCGTATCTGATGCAAACCGTTTTGCGTGAGCTGCAGATTCTGTATTCCGTAATCCCGCATCCCCATCGACGGCTGATTTCCAAGTTAACAACCTAGATGCCTCAATTTTAGTCTTCATGTCGGCAAGCATGAATTGAATTGCCTGATGGCGGTGTAATGGCTTTCCAAAGGTTTGCCTTTCACTAGAATATTGCAAAGCATGCTCATACGCAGCCCTTGCTAGACCGGTAGCATGGGCTGCAATATTTGGACGTGACATGTCAAAAGCTTTCATTGCATTCATCCATCCGCCAGATTCAGACCCTCCAACGAGATTCTCCGCTGGAACTCTCATGTCATCAAAAGAAATCGATCGTGTATCAGAACATCTTTGACCCATGTTGTTTTCTTTTTTGCCTAGAGACAAACCCTCACAGTTAGAATCTACAATAAAACCAGACATACCGCGGTAACCTGCATCGATATCTGTTTTTGCTAATACGAAGAACCAATCAGCTTTACCTGCTCCGGTTATCCACATTTTGGAGCCATTAATCACGTATTCATCACCATCTCGAACTGCGAGTGTTTTACATGCAGCAACATCAGAACCTGCCCCGGGCTCTGTGACCGCATAAGATGCAAGGGCCCCTTTTTCAGCGACCATGCGCAGGTACTTGTCTTTCTGCTCATGAGTACCGCCAGTAATAACAGGCGCACATGCAAGACTGGTAGCATATGCTGCGGTCGCAAACCCTGGATCTCCCCAAGCCAATTCTTCGTTCACAAGAACCTCTTCCATTATCCCCAAGCCCGGTCCGCCATAATCTTCAGAGATATGGAGATTGAGAATTCCCATCTCGTGAGCCGCTTTTATGGCATCTATTGGATACTCTGAGTTTGCATCCCAGTGCTCAGCATTTGGACGGACTTCGTCAACTGCAAATTGATGTGCAAGTTCACGCAGCATCTCCTGCATTTCATCAAGTTTGAACTCGACCATGACAACCCCACATAGCCATTCCGCATAAGAGATGCTGTCAATCAAAGTACAATGTATCCTTGCCTTTGTAATTCAAGAGATATAATGAACAAAACATAGAATGTGATTAAGATACTGCCTTCCCATCTACTGAACTTGAATCCTGTCCACATCATAGTCAAACAAAGAGAAACTCCGAGCAAGGTTGCGGGTATAATCAGATACATAGTTAGGTCATAGGAACCTTCTGTCAATGAGATTGGAGAAACCAGTGCTGCGATTCCAATCGACAGAAGAGGATCTGTTATATTGGAGCCAATCAGTGTTCCTATCGCAACGCCTTGGCTTTTTCTCACCGCTACCATTGCAACGGTTAATTCAGGAAGAGAGGTTCCAAGACCTGACATTGTAGAACCAACAATGGCATGTGGAACATTTAGTTGGTAAGCAATCTCGCACGCATATTTAACCAATTGATTTGCTGAATATACAGCTAATGTCAAACCGATGACAACCATGACAAAATATGCAGTCCCTGTCCAACTAAAATCCGCTTTCTTTACACCGTCTACAGCCTGTTGTTCGTCTTCACGTATCTTGTCTGTATCACTTAGTAACCAGGTTATGTAAAGCCCGTATATTAGAACTAAAATGCCACCTTCAATTCTTGAAAGTTCGTCACCCTCCCACAATAATGCTGTTAAAATTACAACAGACATTAGCATTAGTAAACCGTCTCTACGGAGCCAAGCAGGTCTTATTTCTAGAGGCTTGAAGGCAACTACAATACCAAGAACAAGAGTTATTTGTACTAACACTGAACCATATATGTTGCCTACTGCCAAATCCATCAACGCAGGGTCATTGCCGGACGTGGCAGATGCAGTTGCTGTAACTAAAATCTCGGGTAAGGAGGTACCTATACTCACAATTGTAAGACCGATTACAACTTCTGCCATACCCGCTCTGCGCGCTAGCCCTTTTGCTCCCTCTACAAAGAAATCAGCAGATGTTATCAACAGTGCAAGAGCGATTATAATCAGAAGGATCAGAATACCAATATTTGTCCAGTCGTTCTTTGCTGTAATAGTACCAAGTATGGCGAGGGTGACAAACAAGGCAAAAGAAATCAATAGGGCATTCCATTGAAGGAGAGCACCAATACCTTGTCTTTGGGCCTGCTCCGCCATGATTGTTGACGTTAGAAACTCCTCTTTGATGGTTGCGAAAAAAATCTAGGCAATAGTCATGCATGTTGATGGTTGGTCGAGAGGTAATTGGAAGAGTCATTATGACTAAGCTGTAGATTTGCTGTTTTTGTACAGAAAATAGTTTCGAAAAAGTATTGAGCGTAAATCGATACTTATCGCAAACAAATGCCAATTGACAATATTGGCCAGCGATATTTAATTCTATATATCGGCAAACATATTGGTGGATTCAGTTATTGAGGTCTATAATTGGACAACTTGTCGAATGGCCTCAATTACATGATCTAAACTGGGAATTGTATGATTTTCAAGNTGCGGAGCAAATGGAACTGGTGTATCTAGTGCACCAATAACAAGTGGAGCCGATTCAAGAGCATAGAATGCTTCTTCCATTATTCTTGATTGCATGGAGTGACCAATACCACCAAACCATTGTCCTTCCTGTAAAATTACCAATCTACCTGTTCTAACAACGCTCGACACGCAGGTATCAGAATCAAATGGAATCAAAGTTCTGACATCGATAATCTCCACCTCTATATCTTCTTTAGACAAGATATCTGCGGCTTGCTTTGCAACGTGTAACATCGCACCCCAAGTCACTAAAGTTAGATCTCGTCCTCCCCGAACTACTGCCGCCTTTCCAATTTTCATCCTCTTTCCAGCTAAAATCGCATCTTTAACTGGCTGAGTATCGACATTTTGGTTGATATTTTGTCCCCATCCGGTCAAACCTCCTCTCAAACCATACAGTCCGATGTGCTCAAGGAATAAGACTGGGTCATTGATTTCTGCTGCTTCTCTTAGCAAATCGTAAGCATCTTGTGGAGTTCCAGGTGCAACGACTACCAATCCGGGGTCATTAGCATACCATGATTCAATCATATTAGCGTGGAATGGTCCACTACGAGTTCTGGCGCCCAGGGGCACCCTTACAGTCAACGGTACGTTTGCACCCCATCGCCATCTTAGCATTGCTGCGTTGTTAATCAACGCATTGTGAGCAAGAGCTGCAAAACCCCCAAATTGAATCTCAGCCATTGGCCTCATTCCAGCCAAGGCTGCTCCTGTTGCAGAATGGATTATCACTGCTTCACAAAGTGGCATGTCTAGCAATTTTTCCTGATGTCCGTTGGCCTTTAATGGAATATTCATTCCGAAGGCACCTGCCACTTCCATATCTTCACCCATGAAAATAGTAGATTCACCGTAATGCTCTGCTATGTCGCACATTGCTTGTTGGATGGCTCTCGAGTAAGTCCAACCGCCCGAGTCTGAGTAATTCAGTAAGCATTCACCTACATCTAGCACTGCTTGATGTTCCCGATTAATTGCATCTCCAGATAACCTCAGCAAATGATCCTTATGAGTATCTGCGTCGTGAAGAGAGGTTACTCCCTTGGTAACGGTTTCTGGATTTGCCCAGTCCATTGCTTCAACATGCTTTCTTGCTGAGTCAACAAGATCTGCTTCCTCTGATTCTNTTTTTTCCAATTCTTCTTCTTTTACACCAAGTGAAAGAAGAAGTTCACGGTGTGTGGGGATAGGGTCTTTGGCTTCCCAATATGATAGTAATTCTTTGTCCACATATCCAGGTGGTGTGCCNGATGGTGCACCAAGATACAAATCATCATGGTGATGTGCATGACCACATCCTCTCATCGTTTCTACATGGATTAGAGTAGGACCTCCCCCCGATAGAGAAAATTCCCTTGCGCAAGCTACAGAGGAATGCCATGATGCTGGATCTGAGCCATCGATTGTCCAGGATGGCATCCCCATAGCATTAGCCTTGTCTGCCCAAAGTTCGACATTGGATTGATTGATAGGAGGCGTGTCGAGAGCAATTTGATTATTCTGAAGAATATANGAAACNGGTAAGCCTCTAGTTGCTGCAAAATTTAGTGCTTCCCACCATTCNCCAGAAGAAGAAGAACCCTCTCCTATACAGGCCACGTGAAATCTTTGTTCGCCTCTTTTCCATGAAGCCAGAGCCATTCCNGTAAGGGTTACACTTGCGATTGGGAGAGGAGCAGTAGGAGGTAAAATACCACGGTGAAAGCAACCGACATGNAAGTCTCTACCACCTGCTCCATCAATTCCCCCATTCATTATTGAATCGATTTTCCCCATTTGAGCAGTCATTAGGTCNGCAGGTGTATCTCCCATTGCCATGCATAGACCAATGTCCCGAATCATCGGAGCAACGTAATCTCCATCGTAAGTTGATCCTGGTTCATTTTCTGGGTTCCTTTTAATGGCTGTCGCCACTGCAACACAGGCTTCCTGCCATGTTGAACGGAAGCCTTTTCCACCAAATTTTCCGCCATCTGGAGTGTCCATNCCTTCGGTAAAAATTTCTTTCAGATGACCATCTAGGTTTCTAGTCCTGGTCATCATTCGTTGCCATTCCATACGGGTTTCGTTAGAAATTGACATGTAATGAGCGAGCCTTCTCAAACAAAGTGTGATGTCGATAAGGAATCTGTTTCCTCTTCTTTCAAGGTGTAGTTCCGCATTCCTTCTTGGAATTATCTCNCCCATACTCAAACCATTTACTTTCAGTCGACCAGAGAGCCCTTGTCCTAGAGCGTCAATAAAACGATTTGAGAATTCATGCCATTCCTCTCCGTCGAATGATTGCTCATCTCGATGGACAAAATCCCATACTGCACCAACGAGCTGTAGATGCCCGTCATGCCGCTCTGCTGCGAATCTCAACAATTCTTGTTTTGCGGCGGCCGCAGGTAATGAGGTGATGAATTTCAGTGGATTTTCTGGGCTCCAGTGAATACCACGAATCGGCGGCAATTGTCCTTGAGTCATGGTTCATCCCATCCCTCCGAGTAGGGCGCTTCTTATCAGGCATGTCATTGGNAATTAATCTGAATCTACCCGCTTTGACATCTCTGCATTGTAGCATTCTGCTAACATTTGTCGATTGCCTAGTGTGATTAGTAAGCCGCAAAACATCGGGATTGCTAGTATACCAAGCGTTATTCCCCATGAACTGGTATAATCAAAAACTGGACCGATGACCATCGGACCTACAATTGTCCCGGCGGCCCACGCCGTTCCAAACGCCCCAAATGCCAGACCTGCACCTCCTTTACCATAGACTTGGGATGTTGCTGTATCTATCATCGGAAGCATCGGTACCTGCGCTGCTGAAATAGCGAACTGGAAGATACCAAGAATAACGATAATGCTGTACGCTGCGAGAACTGCATCACTAATTGAGTAAGCAACATAGCCTGCTGCAAGCATAGCGATTGTTACAATGTACCAGCCGAATATCATGTACCTCACTGGACCATTTTTATCCACCAAAGCACCCCAAATCCATCCTCCAACGCCCTGTGCGACAACCATTACCAGTAATACAGCCCCTATCCAAGCAGCGTTAAGTCCTAAATTATCTTCCAAAAAGAGGGGGATTCCAGCTTCCAATGCACCTGTTGCCAGTGTGGTCATCATTACCAAAAGTCCGATTCTGAAAAGAACCGGGTTTTGTATGAAAACTTTGAGTGGAACTGCACCCTGTGCTGGCTCACCGCCTTGTCCTAATTCCTTCGTAGTCACGTAAATAACCGGTATAATTGCCATGGTAATCAACGCAAGTCCAATGAAGGCATACTCTTCTCCAAATGTATAGGCAACACCTCCTATTATAGGACCTAGCAGCCCACCAATGGTTGCCATTGCTATAAGTTTACCAGAAATCTCACCGAATTGTGTTGGCCAAATATCACTCGCAGCAGCAAAACCAGCAGTCAATATAGCAGCTCCAGACAAACCATGTATCAGTCTGGCAATGGCTAGGACAATAAAACCATCAACGAAGGTGACTTTCATTGCAACTAGGTACAATAATGACGCCCCTGTTAGACAGAATAAAGAAAATAAAATGGTCCGCCCGGCCCCAAGTTTATCAGTAATCCTACCGGTTTTAGGACCAAGTAAGAATAGTGGAACAGCCCACAAAGAAACTAGTGCAGTTGCTTCAGTGTTAGACAAATCGAATTCTTGTTTCCATGACGGGAGAATTGGAACGATGAACGCATAACCAAGGAAATCCACCAAGAATGCACAAGAAAGGGCCCAAAATGCCCACCTTTTCTCTGAGTCATTCATTCCTCCTCATCTCCATGCGGTAAAGACGAAATCACATCACCCAGCATCTCTGTTACATCTTCTATTCTCGTCCTCAGAGTTAAGTCAGAAACATTTCCGGGCTTACCAATATCCCACATTAATTCATGTGCTTGTTCTGCGACTAATTTTGTAAATTTCAGAACAGCAGGATCGATTACAACTTGGTCAACATCTGGCAAAATCGCGATCATGTCAGGTTTCTCATCTAATATATCACCCATTTTATCCTCGATTTCTTGAGCGATTCCATCAGCCTGATTTTGGAGGATTTCTTCCATTGTACTACCAACCGATTTCTTGCTAGAGGATCTTGAGCCCAACGTAGGGCTTTTTTTATGAGAAGGTATGTTCGATGTAGCAATGTCTTTACCTTTTGAGTCTTCTGATTTATCTAAATCAGAAACTATGTTGTTAAGAGCGACTCTAAGAATATTTGAGAGGAAAGATGGGTCCAATTCTTCCTCGACCTCTATTCCTTCTTCGCCTAATTGAGTGAGAATTTCGTTAATAAAATCGATATTTATTTTCTCAGGAGTAACAATCCCTTTGAGCATCGGCAGCGCCCACTGGCCATCACCCATGACCATTGAAACATCAAATGATCCTCCTCCGCCACTACCGGCTGCATCAGCAACATCTGCAGGCGGCGGTACGAATTGTTTCTTAGAGTGCCTTTCTAATTGAGAAAGAAGTTTATTCATATCAACCGGTTTTGAAATGACTTCACTAATTCCGGCTCTTGCGGCTGCGANTAGGTAATCTTTTGATACGTTACGAGACAACATAACAATCCTACATTTGAAAGCGAATTCAGGGTCTGACATCAATCTCTGCGATGCATCTATTGCATCACCTGCCTTCCACTCAGCATCCAACAAAACAATCTCTGGCATTGTGGCAAGGGCCGTACCCTCTGCTTGTCTAAGGGTTCCAGCTCTCGTTACATCAAAACCAGCACGCTCTANTGTACTGGCGAGAAGATTTCGCCGACCTTCATTCTCGTCGGCTACGATGAGTTTCGGCACATGGCGACTGTGCTCAGTTCACAATTTGAAGGTTGACCCATTACTACATGGTTTTGGATTAAATTATGCCTTCAGGATCTACTTCGGCCCAGCCAATGATTCCGTCNGATAGATTATACAGTCTAGAACCATCATAACCTGATTCTATTAGATACATAATAGCAAGTTGAGATCTCATTCCTGACCTGCAGTGAACTAGAACATCGGAGTCTTTGGGAATTCTATCCAATGCAGAATTTAGTTCAGTATGAGGGCAAAAATCAACTGTTAGGGAAATCTTTGCCTGATTGTTTTCCTGCTCAGACCTTACATCAATGAAATAAGGGCTCCAGCCCTCTTTCATTTTATCAATTGCCAAGGAGGATGCTATTTGTTGAAACATCGTTTCGGGTGGGGCAGCGACTTGCACTTCAACCTGTTCATTGCCTTGATTCCCAAATTTCAATATTTTCTGTTCAGATTTCAGTGAGTCATAAATNAGGAGCTTACCAGATAATACATCGCCAAGATTCAAGATCATTTTCAATGCTTCATTTACTTGTAAACAACCGATTAAGCCCGGTAAAACACCCATAACTCCTGCTTCTGAACATGATGGAATTAGATGCTCAGGAGGAGCGTCAGGAAATAGGTCGATGTACCTCGGACCGCCGTTATAATTGAACACCGAAACTTGGCCTTCAAATCTATAGACAGAGCCATATATCCATGGTATTCCAAGCTCCATGCATGTCTTATCAATAAGATATCTTGTTGGAATATTATCTGTTCCGTCTATAACAATNTCATGATTGTCAAACAACTGTTTCGCATTAGATGATTCTANCCTGACGCAATGAGTGGTTATCGATACTCCTGGGTCCAGATTGTTGACGTACTTTTTGGCGGATTTCGATTTTAGGCTACCGATTTCTGAAGTGTTGTGAATAACCTGCCTTTGCAGATTGGATATGTCGACAACATCATCATCCACAACTGTTAGGTGACCAATTCCTGCCGCGGCCAAATACTGAATAACCGGGCTACCCAAACCACCTGCTCCAACACATAGAACTCGTGATTTGGAGATTTTTACTTGCCCTTCAACACCAACTTGCGGCAACAAAATATGACGAGAATGGCGATTGATGTCGACCATCAGGTCACCTCAATGAACATTTTCTTCAAGCCAGCGCTCACAGTCTATCGCTGCCTGGCANCCAAGTCCTGCTGCAGTTATCGCCTGTTTGTACCTTGTATCTACGACGTCTCCAGCTGCGAAAACGCCAGGAACACTGGTCATTGTATGCTCTTTGTGAATCAGATATCCTTCATCATCGGTTTCTAATTGCCCATCCAAGAATCCTGTTATTGGAGTATGACCAATAGCGATAAAGGCCCCTGAAACTGAGATTTCTTCTGTATGGCCGTCTCTTGGATCTTCTAATANTGCTCCTGTAAGACCAGATTCGTCAGATAACCACTTTTTGACTTGTCTAAATGTTCGAATTTCTATTTTTTCATGATTNGCTGCTCTATCATACATTACCTGTGAGGCTCGGAAAACATCCCTACGATGGACCAATGTTACTTTTGATGCAAACCTGGTCAAGAAAGTTGCTTCTTCCATGGCAGAATCCCCTCCACCGACCACTAGAATCTCTTCATTCTTGAAGAAAGCACCGTCACAAGTAGCGCATGTTGATATTCCTCGGCCTTTTTGTTCTTCCTCGCCTTCTGCACCCAACCATATAGATTCAGCACCGGTAGATACTATGATTGAATGAGNCAGAAACTCTTCGCCCTCTGAGTAAACTTTGAATGGGCGTTGTGAAAGGTCTACATTCTCTACATTCCTGTCTTGAACTTCAAGGCCAAACCGCTCGGCTTGCTCTCTTAGATGCATCATCATTTCAGGACCACCAATACCCTCAGGATATCCTGGGAAGTTCTCTACATCACTGGTAAGCATCAATTGTCCACCTGACATGTATCCTGCGAACATGAGTGGGTGTAGCATTGCTCTGGATGTGTAAAGTCCAGCAGTATATCCTGCAGGACCACTNCCAATTATGATTACATTACGTATTTCGCCGCTCATGCTTTTGCCCAAGGCGATAACCCCCTTGAACATTTTCTCTCAATATTCATCAAGTGGATTTATCACGGCNAACTATGGACGTTTTATCTCACTGGTTGTGGAGCATCGCTATCACAAGAAAGAGAATCAGTTGGAAAATAAGCGGTCCTATGGGANTTCTTCCAGATTTGTTGGCGTTTGTTCCTGCTTCTTTTTACAGAATGGCAAATGATATTCCAAGGCAAAGAGTGGACGACAATACTGTCACTTCGGACATGCCAGTGGCATGGGAGATATACCAATGGACTCACTCCTTGACGATCGTCGCATTCCTGTATGGTTGTGCTTACTATTTTCTAAGGTCAAANGGACATGAAAAACCAGGTTACATGGCAGGTATATTTGTACTGCCGTGGTTTTTCCATATCCTGATTGATATCCCAGGACATACTCTCAAATTTTTCCCGACTCCTGTTTTCCATCCCTGGAGTGACCTAATGTTCGACGGTGTCAGGTGGAGTACTTGGTGGCTATGGTTCCCACANCTGTTTGTTTTNCTTGGTATTTGGTTCGTGATTTTGAAAAGAGAAAATCACGCACTTCTNAGACCTAGAGCATGGAAGATATTGCAGAGATAGACGCCCTAGCATGTGGCTCTAATCTTGGCTCGATATGCTCAGGCTCGGCACCCGGNCCAATTATTCCCAAACCAATCGGTTTGTTTGATGAAATTTGTAATTCAATAATAGATTTCAGAACCGCTTGACCCATCGCCAGACCATGCTGAGTCTTACCCTTCTCAATTATGCCCAGGCAAGCAGCACCAATTAGATTCTCTTTGTTGATAACTCGTGCTAATGCAAGCGGTACTTCCATCGCACCGGGAACCCAGATAACATCAGCAACATTGAGTCCTTCAATTTCTGCTTGATCTTTAGCTAAAGATAACATTCTTTCAATCTGTTCTTTGTGGTAACTCCCACAAATTATCGCAATATTATTCATTTTCTGGCCTCCAGTATTCTTTCTACTGTTGACACAATTGTTTGTGTCATAGAATCTATTTCGATGTTTACTGTGTCGCCTACCTCTTTGTCGCCTATCGTTGTCAAAGAGATAGTTTCAGGAATTAGATGCAAGTCGAAACCACTGGAGGAAACTTCTCCAATTGTGAGAGAGATACCATCTATGGCTATATACCCCTTTTCCTGAACGTATTTTAGAATCGTAACAGGGCATTTAACTTCTAAATCCAAGTGATTATTGCCTGATTTCCTTCTTGTGATTTTTCCAGTTCCCAAGATATGGCCTGACAAAAGATGNCCTCCTAGCTCATCACCCATTTTCAATGCTCTCTCTAGGTTAACTTTACTCCCAACAGATTTCTCACCTAGAGTCGTTTTTTGTAAGGTCTCTGGTATCACATCAAATGCGATTTTAGGTGAGTCTATTTCGACCACGGTAAGACAAATACCATCGATAGAAACCGAGGCACCTTTCTCTAGATTATCTGTNGATACAGAGTTGAAGTCTATGACTATTCGAATTACATCTGACCCAGAGATTTTGGCAATAGTGCCGGTTCCTGCGACAATACCTGTAAACATGTAAACACCTAATTATTTTGAGAAGAGGACATTTCTANTATTCTTGCTATTATTTTTCTCGTACCATCTAAATCGTCTGATAATCCTTCAACTCTTACGACCTTTATGTTTTCAAGCCCTCTCTGGTCCAGTGATGCTCTAATACGTTCCTCTGCGTGTTCTTGGTCGTAACCTAAGGCAATAATATCTGGTTTTACAGCAGGCAGAATATCGAAGATTGGAACGTTTGGTGGGTTACCGATGACTGCTTCATCAACCGGCTTCAGACCTTCCNCCATTCTTCTTCTCAAATCCTGACCTGTTACCGGTTCGTGTTTTCGCTTTCTAACAGTATCATCATGTGCCACAACNACTACCAAATAATCGCCCAGAGATTTTGCCTGTTCCATGTAATGCAGATGACCCGCATGCAGTAAATCAAAAACGCCAACAGCCATCACTCGCGTCATGTCTTCCACTCCATATTCCGGGCTTTCTTACAAATTCAAAGCCTTAATCAGTTCTTCTCCTGTCAAAAAGGGAATTCCTCTCTCGCTAGCCCATTTTCTTGCATCTGANACCGGAAGTGCAAGATCACCCTCTGGTTGTAGCATTTCTGCTCCGATTACAACAGGTGTCATACCTGACAGTCTAGCTAATCCTACAGCTAGTTCTGTGTGACCCTGCCGACGTTTTAACCCACCNTCTGCTTCTCTACATACCGGTATGTGCCCGGGAGTTCTGAATTCTTTTCCTAACTTCTCCAGCGCATTATCACCATCGCTCAATTCTGAGTATAACTCCGCAAATCTTCGGGTTGTAAGCGCTCTATCTCTGTCCGTAATACCTGTGAATGTGTCGCGATGATTTAANGATAGAGTGAACGCTGATCTTGTGTCGTATTGCAGATCATCGGTCTGGAGCTCGCGCAGGACTGGATGGTCGGACATGAGNCTTTCATCCATGTGCAGATCTTGTAAGTAGGGGAGCGAAAATTTCTCTCCGACCTCATGGCCAATAGCAAGGAATAGCAATCCTCCGCAGTCGAAACGTAACTGCCTCATGGTCGCTGGTTTGGCAAATTGTCCGGGAAATAGCAGGTCAGTTTCTCCTTCTCTGTTTTCAGCATCAAATAAACAGACCGGGTTTCCATTGCGAAAGGCCTCGATAGCCGCTTCAACATGTGGCTCCATGAACCAACCGGCCGGGTTCACACAAATGAAACCAATCCTTTCCCAATTAACCCCAAAAATAGCCTTTTGACGGAAAGGGGTTAACATAGTGCAGCCCTTCGGCCTGTTCTGCGGGGAGTGGGGTTATGCCGGTTAAGTTAGGTCCAGCGGGAGTTCCATTATCATGTAAAGGCCGCACAATCGTCGAAGGAATGGACGATATAATCTCGCTGGGACTNGAGACTATGGAAGTGCAAACCGTGCGCATGGTTGCACCTCAACACTTCGAACAATATTGGCAAGCAGGAGTCCTCGCCAACAAAGCAGGGTTTGAAATGAATATTCACGGACCATATTACACNGAACTGCTGGGTGACAAGTTNCAGAGAAATCGAAGTCTGGCTAAAGTTGAAGCCGCTCTACAAGCGGCCAAAACAATAAACGCAAGACATGTTACCCTCCANACAGGACANTATGGTGAGACTGGAAGAGGACAAGCAGCGAATGAACAGGTTGCTAGCGTTTTCAAAGGCATTGTGCAAAGAATCAGAGAGATATGGAATGATGATGAGGAGTTATATCCCGTTTTCCCGTGGTTGAAAGAAGGGACTGCATCAAAGATTGGAGTAGAAACCAGTGGTCGCCAAGAATTGTGGGGTAGCTTAGAAGAGGTATTGGAAGTTGTAAATCATGTCGAAGGCACTATCCCAGTGCNTAATCTGGCACACATACATGCAAGAGGACACGGTAGGCTCAGAACTTCAGAAGATTACGGTGAATTGTTCGACCAAGTAAGAGAAACTATTGGAACCAAAGAATTCTACTGCCACTTCTCAGGAGTGGAGCATAGGATGGGTAACGCAATGCATTACACTCAAATTAAAAAATCTGACTTGAACTTTGAACCACTCGCTGAATTCATAATTGAAGAAGGAGCATGGCTTGATATGACTTTAATCTCTGATTCTCCACTATTAGAGCANGATGCTATGTACATGGTTCAAAATATAGAACGCGCAAGGCACCGTCAACTTGAGAGAAAAGCAAGAGAGGATAGAAGAAAAGCACTGGCTGCTCAGGCTAATATTTCTCCCGAAGAAATGGCTGCAAGAGAAGCAGAAATAGCAGCTGCTAGGGCAAAAGATGCGCTAGCATCCTCACAGCCTCCCGCCGAAAAACAGGAAGAAAAGCCAAAAGAAGTGGCTGCAAAAGAAGATACTCCAAAAAAGGTCACAAAACAAAAAACTGCTCCTAAAGAAGACACAAATGATGACCTCTTCGATGTCGCAGAAGACNATGATGACCTATTCTGATNGAGAGTCGGTTACATGTCTTTACCAATCCTCTACTCCTTCAGAAGATGTCCTTATGCAATGAGAGCGAGAATGTCGATTGTTCGGACAGGATATGAAGTCGAACACAGGGAAGTAATTCTCAGAGATCGACCTGCTCACATGATGGAAATTTCACCAAAAGGCACTGTCCCAGTTTTACTTCTCCCAAATGGAACTGTAATCGAGGAAAGCCTGGAAATAATGGAATTTGTTCAGTCATGGGAATTGACGGAAACAGAGAAGAGTTGGATTAATCGTAATGATAACGAATTCAAATATCACCTAGATCGCTACAAATATCCAAACAGGTATGATGATATAGACCACATTAAACATAGAGAAGCAGCCTCAGAGTTCATATTTGATTTAGACAAAGAAATCCCTACATCTCACCTCAGTGATGCGATTTTTCCATTTGTACGCCAATTCGCAAACCATGACAGAGAATGGTTCGATTCTCAAGAATGGGATAACGTTCACAAATGGTTGAGCGATAATCTCGAAAGTGAAGAATTTCGAATCTGTATGACTAAACACCCGCAATGGGTTGAGCCAGACTAGATGATTTGAGATTGTGGGATTTCGACCTCCAAACAATGTGTACAAANGATGCGCTAATCAGCTGGAACGCTGCGAAAAATATGTTCCAAGTTAAACTGAATACAAGTCTTGGGTATTCAGGTGAGAAACCTATCACACTAAAGCAACCAAGGATGATTAAGGACTGGAAAATAATATATGGATATAGGTTAAGTCCGCTTTTTTGTAGGTTTCTCATAATCATAATTGATGTTAAAATTATTGGGCTTGAAGCCATGAATATCATCCAATATAGATTTGGGTCTTGTCTTGAACCTACATACCCACCACGTACTATCACGGACCCTGGATCTAATTCTCTGGGGTGAGGACAGATACCTTCAAAGCAAGTTTGTAACCCATTTACTTGGCCAAGAAGGGTCCACCACAAAATCCAGATTATCCATGGGAAGATTCCCATTGCAATCCATGCCTGGGAGGTATTATTCTGGAGAACAGCGTCAGTGTTTATTCGTATAATATTCCAAATTTTCCCAGCACAGGTCAAAATTAGTACAGTTGCGAAGACCGACCAAGCACCCCATGTCAATAGTACAAGCATAGATAGCGCTGCTATTGTATACTCCGTGGATTGAGGAGAATTGGGTCGCTTTGTGTAGTAATAAATCCCGATTGAAAAGACACAGGCCACTGAAAGTAGCGCAAATATATCAACATACGTAGATTCTAGGGCTGAAACCAATAGGCCAAATGTAAGCCAAATTGAGAACCTTAATGCTTTTTTCCTGCGCTCTTCATTACACTGAGCAATAACTGAAATTACCGCTGTTAAAATCAACAAAAGAGATGAAATTATTATGCTTTGAAGACTATTTGGCCAGCCAGTCTCTACTGCTTCTAGGATGTAATGCTCGCCGTATATCCTTCGGTGTACGAAGAACACAGCAAAAAAGGAAAGCATCAACATAGAAATTATCGGTAACTTCTCAGCAGTCGACTTCTTTTCATTATGATATTTAGAATAAAGTCCTATCAAAATGAAAAAGAAAGGAATCAATCCGTACCACAACCTTATGCTACCAAAGGTCATACACACCAAGGCTACAATCCATGGCACGTATGATGGATGTTTAGATTCCGTGCTATGCATTCTGTCAAAACTTGAATTAATGGAATACAAAATTGCATACAAGAAAAGACTACTTACAACCGCTATCAATAGTGACCAGAANACTAATCCAATTATTATTGAAATTGACAACCATAAGGAAGGATTGTTCAAAATTTTGTCCAAGTCGATTGAAGAANCGTCACCATTTGGTTCATCCTTAGTACCTCTTAATGACCATCCAACAAGCCAAACAGCGCATAATCCACCAATTGCTCTAGGAATCATTGCAGAGTACTTCAACATGGCATGGCTAAAGACCAGTAATGCAATAGAAAGTATAAATCCAGAGAAAATTTTCCAATCATTAANTATCTCTTTTCTACTCAGTCCGATTCCAGTTATTGCAATCGTTGCAATCATAATCCACATAAATATTGAAACGTAAACATCACTTGTTCTAGAGAATTCTCCATCTGATGGGATTACATTCCAATTGGGTTCATGGATCGATAAATCTGAATCTTTGACTCCCTCCTTTTCNTTAAAGAATATTTGTCGTTGGTATGCAGCTTCCCAATTCCATTGGTTGATTATTTGTGATTCGGTTTCATTATAATCAAAAATTTCTAGTGGAATTTGTCCATGAAGCTGTACGGGAAATGGTAATCCTAGTATCAATGCCATGGCAGCAGAAATATCTCTTTGATGACTTTCCCCAACTGATTTTGGGATAACCTGTGGTCCTGAGATCACTGCTGCAACATCGCGAGTAATATCTTCAGACGACCCGTGAGTACCCATATCTGTCATTCCGTGATCCGCAGTAATCACAACCGACCAATTCTTAGGAATATGGTCTAACAAATCCGATACTTGACTATCTACATGAGTTAGTTTAGTCTCATACTCTTCGCTATCAGCCCCCCAGGTATGGCCTACTTTATCAGGTCCTGAAAAGTGAACTGCCATGACATTGTACTGCGATTTATTCAACCAAGATGATGCTACTTCAAGTGTGTCCTTATCTCCCTCATAGTAGTCTGAATGCCCTTTGAATGTATTTTCAAAGTGGATATCATCGAATTCTCCATACAGATTACCCATTACATAGCTACCGACAATTCCCACTTTGTAACGCGAATCTGTTGATGCTAGTAACCAGGGGTCNGTCTTACCAGGATGGTTTAAATCAAAATTTCTCAATCCATTTATCGGGGCGTTAGGCACACCTGTCATCATTTCACTAATACATGTCGCAGAGAGCGTAAGAGGGCCTGTTGTAATATCGACTGTAGCAGAAAAANTTCTGTAAGCATTGATTTTAGGCATCAAATCNTCNTCTAGAAAATAATCTCTGCCAACACCNTCTAAAACAATGAGGACAAAACCCNCGGATTCCGAAGTGATATTTTCAGGAAATGGTATCTCTCCATCAGGGTTCTCNGGAGCCATCATCACGTGAGGTACAGTGTAGGAAATCGGCAATAACATCATCAAGAATATAATTACCAGCGGATATTTGGTAATGATGGATGAAATATTACTAGATTTTGACAAATAGAACACCCTGTATGCCTCAATTACTATATTTAGGCGGCCCTAAATCAGGGAACTTATACTTTATCACTACATTCTTTCGCAGAAAAAAAACGCAATAGAAATTACCGTATTTACTCNATTGATAGGGAAATTGACTAAAGGGATTAGAATTGCAACCAAACTTATGGCTCACATTGCTGTACTTGGGTTAGGTAATTGGGGAAGTGCGATTGCTCGATTGTGGTTACTAGAGGGTCACAAGGTAAAGGGATGGACAATCGAGCAAGAGGTCTACGAATCGATAACAATGGAANGTATGAACAATAAGTACCTCCCGAAGCACTCTCTAGAGGGCCTAGAAGCTACCATGCATGTAGAAGAAGCGCTTGATGNGAGTGAAATAATTGTCCTTGCTGTCCCGTCTTCTGTAATTCTCAATGTTGTTNAAGATATTATTCCACATCTGCGTCCAGGACATGTTCTCCTCGATCTCGCCAAGGGATTAGCACCCGGTAAACGACTGATTAGTGAAGCAATACACCAAATGCTAACTGAGAAAAATATGCACAACCCTCTAGCTGTTCTAACCGGACCTACAATNGCACCAGAAGCAGCGGGAGGAGTTATGACCACAGCACTTGTGGCTAGTGAAGATGTTTCTGTTGCTGAAAATCTGGCAGCAACGCTTACCACACCTACTTTCATTCTACACCCTGCTTCAGACCCAGCNGGTGCGGAANTGTGGGGTGCGTTCAAGAATGTCGTTGCGCTTGCTTGCGGACTTGTTGATGGCCTGAAAAAAATCGGTAGTCTAGGCGGTGACAACCTAAAGGCCGCCATTTTCAACGCAGGTTTCCGTGAAGGGTGCTTGCTGCTACCGCAGTTGGGAGCAAGGGCCGAAGTTGCGTTCGGGCCCGCAGGCCTAGGAGACCTGTATGTCACAGCAACCTCACCCCACGGCAGAAATAGAAGGATGGGAGAGAAGTTAGGAAGTGGCCTTACATTAGAACAGGCGCTAGAAGAGATGGTAATGGTCGCTGAAGGTGTAAGAGCGGCTAGAATGTTTAGAGACAGAGCGGAAGATATGGCGATAGAGGTTCCATTTGTGGTCGCTCTGAACACTTTGCTTGATGGTTTCATAACCTCTGAAGAGTGTTGTCGCAGAATGGTCGCGCTATCTTGATAGCAGTAGGTTTGATTTGGTTGTAGTTGGTGGCAGGTATATGGCAGAACTAACAGAGTTTGAATTACGCCTTTTCGAATGGATTAGACAGTCGGACTTTGAAACCGTTGCTTGGTCTACCAAAAAAGCTGCAAAATCTTTCAAGTGTAGCGAAGATGAAATTTACGAAGGAGTCGCTGCTTTAACAAAAAAATTACCGCAAAGGATTCAGGTCTACTACGAAGAAGGAAACCTACATATCGCTGCAGAGTGATTATGGAAAAAGATACTCTTCTGATCGATGGCCTCTGTGCGCTATGCACTACCTCTGGAAGGTTTGTTGAAAGAAGGCGTTCAAAAGAACTGGAAATAATTGAACAGGATTCGGATTATGGACAAAAAATATTGAAAAAACATAATTTATCCATAAATTCAGTGGTACTGATTAGAAAAAATAAGCCCTTTACCAANTCGTCTGCAGCAATACGATGCCTACTATACATGAAATGGAACTGGAGATGGATGTACCCATTTCTTTGGCTAATTCCTTACCCGTTACGTGATATATTTTACAAACTGATTTCAACACTTAGATTTAGGGAGACCTAAATTATATTAATATGGGCTTACAGGCGGCAAACAGTGATAAAATGAAGTCAACGTATAGCCTACCAATTTTAGTCATAATTTTCTTGCTTTGCGCAGGTATGCCTGGGTGTCTCTCATCGGACTCAACAACGGTTACTTTCGAGAAATGTGATGATCCTGATAACTGCTTAACAATTGCCTTTGAAACTAAAGNGGAATACAAAAACACTGAAGAAAACCCACAGAAGCTGGCAGACAGACTATCTGAACTGCTGGACATGGATGTAGAAATATATCCAGTTTCGGGTGCTGGAGCAACCATAGAAGCCCTAAGGTTTGGTAAAGCCGACATAGGATTCTTAGACGGCGGTGCGGCTTGGTTAAGCTGGCAAAATTATGACCTGCAGGTACTAGGTGCTGAGCANAAGCAAGACGGTAGACCGTTTTACAACGCTATTGCTTGGGTTCACAAGGACTCTGACATGGCTCAAGCAGACATGGATGATGACCCAGACACTGACCCATTCGCACTAATGGAAGGAAAGAAATCATGCCACACATCTGCTCTCGGTAGCTCGGGTATGCTTCTTCCAATGGGATGGATGATCGACAGAGGATACATTGAGGTCGTTGGAGATCCAGATGATATCGAATCCTTGACTGACACTGTTAAAAACTACTTCTCGGATGAATCAAGCATCCCTGACAGCGGAACCAAGTACCACAAGTACATCGGTTCGCTAAGATGCCTAGCAGAGGGCGGAAAGGATGTCATATCATTCGCAAAGGACCCAACGGTGCCTGACTACTGTGGCGAAGACCCAGAGGATTGGTGCTTTGAAGGAGAATTCACATCAACCGAAGACTTCTATGCTCTACCAACATTCGGTAAAGCGCCAAGCCACCCGATAATGTACAATCCAGACTACATGACTGACGAGATGGTTCAAGCTATCCAAACTGCATTCACTACAATGACAGAAAATGGAGACGACGAACTACAGGACGTCATGAGCACTCCNGGAATTACCATCATAAACACTGAAGACCACCTTGGTAACTATGGAAGTCTCATCGAGGATGTACCTGGGATAGAAGCTTACTTCACCCAGAAATATAATTGATTGCAATGAAGTTTAATCAAATACTGGTTGTAGTTTGCTTACTTCTAACATGCTCCCTTTCCGGTTGCTTTGGCGACGACGAGAAAGAAGAAGAAAGCAAGCCTGGATTTGTTTGGCCAGAACAAGTAGAGAAAGCATGCGTAATCTCTAATGAAACAGGTTTGGTATGTGAATTCTATACTGCTATCAATTCCACACCTGTACTGACTCTGGATGTTCCCGGTGGGGAGTCCATCTGGTTAGTTGATCTTGACGGACAAATTACCAACTGGGAGTATTCGGAAAGCCTCGGGCAACCAATTCAAACCGATGTAGTGGCAGACCTGTCTGGAGTCGTATCAAGATGCCACTTTGAACAGGGCTTGCTAGGCATGGAATTTGCAGAGGACTACTCCACTACTGGACGAGTCCTCTTAGTTTACAATGACAATAGAACATGTGAAAGTGCTAGAGACTCGAACATCGTTCTCTCGCATGCAAAGATTGTTGATGGACAGCTGGACATGGATACTCTCGAGATATTAATCGAGGTCAGTAAATTAAACAGAAACCACAATGGAGGCAACATTGTATCCCTGGGAGATCATAGATATGTTTGGAGTATAGGAGATGGCGGTGGAAGTTTCGATCCTTACAANAATGGACAGAATTCCTCCTCGCCACTTGGTACAATACAAATGGTACATTATGAAAATGNGACTATTATTCCTGTTGAGGGTACGAACAATCTAAGTTACACCCTACATCATGGATTGAGAAATCCTTGGAGAATCGATGTTGATCCGAACAATAATCTCTGGATTGCCGATGTGGGCCAGTTATGCTACGAGGAAGTGAATGTGATTCCAGTAATGCAGTCATCNAACTTTGGCTGGAATAAAAGAGAAGGTTTCCATGACGTAGATGAGGAAAAGGGATGTTATGAAAACAGGTCTGAACCGAGTCCAGAATTTACAGACCCGATTATACAGTACGGTCACGAAAACGGTAATTGCTCGATAATAGGCGGTTACTGGTTAGACTGGGGTCCTGAATCCCTTAGAGATGGTTACGTGTATGGGGATTTTTGCACTGGCAACATCTGGGTTGCAAAGAACATCGACGGTAATTGGACCGAAGTAGAAGTTGGTAGCGTTGGAACTATGATNGTAGGATTTGGAAAAGGTGTTAACGACGAATTGTTGATATTCAGTTGGGCTGGTNGAATTTATCATTTAAGCGAAATTCACTCCTCTTCTGATTTGGAGTGATGATACTCCTTCGCCTTGTTGGGAGATAGAAAAATAGTAGACCAAGAAGGTCTCTTNACGTCCCCATCCTCTGTAACGAAGGAACGGATATACATTGAAATTAAATCTATAACAATAACTACTACTAGAATAACAACTAAGAATGCCATTACGTGTCTGTAAAGGAAGAAACCCATGTAATAATTNAGATAATATCCAATGCCACCAGCTCCCACAAGTCCTAGAACTGTTCCATGCCTTACGTTATACTCGAACATGAATAAGAGTTGGCTTATCAGATTGTTACTGGATTCGGGAATAATTACGTTGGTTACTATTTCTGGGTGAGAAAGGCCCATTGCTCTCGCCGCCTCTAATGGACTATTCTGAACTCCTTCCATCTCTTCATACTGCAATTTTCCAAGGTAACCAATCGTGTAAAATGTCATTGCTAGAACCCCTGCTAGTGGTCCTAATCCAACAATTACAACAAACAGTAATGCCCAAATGATGCTAGGAAGGCTTCTTGTCGCTGCAAGGACAATCCTTACAGGAATGTAAACCCAGATTGGTGTCAGATTCTTAGCGGCTAATGGCGAGATTATGATTGCTACCACAAACCCAAGGATTGTTGCTACAAAAGCCATCTTTAGAGTCTCAAGCATTCCAATGTACGCCTTTGAGCAAAAAAATCCAATGCTTGACTGACACTCAGGGTAGGTCCTTGGTTCCAACATACTCCATTCAGGCGGCCAAAGAGATTCATTCCAGAATCTTGAAAGATTATCCCAACTGCCCTCAATCAAACTCCAATTACCTTGCAGCAAGTCGTTGAGCACAACAATACAGAGGATAACGAGTAGGATAGTTATCAAGATGATTCTTTTTAATCCCCTATTCAAGATAACACCTCTACACCATATTTGGCAATCAATTGCCTTCTTAGATCCTCAGGATCATAATCTGTTAATTTACCATCTTTAATTTGTAATAGCCTATCAGATATTTCTGATGCTCTTTTTATGTTATGCTCGACAATAATCATCGCAGATTCGCTTTTGACCATATATTCCTTGACAGCATCCAAAACCACCGAGATATTATCGTCATCTAGTTCGCTTAGAAATTCATCTGCAAGTATCAATTTCGGTCTCTGAGCAAGTGTTCTTGCTGTGGCTACTCGCCTTTGCTGACCACCGGACAAACGTCTAACTGGCTCGTTGATTTTTTCAGATAATCCCATTCTATCAATAGCATCAATTACCCTTGTATTTCTTCGCTTGAACCATGTTGTGGGTTCTGAGAAAAATCTAGTCCCAGATCTTGCCCCTAAATCCACATTATGATACACACTTGTATGACGAACGAGTCCTAATCTCTGGGGAATATATCCTATTCCCCCTCGCTTTGGCGCATTGCAATAAATACTTCCAGATAGTGGTTTGACTAATCCTGCTATAGTCCTCAACAGAGTTGTCTTTCCAATTCCAGAAGGGCCAACAATAGCAATTACATCTCCAACATTTATGTCGAGATTGATACCATAAACCAATCCTGTCTCGTATCCGATTGTTAGGTTGTTAATAGAGAGAACTAATTCATTATCTGACAAGTTGTTCCCCCCAAAAAATTTCCACAAACCTCGTGTATTCAAATCCTTACAATGTGTTTATTCCGATGCTCTAGCACGCTTAACCAATGTGATGATTTCTTTCCTCGCATCTTCAGAATCACTCGCTTGGTTATCAAACGCTAAGCGAATTGGTCTCTCTCCTTGAGCGGTAACCGCTGACATTTCAAATCCGTATCTATCAATCGAAACCATTGAAGCATCCGTGGTGTCTGTTGCTTTACTCATCTTTTGGCAAAGTATGACCATAGCATCGCGATGATCATCATTCATGTGTTCGATGATATCCTCTGCATAGGGATCCATAGGATCTGGTTCTGCGCCAAACCAATCTTTTGAATCGACCCACGACATTCTACCAAAACCTCCAATGTACCTAATCGACTGAACACTCAAGCAGTAGAAATCAAAGTCCTCAAAATCAACATAGAACCTTGCGTTTGGGTGCTTTTCTAAAAATATAGAACGAGCCGTTGGCCTTTCATCAGCAGGAAGTTTTTCGCAGTCGCCGACTAGAGTTATTCGACCCAGAGCGAGGGGGTTTTCGTCCCCGCCTTCGGCAATAAGAAGCGATGATTTTGAATTTGCTTGCAGATTCTTAGTATGTTCAGCTAACTTACTGATTAGGAAAATTGGATTTCCTTTGTAAATTGCATATGTCACAAATGATCCGTAGGGGTAGTTACCCTCATTTTGTGAAATCGTACAAAGTGTTGCAGTGCTTATCTTATGAGCCATTGTCACTGAGTATTCAGCATGTGTTGGAGTAGGAATATCCGGATTATAAAGCAATTCCTGCTGTATTCTTTTCTCTCCTTTGGGTAAACCGTGTCTAGTTATTTTGTCTTCTTTTTTTGTCAATTTTTCACCTCTATTTTTTAGATTTCATCATTAATTAAAATGCGAATATGATTATCTTCTCCCACTGTGACAGTTGATTCTACTCCAAATACATCGGCTATGTTCTGCTCCGTCAATACCTCACCAGGGGGGCCAAATGCTCTTATTTTTCCATCATCTAAAAGCATAATCTTGTCAGAATACTTTGATGCGATGTTAATGTCATGAATTGCAATCAATGCAGATTTTGGTTCTGAACCATTCTTGATAAGATTTCTTATGCATTTCATAATCTGTATTTGATTTTTCAAATCAAGGTCACTAGTTGGTTCATCGAATAGAAAGAGGTTTGGATTCTGCGCAATAGCTTTTGCAATAATTACTCTCTGTCTCTCTCCCCCTGACAATTGGTCAAATTTCCTGAATGCAAAATCTTCTAGATTAAGAAATCTGAGAGTTCTGCTCACAACCTCTCTGTCCATTGCAGTTATGTTCCACCTGATGTGTGGTCTTCGTCCTAATAGTACTACGTCAAACACATCCATAGAAAAACTGGTCCTTACAGATTGGGGTACATAGGACATAACTTTAGAGATTTTAACAAGATCGAGAGATGTTACATCGACCATCCTATTATCATAGGCAGCATTGTTCTGCATAACCTCAACCTTTCCACTATCAGGCTTTAGTATACCATTTAGGCATTTAATCAATGTCGATTTCCCAGCACCGTTAACTCCTAAAATTGATATGACCTCATTCTCCTTTATTGAGAAATCGAGCCCTTTGAGGACCTCGTTAGAACCCCATGAGAAATTAAGTGATTCAACTTTGACTATATCACTAATATTGACCCCTCCTTCTTAGTAGTAAGTACATGAAAAAGGGTCCACCAATGATGGATAACATAACACCAACCGGTATAACGATAGGTGCAAATAATGTTCTTCCTAATGTATCTGCAAATATCATCAAGAAAGCACCAAAAATTCCAGAACATGGAATTAATTTTCTGAAGTCATTACCAACAACTAATCTAGACATGTGGGGTGCTGCAAGTCCTACGAAACCAATCAGACCTGTAAATGCAATAATTATCGATGTCATGAACGCAGAAAGGATGAGGATGTTTTTCCTAATTTTATTAGGGTCCACACCTGTTGAAATGGCAAATTCATCACCTCCCATCGATAGAGTGTTAAGATCCCATGCCCAAACAACAGCGGTAGGCAATAGTGCAAACACGACGAATGCCATTAGAGTTACATGCTTTGAATTAGGACGAGACAAACTGCCAAACGACCAATGTGCTAGTTGTGAAAGTTGCGCGTCGGATGCAAAATATTGCATTGTTGAAACAATAGCTCCGCAGATGAATGTTATCGCAATTCCAACCAAAATATACGATTCAGCGGATATAGACCTAAATTTACCTAATTGGATAATTATTGCAACAACAATTAATGAAAATATGAACGAGTTCGCTACAATGGCTAATGCGGGTACTGATAGGATTGTGAAACCTAGAACAATCGCTAGTGCTGCTCCAAGAGCTGCACCTGAAGCGACTCCCAACGTTAAAGGTGAAACCAATGGATTACCAAGACAGCCTTGCATTAGTGAGCCGGCAACTGCCAACGCAATACCACCTACGATTGCTGCAGCAACTCTTGGTAACCTCCAGTCATATATGATGGAGTTCTGAAGGAAAGTTCCTTCTCTGGTCAAACCGGCCATTATCGAGCGACTACCGCAATCACTACTCAAGCAGCCAGCAAGATTGATTTTTATGTTAAGTCCCACAGCTGCTTGATTGAAGTAAGCCGTTTTTATGTCACTTAGAACTATCTTCCATACTGTGAGCATTTCAAGGCTCTCAGAAGAACCCAACCCTAGGGCAAATAATGCAATAAAAAAGGTTACAAGAGCGAGAAACAGGATCAGGAATATTTGGTCCCTGCCTTTCTTTAGGTGTTCAATTGAAATTGAATCCATGATTAATCCACCTATGATGTGCAAACAAACTTTCCAATACGTTCAACACCATGGTATGTGGTAAAATAGTCATCTAAATATGATTCTGCATCGACATCTGAGAATAAATCTGGATGAAGATATTTAGCTAAAGTCGGTAAACCGTGTATCATCATTGGCCCTGCAAATTCTCCAGAGAGAACCAATAATCGATTATTCTCAATCGCTTTCATATTTTCGAATCCTTCCCTGCCTTCGATGTGTTCCATGTGTATTTCACACGTTGTNCCATCCTCGTCGTACCTGTTGTAACCTATATCAAAAGTGATGCCGTCAAACATCAAGACATCAGGATTTTCATCCAATATTGATTCCATGTCGACGTGAGTCGTATGCCCAGGCAGGTGATCGTACACATTGATTCCACCGGCCCTGTCAATTATGTCAGTCCATTGAGAGGTCCCGGTTAGTACTACGGGGTCTCTTGTTAACGAGGCATGATGTTCCATCACAATTGTTGGACGGTCCAAGTCAGATAATCCATCGAACCTAGATGCTACCATGCTCTCTATCTCATCAAACTCATCGAGTAGTTTGTTCATTTGTTCTTCTTTCCCAAATAATGTGGCTAATACATTTATTTCGTCACGTAGAGAATCATATTTGTAAAAGTCAAGTGCAAGAACCGTTATACCTACGGGTTCTAATTTTTCTCGTATGCCTTTTGTGTCGACCATGCCATTGTTAGCAAATACGATGTATATGTCTGGGCGAGTATCAAGTATAGCTTCGAAATCTATTTCNGAGTGGGCAGAATACTGAATCATTGGTTTGTTGGATAATTCAGGCCAAAGTTGTTCATCGCCAAAGTCCCCAGACACTCCTACAATTACTTCCTCATCTATCTCTAACATTCGCATAACAGTGGCGGCATAAGTATTGGTCAAAGCCACACGCGTCGGTTGTTCATCGAAATAATGGACAACTCCATTAGAATCTGTTACTTTAATTTCTCCAGATTCGGAGGATTCTTCTTTCACGATGTAAACGTAAACCCCTAGCCCACAAAGTATGATTATTACAGCTTGGAATATCGAAATAATGGACTTATACTTCATTTATTCACCTTTCCTGAAAACCATCACTGCTCCAACAGTGATTGCTAGGATTGCAATTAAGGCAATAGGTACAATAAACTCATCGATTGCTGATACATCATCACTCTCTTCCACAGTTATGAAAATTGAGTCGGAAAGTTCTGAATACTTACCGTCTGATGAACCAACGCTAACTCGTATGCGGTTTAGGCCATTGTCTAAATCTGATGTCGTAAACTCTGTTTTAGTACCGTTATACACTTCCNTTGGTAGGTTATTCTCATTTTGAACCGTCACAGAGTACCATATTGCATCCTCTGCAGAGTTCCATGAGAAAGTGACGTCTGAACCAGAATCTATGATATCATCACTAGAGGTGACAACAGGAGGTGGTAGAATGTAAAGAACGTTCAGATTCAGAGTATCTCCTGGAATCTTGTAAGTTTCAGTCATCACCGCATTTATTTGGTAAACAAATTCTCCATCTGGACTATTTTTTACCTCATAGGANGAGGATGGNCCTGNNTAAATCAGTTCNCCATTGCTGAAAAGTTCGTAAGATGAAGCACCCTGGAATGGTGCCCATTCTACCATGAAAGTCTTTTCAGAGAGGTTTGATTCTTCGGTAATAAATTGAGGAGTTACTGGTACATCAAACGACGTTAGTTCCATGATAAGGTAGTCAGAGTGCGAACCAGGCAAACGATCAATTTTCTTCACCCAATTTCTAACCGTATCATTGTACCACAATTCCCAAGACTTGACACCGTCGTTATTGTCTGTTATGCAGATGTANGTGGTAGAGAAGGTACCAGCGGCTGTTGTAATGCTGACATTTCTCGTTATCTCGACAAGATTGAAAGTATCGTCATATCCGTTTGGATGACCCGGTACGCCAATCACGTTTGTACGATTGAAGTGTAAATTGAGATCTTCTGTTGACGACAGTAAATCACTTGCTGCGCCGTCATCATCAGTGAAGTTCCACCCTAGGTAACCTTCAGTGAAGAAGGAGGACGAATCTGGATCATCAACCCAATAAGTGTGAAGGTAGAGAAGAGTAGAGGTGTCGACCCAGCGGTATGATTTCTCTTCATCTTCGTAGTGCTCACCTGACATTCTTACCAAGAAGGAATCACGCTCTGTGCCGAAGGCATCAACAACCATCTCCTTTCCTATGGCAGTCATGGTTAGATTTCGATTCTGACTACTCGGGAAATAATCTACAGTGTAATTCCAGTGCATGCCAACAGCCCATAGGTCTGAGTTGGATTGCTCTGGTAATACCATCAATAGTAGTGGCATGAAAGACGGTGTGCTACCGTTCATATTCTCTGCAACCAGAGTAAACTCATAATTNCCAATCTCAGTTGGTGTGAATGTGTACTCTGGCATTGGTCCTGTATAGGCTATCACTTCGTTTCTGTACAGAGAGTAGGTGTCAGTGTATGCTCCACCTTCCCACTCAATCAAAAATGGTTCATTTTTCGGAATGACTTGAACCTGAGTGGTGAAAGATGCATTTCCTGGTAAGTTGATTTCTACAGTAGCTGTATTATTCAACCATCCTTCTCCTGTTGTAATATTCTCTGTTATAGCCGGAGCGATCACTGTATCATCGTGCATGAAGGTGATTGTTGTTTCAGTCCCAACATCTANGTTTTGTAACAAGTAAAAACCGTCAGAGTTAGTGGTCACTGTTTGAATACCATCACTTACNGTAACTTCAGGCATCGCATTTCCGATNGAATCTTTGACAAAACCGTAGCGGCTGTTTTTCCCATGGTTGAAATCGAAATCGTTACCATAGAAGTCGGTCATAGACCCTGCTTGCATCTTAAAATGAACATACTGAGTGGAATGATCTATATCTCCATAGTATGCACGAATGGTGTAGTAATTCCCAATGTCGTAAGGACCAAGAGAGATTCTACCATTGTCTGGTGTAAGTGTATCGTTTGATTCAACATGCTTCACATTTGTGAGTGTTGGATTCTCGACTAATGCCCCTGAACTGTCGTAAATTTTTCCAGTAGCCCAATTCTTACCTACGTACCAATCTAATTCTGTATCAGAATCAATGTAAATTTGCCTGTAAACAACAGTGTGCCCATTGTTCATGAAATAAGCCCGGACCGTGTGTTCACCTTCCGAGATATTTGTTATTGAATAATTACCGTCGTTAGCCCACATTGAAGCCCGAGGAAGCAATTTCATCGATGTTTCAGCTGCAGGATTTCCTTGGCTATCGTATAGATTACCGTGCAAAGTGAATAGTTCGCTATCCCCTTCTTCACCTAGATCTCCTTCAACAATATTTGCCGGAATAATCACGGAAAATATCATCATCACACAAATTAACAAATAACTAAATCTCATGGTATCCGCTCCGAGTGGGGTGGCTGGCTAGTGGTTGGCGTTTTAGCCAGCCACCCCTAGATTCTGAACAAGTTTAAACCTTGAGTTCAATCAAGCCATTGCGCCGATATCACCAGAAGTGATACCGTAATGGTCCCAAACTGGTTGCAACCATGCTGTTACATCGTAGGATGTGCCTAGTTGTGATGCGTCTGTCAAATCCAAGACGTTGTTCATCATTGTAGCAGCGTAGTTGTCCATGTAGTATTGAGAGGTGTATCCGTCACATCCTGCTTCATCAACAGCGTCAGTAGAGACCATGTGGTTTACTGTGTTGTAGCACGTATCCTTTGTACCGTTAGGGTCTTGTGAAGCATTCGTCCAAACGAAAGCGTCGCAAGCAGATGCATCGATCTCTCCCATCATCATGACCTTGTGTCCGACTGCCATGTTGTAGCAGCCGTCGTGCATGTAAGGTGCAGCGTATGCCTCGATAGCCTTCCAGAANGCGTATCCTTCNGCNTGGTATTTNTCAGCNGTANNGTTNCTGTCCATCTTNGATGTNTACTTTAGAACNGCNTGNGANTAAACGATNACTAGNTTCTTTANAACNTCNTCACGNGCNTCNACTACNCCNTGCATGTTCTCATTTTGTAGNGCAGTCAATCCNNCNTTCATTGCNGCNTCGTGTTGCTNNNAATGTTGCNGCNNNNCCGTCAGCNTCNGCNGTNNNGAAGTCAGCNGCTCTCTTNTCCATTACCTTNGCNGGTGAGCAACCGTANTNCTCNNNNGGACCGTGGAAGAATGCCCATCCTTCGTCCCATGCGTGCTGAGCCTTGTCAGTACCCCAATCACCGGCTTCCGCCTTGATGATTGCAGCGTTNAGCTCGTGTANTGTGTATCCGACCATTCCCATGTTGACTGTTAGTTTAGCGATTCCTTGGTATCTAACTGTGTCGGATGTACCTTCAAAGTCATCAGTACCGTCCATTGCTGCCATGATGTGTGCACCAATNGATCCGTTCATTCCGTAGTAGGAATCATAGTCGTGGTTCTTTCCAGTTGCAGAAGCAAACCCTGCAAGTGTTCTGTAGGAACCATCGTCTTTCTGAGCGTTCTTGCCGTCAGTGTAAATGGCCTTTGCTCCTGCAAAGTCATATCCTCCGTCAGAACTTGCTGCAGCCTTGATTTCACAGAGATCGTTCATCAAGGAGCGGTGGTTGTCTACATCAGAAGCATAGGTGTAACCTGCGTCTGACGCATCAAGCCATGCAGGCTTGTCGTCAACAGTTGTGTCATCAACCTCTTCTTCGTCTTCTTTCTTATCGTCATCATCGCCTAAACNCCCGGCAAAAGCAGCACAAGCCATAAGCAATATCATTAACATCGATTTCATTTTCAAACTCATATAAATCATCCCGATTTAGGGCAGCCGAAAAGTCGGCCATACATAAGTTTTAGGTTGCCCTAAAAGAAATTTGTAAAACGGGTTTTACTCACCTGCTTTCGATGTACTGAGCCACTATTTTTTCTTCGAAAACATCTTCCTGTGACGATGTAAAAGGTCGCGTTATTATAAGTAAACTCAATTCACCACCTACCTCAGGAAACCCAACCACAAGCACATTCGCTAGTGCTGTTTCAATTCCATCTCTCTTTACATCAAACATCGAAATGAAATATTCACTTCCAGAATACGAGTGCCCACCTTCACTCTCTACACCAGACAAAGTAAAAGCATCTGCATCCACGCTGAAAGATGGAATGTAAGAGTTAGCCTGTTCAATTGACTGACGCATTCTATCCTCATGCATGCCCACCATGACTCCTAGCGCCACACTTGAGGAATCTTGAGAATATGGCGAAAATGTATGTGGAGTTCTTACATTTACAACACTTATTACGGCCCCATCATAGAACCAAGTATATTGCTCACTCGCAGGCCAAAAAGACGCATGAGGGTTTTCTGTAGCAATTGGTTTCCCCCATTCTTCACTACCTACTGGTTCGGACACAGGAAAGAGAGAAAATGAATTTAGAAGGAGGACGAAAACAATCCCGATTGCAATTCGCCTTTTCCTGAATTTTGCCCATTCCTCCCTGGACGCAGGACTTAGAGTTGAGAGGACTATCAGAGCTGGGATTATTATCAGTACCCCCCACGGCACTAACCACATCAGGATTACAAGAAGTGTAAGACCGTACATCATTGATTTGTCAAAACTATCCGACTTGAATTTCAGCATACCGAACAATGCTGCTAGTGAGATGATTGATGCAAGGACTCCCCCCAACACATAATGGCGTAATGTGTAGTAAGCATAAGTGCAACCCAAGATATGGCATCTAATCGGTAGATTGTAATGGGTGAATGCAGACTACGGAAACAATGGAATCCATCTTGTCTCTGGCCAATGTCTCGTGGCGGCATCAGGTACGAGACTTTTCAACTTGGAAACCATGGGCTAAACGAGACGGCGCAGGAATACATTCAATTAATCTCAAAATAAATTCAGGTACCATANTTGGACTTGTCGGCCCNAATGGTGCAGGCAAAACNACNCTAATGAGANCTATTTGTGGNCTATATGANTGTGATGGATTCAATAAATCAGCGGAAACGAGNCGCGCTTGCATTGGTTACATGCCAGAACAGGTNAGATGGGAAGGCAGAATCACCGTNAGTCAGGCCNTAACNTCGATATCTCTAATGAGAAATAGTACTACAGANGTNGANAANCTCATTCGAACGGTGGGATTATCCTCAAAATCAAACCAGTTATTGGATAATCTATCTCAAGGGATGCGCCAGAGATTATCACTTGCATGTGCTTTGATAGGTAGCCCGAAGATGATTGTAATGGATGAGCCTCTAAACGGCCTTGATCCGCTTGCGCAGAGGGCGTTCTCCAATCTATTGAAAAACCTAGCAAAGAAAGGAGTCGCAATAGTGATATCGTCACACCAAGTAGGTGACTTGGAATCGCTTGTTGATGAGGTAGCTCTCCTACATCGCGGTCAATTACTGATAAATGGTACTTTGGAGGAAATCAGGAAAAGTCTGAACCTCGACGATGATTCGGGAATTGTGGAAATGATATGTTCCGCAACCGGTATCGAGCCACATGACATTAGTCTTGATTTATCAGACGACGGTATGCTTCCATTCAGACCCTTAGGGGGTGAAGAAGAATGAACACATTATCTCTTGGCATGCATATCATGAAAGAAAGACTCACGGCTGGCAGAATGATGGTCATCTGGCCGCTATTAGCTATGTTCATCCTATTCTCCAGTTGGGGCCTATCTGACCCTAAAGTGAACCTACCTGCTAGTATTGTAATCGATTCAGCTTACGATGTTATGTTTGTTGCGACTGCATTCATAATTTTTTCAGCAACACTTGGAGCGGTACTAATTGCTTTTGATGGAATCAGCAGAGATAGATTATCTGGGGTTTTGGAAATAAAACTCTCTCAACCAATAGCAAGAAGTAAATTCGCAAGAGCATTATTGTTAGGTCATTGGGGTGCAATCTTCATTCCTGTAATGGTTCTAAACATAGCGAGTATCCTAGTAATCTGGTACAGATTAGACGATTTACCGAGTACTGAAGAGGTGTTTATCCATACACTAGGTACAGGTTTACTCCTTCTATGGTATACATCCATACAACTTATTGCCTCTTCTTGGGCTAAAGATCTTGGCGCCTCAATCGCTGTTGGCCTTGGGGTCTGGATGGTTTTCACATTACTTTGGCTGGTATTAACTACCGTAGTTGCAGGTTTATCCGGTGTTGGTGTCGATGACCTTAATTCGGCTGAGTACATACAAATTGATGCAATCATGGACTTATTCTCCCCTAATGGTGTCTATCACCACCTTCTTGAGATTCCACTAGATGATGTGGATAGGGGTATGTCGCCGCTGTATGTCTGCATAGCGGCTATACTATGGAGCATTGTTCCTGTGTACTTGTTCACAAGAAGGATAGAACGGCTTCATCCTTAGCAAACATAGGAACACACTAAGAAGAACCTGCCCTACGGGCAGTACATGAAGAGAAGTTTGTGTGCACTCTTGCTTGCTATCTTAATGGCAACAATGTCTATGACTAACACAACCATAGCCGAAGATTCAGGTAGGCAAGTTGATGATGTGGATTGCTCAGGATATACATTCGAAGACTTGTTTGAATATGACAACGCAGTGTTCATGTTCCAAATATTAGATGATTGGGCAACATCTGACTTATACGCAAATTCTTGGGTGAATGAGAGCCGTGCTGCAGTTGTTCGAGACAATCTTGATGGGTTGTTCGAAGGTTTCCCTGGAGGAAATAATTCATGGATTTCAACAGATGAAAGAGACGCTGTAAGAGAAATTGGAGCACAATGTATAGCCGACATGTACACAAGAATCGGTATACGTGAAGGAATCCCGCATAGAGGAGGAGTAGATTGGAATGATGTCGAGTTCGTCGAGGAAGGAATAGGTCTGGAAGAAGTTGACCTTATCCCAGAGGGACATCCGGAAGAGCGCTCTTGTTCAGGGAGGTATGCATTTGCTAGTGCCGACTGTCAAGAAGTCCCCACTTCCGCAACCAACAATCTGGAAATATCGATGTTCGTAAAAGAAGATAAGACCCACAACACTAGATTCAACAAACTACCAAACTCTGGACAGAGCGACTTTACGGTTGCCATGAATGTAACAAACATCACGAAGGCAACAATGGTCTTCACATTCCCCTATGTAGACGGGTTGAGAATGGCAAATTGGACAATACAAGATGATGGACTTGAGAATCTAGGTGCTGGTTCGATTGATGAAATCTTCTTACCGGACGGAAGTGTTAGAGTAAGTGTAGACATTCAATACGATAGGGAACTCTATCCAATGATTCGAAATATTTTCTTCGATATGACTACTTCCCCGCCGGAAACAAATGACTTCCCGGAGTGGACTGGAAACGAACCGGGAGACAATACGGTAATTCCGATTGTAAAAGACGGGACCGAGGTTGTCGCCATCACTGGAGATACAATGGCTGACTGGGCTACAGACAATGATGCATGGGGATTGGACTGTGATTTTACCGAATCAGGATGGTCAAGTAGAATGAACTCTGCTGGTGAATTACTAGTCACCGCAGGCAGTTCTCAATCATCGGACGCTACATGTCATTTGATTGACCCCTACGGAGCAATTAGTAACGCCACGCACACATGGAGATTTAGACAGCCAGCCTCTTTCTCAGCGATTGCAGGGCTTTACACGGACTCCGTAGAAATAGATTCAACACCATCTTTGCTGGTTCAAAATCTAGCTCTTTCGATCAAAGCAGTACAGGGCAGTTCAGCAGGCTCAAGCACAACTGTCAATTTAGGTTCTACAGCCTCCAGTGATTCAATATCCCTATCTGGAATGTCCCCCGGTGCTTTCATGGTTCATGTCACAGCTACGTCCCCTGGAATGCTTGACTGGGATGCTGAGTTTGACTTAGGGTTAGAGAAGAGGAATACTCCACCTGTTGTGGATATCAAAATAGACCCAATCGAGAACACCTACGCAACGTGGTCCTCAGATGGATATTCATTCACCTTATCCGGCACTGCGAATGACCCCGATGGAGGTTCGGTCTCTCTTGAAGCAAATATGTGTGATGAAACTACTACTGGCTTCACCACAAATGGAGAAGATTGGACCGTTTCTTTATCTATTGCCAAATGTGTATCTCAGGGTTTATCTGAGTACTATGTTGTGATAACTGCGGTTGATTCAGTGGGTGCTATAGCATCCGTGGACGTTACTATACCGAACCAGTATGATACAGCGGACCCGACACCTGTTGATACTAGCGATACCTCAGATGAATCAGGGGGATTGCCATCGCTTAGCTTGTTTGCTACAATTGCCTCGATGTTAGGTGCGGCTATTCTTCTAAAAAAAGAATGATTCTACAATCTGTTAACGAGGGTCTGTAATGTTCAAAGGAACTGTTGAAAAGGTCAGCCATGAAGGTGGGCTTCTTGTCAGTTACTCGGGGGCATGTCCTGCATTAGGCTCAGTAATGGTAGACTCATCAGAAACCTACGTTGGTAAGGTAGACGCCGTTATTGGAAACCTAAACAGTTCATTGGTTCACATTGCTCACTTAGATAGGAAAACCAAACCCCAAAATTTAGTAGGCATAGAAATTACAATTCGAACCAAGAAACAGAGAGATAATCAAAAATTAAGAGATAACCAACGAGTTCGGAATGACCGAAACGAACGTGGAGATAGACAATCCAGGAACACAAGGGGTGACCGAAGTAAAGGTCGCGTTCAAGATAATCGCAGAAATTCTAGAGATAGGAGAGACAATCGAGGACAGAAAAAAGAAACCCACTCGCGAAATGATTGGATCTGTGGGGAGTGTGGAAACTCAAATTTCTCGTTTAGAACCGAATGTAATCGTTGTAAGGCGCCAAAACGCCGCAATAGTCGAGGACCGCCAAAGCAATGGAGCGGAAACGATAGAAGGGCTGGGGACAGAACAGAAAAACCACAGCAAAGACCCGGAGATTGGGAATGTAGAGGCTGTGGAAAGATGAACTTCGCAAAGAGAAATGAATGCTTTAGTTGCGGGGCACCAAAAAGAGTCGGTGGACCAAAGCGTAGAGGTCATCACCGTAGTCAAAAAGACCCCCCTCCACTTCATTCAGCAAAATATGGTCGCAGCAGGAGGGACAAATCATGAGCGCTGAAGGCCACTACTTAGATGCAATAGAGGCAGAAGAAAATAATGAATTAGAATCTGCTTTGGAACATGCAAGACTCGCTGTGAAAGCAGACCCTGGCCACTCAAATGCATGGTGGATGATTGTATGTTTACTCGCTCCCGATGGCAAATATCCTGACATCGAGCAAGCCTCGCAGGCAATAACTGCGTGCTCAAAAGTTGTTGAATTAGACCCAACAAGAGTAGATGCGTGGGTAAAGGGAGGTCGTATGATGGTAGACCAGCTAGGTCTATACGAGGACGCTTTGCATTGGTGGCAAAAGTGCAGAGAAGCCGCACCACTAGAGTCGGTTCCGATTGTTGAACAGACAACAATCCTCGCAGACTTAGGTATGTATCCTGAGGCAAGAGATAGACTGAGTTCTTTATTCGAAGAAAATCTGGATATTGCTAATTCCCAACTAGCGAAAATTAGTCATCTACACAGGACTCTTGATATGTCAGCCCAACAAGACCCTAATTCGCACTTCAAGCCATGGAAGAAGAATGATGGAGGTTGGACTGCGATCAAAATGCGTACCAACAGAACACCTGTGTCTGAAAATATGCTTTTTATGATGACAACAATTCCATTCCTAATGCTAGAAGTTTTCCTTTCTCGTTCACTGTTTGGGGATGGCTGGGGCGGTTTCTGCCTTACAAGCCTTCTAATTCTAGTAACTGTGATAATAGGAATGAGTTTTACAAGAAAACTCTACAGAAGCGTAAACAAACCTGGTTTCAATCTACTTCGAGCTATTCAATTTGAAGCCAGTAGTGCTAGAATTGTAATTCCTGATGACATCAGGGGTTCAAGATTGTACAATTTCTTATTCTCTAGACACCCACCAGCATTCCAGCAACGTATGGAAAAAATTGTTGCCGCTGATAAGAAGTTACCGAAAAATTGGAAGATGAACCTGCCTGATTTCGAATCACACTTTGATGAGATTGGGTACATCGAAGAAGGTGACGATGAAACAGAACTTTCCTCTTATGAAGAAGAGTAATCATGTTCCTGCTGTATAATCAGTAGAGTACTCAATCTGTTCTTGGGTCAACTTGTCTATTGAGAAACCGAGCGTGTCTAATTTTGTTGTTGCCAATTCCATATCCTGCTCCAAAGAAATATCGTAGACTATTGCATCCATTTGTTCGCCTTCCTTTGCAAGTCTACACAGTGATAAGAATTGGTTTGCAAAACTCATATCCATTACCTCAGAGGGATGTCCTTCAGCAGCTGCCAAATTTACTAATCTGCCTTCAGCAAGAAGGTGAATTTTCCTTCCATCAATCATGGTATATTCCTGATTTTCCGCACGAATTGTTCTAACAGAAGAGGACCTAGATTCTAAATCAGAGATATTAATTTCACAATCATAGTGACCTGTATTCGAAATTATCGCTCCATCCTTCATTACTTCCATGTGTCTTCCAACGATTACGTCCTTCATGCCAGTAGCAGTACAGAAAATGTCACCTAAAGCCGCCGCATCATCCATCTTCATTACTCTGAACCCATCCATAACTGCCCTGAGACCAGGTAGAGGATCTACTTCTGTGATTATCACATTGGCCCCCATACCTCTGGCTCTCATAGCGACACCTTTTCCGCAGTGGCCGTATCCAGCGACTACGAATGTTTTTCCGGCAATTAGAACACTAGTCGAGCGAAGAATACCATCGATTGTCGATTGTCCTGTCCCGTATACATTGTCAAAGTCCCATTTAGTAATGGCATCATTGACTGCTATGACGGGATATTTCAGATCTCCCGCAGCAGCCATAGCTCTTAGTCTATGAACGCCTGTTGTGGTTTCTTCAGTACCGCCAATAACACCCGCTGCATATTCTGACTTTGCACCATGGACACGCACAATCAAATCAGCACCGTCATCAAGAGTAAGGGTAGGCTCAAACTCAAGAGTCTTATCAATACACCAATAAAAGTCCTCAACGGATTGCCCATGCCATGCATGCACAGAGTACCCCTCCCTTGCTAGCCATGCTGCAACATTATCCTGTGTTGAAAGTGGATTGCAGCCAGACCAAGAGACTTCAGCACCTGCTGCTCTGATTGTTTCGATAAGAACTGCTGTCTCTTTTGTCACGTGTAGACAACCAGCAACCCGCATTCCTGCCAGTGGTTTATCCTTCTCAGCCTGCCGTTTCAGAGCAGCTAATACTGGCATTCTAGATCGTGCCCAATCAATTCTGAGTGCCCCTTCATCTGCCAGACTGAGGTCGGCGACAGTGTATAACTCACCTTTGTCCATGGTCTGCGCCGAGCATAGGCACTTCATAGGTCAATCGGTTACACAATTCACCCCCGTTTTAAGGGGGTGAATTGTGTGTATTCCGCCAACTATTGCTGCTGTTGAAAGTGACCAGCATACTGCTGGGCATAGGCCCGCGCAGTTTCTTCTGGGTATCCCTGGGCAATCAATTGCTGTACATACTGTTCCATTGGGTCCATCTGAGCCACACCAGCGTATCCTACTGCTGTAGCACCGAAGTCTCCGCTGACTCCAGAGTCGATTATGTCGTCTTCTTTTCCTCCGCGTAACACGAAGAATAGCGATATTATCACTAAGAATGCGAGTCCTGCACCTCCACCGAGATACAACATGAGATTGTCCTCATCACTCTTCGACTCTTCCGAAACTGGCTCTTCATCAGGGATTCCATCGTCGTCAGTGTCTACGTACTTGCCAGACCATTCGCACTCTCCTGTTTCTACGTTCCAAATCCAGTATGCATCTGGCTCAGCGTCCAATACTTCCACAGGCACAGTGAGACCCTGACATGCAGGCAGTGTTATCTCAATCCAGTAGATGATTGGCCATCGCTTATCTTCACCTTCGTATATCTTGAGGTAAACACGCTTCGATTTTGTTTCGTTATCGAACAAGTGGTCAATGTTCAATGTTAACATGAAATCATCGTTGTCTGCAAGATCTTTTTGATTGTCCCACTTCCCCTCGAGACTTAGTGTGTATTTGGCTACTGCAGATAGATCGAATGTTGTATCCTCCAGTGCGGCTTCAACGATTACATCCCCTTGCTCTGAACCACCGAGGATAGTACCGGTTAGTGTGATTGTATCACTATCGACCTTAGTTCCGTTCAAGGAAAGGTTAACCTGGACTGTTGGTTCTGCATCTCCAAACCCTTCAGGTACTACTGAATAGTACATCTTGTACTTATCAGAACTCTTTCCGGCTTGGTCGAACACGACCAACTCAATGCGTATCAGAGATTCAGTCTGCCCACTTGGGTCTACAGTTTGGTTGCTAAAGGTGTAAGCCCACATTCCATCGCTTGTGGATGGTGTGACAAACGTATGCCCTTCGAGCTTGTAATTATCTTCATCATACGGTTTATCGAACAGTACTGTCCATTCATAAGAAGTAATTCCATTACCTGATAGTGCGTCAGCATCTGAAGAATTGCTCGCATCAAAATATACTGTTAGTGAACCAGATTCATCTAAGTGAATTCTCTTCTGTGGCCAATCAATTCCCGAGACAGTCTTCACACCTCGGTCTTCAATTTGGTCCTCATACTCATTGCGCATATCGATTTCTACATCAGCAATAGGTCGGAATTCATCAGCTCTAGTATCATCGGTCTGTACAGTTACAGAGATTGTTCTAGAGTGCCCTTCATTGTCGTGGAGGTACAGAGTAATCTCCCACGTAGCACCTTGCAAACATCCTGTTGCCGAGGAAAGGTCGACCTTACAGAACTGAACCATTGGATTAGCGACATCTGTGTGGTCTGTGCCGCTTGCCATTGATGATCCGCTCCAATCTGTTGGACCGCTCATAACCCAATCTGAGTTCAGTACTTCTGATGTTGTAGCCTGATAACCAAACGTGACTTCTGAGTTACTCTTCATGTAATGGAACGCATAACCTCCAGTGGATGGGTCGAATGATGGTACCTCTCCGTTGATAGTTAGGTCTAATCCGTTACCTAGCGTTCCAAAGCCATTTGGATATGGTGATACTTGATATGATAGCATGTTGCCGAGTAATGGGAAAGTAGAACTATCTGCTCTATCGGAAACGGTCTCAACATCGATTGTTGTGACAATCAATCCCCCATCCACATAACTGCAGACTCCGAGTACAGTATCCTGAGGATCTGCTTCAGACTGGATAAGTCTCTGGAATGTTCCTCCTTCCTCTGAGTATCCGCCACATGCCCGTGGTATAGATGTTGAAGAGGCACTCTTTGTGTTAATTATGGCTTCTGTAACCGTCCCAAATTGATCAAACCCTTGGAATGCGGCTAAATCCACATCCTCTAGGATAGGGTGATATGGGTCAGCGACTTCCATGTTGCTATATGTTATCCGTGTCTCTGGAGTGTTTCTGGGCTGAATCTGCATATCGAACGGTAACAGGCTTTCACCGGTAGAGGAAGAATACTCATAGTAATCTGTAGCACTCGAAAGATGAACTTGAACTGTTCCACCAGCAGACATGAAGTTCTTCAGAGCGTTCTGATTTGAAGAAGAACCAATTAATTCGTAATATCCTTTACCACCTTCATCATTTGGCTTTGCAGTATTAACGTCTTGCTGAGGCATTATCACCTTGTCATAATGTACAAGCCAACCCAGATCGAGATACTCATTCCAGTCATTGATGTCATATTGTGTATATGTCATACCTAGAATGTCTATATCTTCCTTGATTGCTGTTACTCTAGCGGAATCTCCAGACAGAATTGCAATGTCAATATCATAAGCAAAACCAGCATGGAAATATCTCTCGTTTCCGGATGTGCTACCATCAGGTAGAGTGGCATAGTAACTTATGTTGTACTTGTGGCCATCCATCCATCCATTCCATGGCGTGAAACTTACTGTTGTTCTCTCATGAGGCCCTAGAGTCATACTTGGACCAGCTGTAGTTGTATGGACCTGATTTCCAGTGTCCATATCAACCACTGTCATGCGGAATGTGTAGTCTCCTTGAAGTACTCCGTTGGTAGCCGATAGAGACCAATCGTGTTCTGTTACATTATCGATTGGCAGGATACAATCCAAAACTACATCTGACAAGCATGACAATTGATCTGGCTTTCCAAGGGTAATATCTACGCTCTCAACTGAGAAGATGACTCTACCAACGTTGTTAGCAACAGATATTTCCTCATATCCAAACCACGGGGTTCCTTGCGTTGTGTTGTCGAAGATAGATTCGACTTCTATCATGTAAACACCAGAAACGAAATCATGGTTTGAAACGGTAATTGTCCTGTTCTCTTCTGCATCAAGGTCAACTACAGATGTGCTGTAAACTGCGTCTTGAGTAAAGGAGAATTCCTGTAGTGAAATGTTATCGAACGCTACACCGCGGACTCCATCGTTCTGCCCGTTGTGAATGTCATCATTCGAGCGGAATTCAAAGTTAATGTCTACAACAGAACCTGCTAAACTGATACACTCATCAGTCCACTGGTTAGAGTCCGGAGACGTCGTATTGAATACGTACAGGTGTGTAAGATCGATGCTGCGGCTTTGGACAAGGCCATCAGTATTGAAGAACACATTGTAATTTCCAGAACCACCGTTAACGTTGGTTGGGTCACCGATGTATTCTATTTCAGTTGTGTCGATTGTAGTCTCATTTACGGGGTCAATGAACCCATTATCATCCTCGTCCACGATACAGAATCCGTCTTCGTTGTAGTCGTTCCATTGACCGTAAATCAGGCCTTCGTAGTCGTTACCACCCTTAGTCCAATCTGCAGTTATAGCAGCGTAATCGTTTACATCTGTCGTCTGTCCAGATTGTAGAATGTCAAACCAGGTTTCTGCGAAGTATTCGAAGTTTAGAGCAACATAGTCGCCGCTCATGCTCGTCAAGTCGATGTCAGGAATGGTAAGAGTCTCATTTTCCCAAACGCTTCCGTAACTGTTAGGTGTGTCACACGGATGTCCAAACCAGTATGCATTCGAGCCAAATACCTGTTCAGGACAGTTAGAATCGTCTAATATTCCACCGTTTGAATTCCCGTCATCTGTGTATCTAAATCCAGAGGAGCCCCCTTCAAACCCTTCTTCACAAACAACTAGTGGAGAACCACAGTAAACATCTGTAGGTAGTGCACTGAACACCTTCGCTTCCAAATCGAATGTTACGTTTGTATTACCAAGGTGCTCAACCTTGACATTTACAGGGAAATTGCCCTCAGCATATAGACCACCTGGCCTAAAGTCCTCAATTTGCATAATTCCGGGGTCATAAATGTTGAAAGCGGTTACATAACCAACAATATCATCATTTGCTGGCTGCTGATCTTGACCGTAATTCAAAACCGCCGAAATTCTGTATGTAGTTCCATTGACGAAGTTTGCCGAAATAGCAGTACTGTAGTCTTCGTTTGGTGCAAGATTGTTCATATTGATGTTTGATTGCTGATTCTGAACGTTTGATGTGAAGACAGTGTTCTGTTTCCAAATGGTGACATTGTCTATGGCAAACCCGTCTCTTCCGCTCCATGTGGACTCATTGGTACCGAGAGATCCCTCCCAACCGGATTTGAATCTGAATCTGATATCGATAGTTTCACCTGCAAAGCGGGATAATTCAAAGGCACCGAGTCCCTCTTCAGTGAAGTTGCCCCATCCGTATTGAGTACCGGGTATCGCACCACCATATCGATAAATCGCTGCGTCTAGACCGGTGTTTGCTTCACTTTCCTGGCGACCATTATCATATCCGCCCCAGTAACTTGCGCCAGAGGCACATTGACCAGAGAAGAATGCACTGTTTGGACAGTTAATCAGAACCCAACCAAGGTCTTCTGAGAATACCTCAATCATTGCAGCGTCATCCCAAACCTCTGCTAGAACGAAGCCATTCTGGTCTTGTGTGTACAGGTCTGAAAGGCCTAGGTGTCGGAAAATCTCTAAGCTCATCCATGCCCTATCTGCCCCAGTCAAATCTACATCATTTAGGACTAGCCCCTCGTCCCAGTTTGGTTCGTATCCAGACCATGTATCTCCGCTTGAGTTAGTCTTCATCAAACCAGACCACATGAAGTCTGTGGGGTTGTTTGCATTGGCTGCCTGTGTTGCTGCATTGTTTCCAGAGGTGTGACCCACTGTGCTATTTGCTGCAACTTCCTCGTGCCAGTGAGAAACTCCATAATATGCTTCTGTAGTCCATGTGCAGCCAGCCCCACATCCAGTTTTATCCTCAGGATTATCCCAATCCATTGCGTAGACAGTAACATTGCTCGATGCTGCTTCGTCGACTTCTTTGATTTCTACATCGAGGGTTGCCTGACCATTTAGAATATCCATTCCTGTATTGGTTACAGTAACTTCAACTTCTCGAGTTCCTTCACCAAGAGCACCCACGTAAGCGTCAGTTGGAGAGATATCAATGCTTGAAACAGCTAGGTCCTTGTTATCCATCTCGATAACAACAATTCTGTCATAGGAACCGTCCCAACCAAAGTTGTCATCGTAAGTGAATTGGTCGTAGGCACCGTGTCCAACAATCAAGTCAGGAGCACTGTTTGGCCCACCAATAACTTGGCCTACTGTGACAGTAGTTGGCCTCATTGCGCCGAAGTATTCTAGTGGATTCATGTGACCTCCAGCACCATTTGAAAGGGTTACCTGTACGCTCGTTGGGAGGTTCAGGTAGTAGGTCGAAGTGGTGTCTCCAGTAGAAGATGTAGAGTTGGATTGTCTAAACTTAGCTGCGTGGATAAAGTCTGGTTCTCCGTCACCATTCAATTCCGCTACTGTGACTTCCCAAGCGATGTATGGTCCGAAGTAAACAGTCTTAGTTTGACTGAATGTGTGTGTTGATTGAGTAATTGTAGCGTAACTCACATTTTCTGTGTTTCCTTGATTGATGGCTACCACGTCAATAATTCCATCATCGTTCATATCTCCAATGTCGAAACCGCCGAATGTTACTCCAAGCTGGTGCTTGTGAGCGGAGCCTGTGTATCCGACTCCTGAACCTGTCACTCCTCCGCTAGTCCATGTTACAGTTTCTGGGAATTTGTCAGAGTTACAATCGAATTCGATAACAGTGATATTGTCTGAGTTGCCAGGAGAAACGCTCGTGCCGGTTACGTAGTCTACACCTTCTGCTCTGACGAGCCACATGTCTACATCATCGCAAGAACCACTTATGCTGGTCTGTGATGGCTCACCCCAGTCGCCTAATTCTAGTTCTCTGTAGGCGTTTTGCGTGGAGTCTCCAAGAGCAGTAATTTGCCCTTGGGTTGATGAAGTAATAGGCCCCATGTAGGTCACTGCCCTCTGGTTTTTCAAGTCGGCAAGTAACTCAAGTGTAACAATGTCATCATTTCCATCCCCGTCAAGATCTGCGACTGCAAGGTCCCACATCCAAACTACATCATATTGCTCACCGATAGAGAAGGTTTTTTCATTGCATCCGCCGTTTTCAATGATGGTTACGTTACCTGGCTTGTCTACAACAATAGCCCCGGATGCGTCTTGGCGCAGGGGTCTGTTTCTTGCGTAAATAACAATGTCAATTGCACTGTCGCCGGTAAATTCTCCAACTTCTACCTGCTGAGTGTTGGAATGGTCTTCAAAATCTGCATCCTGGTCTGGATTAGCGGATGTCCATATGTCGGTCCTTTCCTGGAAATGGCCGTTTTCATTCCATAATACCGATATCTTGGTACTACGGTCGTTTGCAGTTACTATATCCAAGTCACCATCACAATCGAAGTCTCCTAGAGCAACATCTACAGGGTCGGTGTCTGTAGTGTAAGTCCTCGATGTCGAGGCTGTAACTAGGTTTGCTGCGGTTGTTGAAAGTAACATTACTAAAACTAAGAATAACGCTCTACCGCGTCCTTCTTCATTCATACTCTTCCAAAGCATTGTCATCACTCATTTCTGCGGAATCTCACTACCACTTTAATTCCTTTGGAGTGATGTCTATTTACAAATTAGTAAAATGACTCTCAGTAACCTGTTTTTCACAAAATGAAAATAATGTGTTCAGAATTACAACCCCGAGGATAACCAAGCCGGCGAAGGACCCCAGCCTATGCTATCTCCTCCGTGTACTTTCACAAGTTTACCTGCTCTGAACATTGACTCCAAGAATAACTCAAGTTCCAAGCCTTCTCTGTCGCCCAAGAAATCGCTAGCCGCCAAGGCTATCGTCTCTGTTGTGATTGCTGTTATACCGTGTTTTCTTACGGCAATTCGAAGAAGTTCCTTCAACCATGCCTCTGCCATTGGATCTTTTACCATTGGACCCTGAGATGGATGCGGCTCTTCGATTTCTTGTAATTGCTCTCTCAATTCATCCGGAGAGGGGCGAACTGGTTGCTCAAGGCCAACCTCAACAAGTTTTGCGGCGAGGTTGAGCTCTCCAATCGGCCTTCTAATGACTGGAATTCTTGAGGGGTCAGGTTCTGGCCCCATATCTCTTGGCTTGTCATCCAGGGTCAGACCATCAGATGCAAAACCAGAATTAGAAAGACTGGTGCTATCTACTGCCATTGGCATTGCCCAGCCCACTTTGGTTAGGCCCAACTCTGATACGATACTTCTGACCCAGTCTGCTTCTCCCTCGAGGAGTACGTCTACATCGTCATCATCGCTGCGGAAGCGATAGCGAATGTAGCCCCTAAGTTCCTGCATACATATCCCTACAAGTTTCGTGACATCAATCCACCGGTTATTGGGCCAAATTCCTCAATACTGTGTGTAGTATGCCCCCGTTACGATAGTAGTCTACTTCTACAGGGGTATCAAGTCTAACATCCACAATGAAATCGAGTGTAGTACCGTCCAATTTGTGGGCTGTAATAGTTAATTCTTGTAACGCTTTCACATCATCATCAATTGGTATATCGAAGGATTCAGTCCCATCTAGACCGATTGTTTGTGCGTCTTGGCCCTCTTTGAAAGTCAAAGGCAGAACGCCCATACCAACTAGGTTAGACCTGTGAATTCTCTCAAAAGATGTAGCAATGACTGCCTTGACTCCCAGTAAGTAAGTGCCCTTGGCGGCCCAATCCCTACTGCTTCCAGTACCATATTGGGAACCTGCGATAACAACCATTGGTCCATCATTATCCATTGCGGCTTCAAACACAGAGGAAATTTCTCCAGTCTTGTGGTTCAATGCGTATCCTCCCTCCGTGCCAGGAGCCATTTGATTCCTTACTCTAACATTTGCAAACGTTCCACGCATCATAATCTCATGATTTCCTCTTCGACTACCAAATGAATTGAAATCGACTTTCTCTACGCCTCTTTCAGTCAACCATTTACCAGCCGGTCCATCTGCAGGAAAAGCGCCGGCTGGCGAGATGTGATCTGTGGTAATTGAGTCTCCTAATTTCAACAACACTTTGGCACCACTAATTGGTTGTATTGGGTTTGCTTGTTTTGATAATCCTTGGAAAAACGATGGAAGACGGATGTATGTTGAACTGTCTTCCCACGGATACAATGGGGATGCTTCGCTTGGAATCGAATCCCAGCGAGGCTCTTGCATAACTGTGGCATATCTTTCAATGAACATCTCGGGTTTTATCTTTGCCCTTGCTTCTTCCAACTGCTCATCTGTTGGCCATACATCGGTTAACATAACCGGATTTCCTTTTCTATCGAAACCAATAGGTTCAGAGGTTAAGTCAACGTTGAGGCTGCCCGCTATGGCGTATGCAACAACCAAAGGTGGACTTGCTAGATAAGATGCCTTCACCTTTTGATGAACTCTTCCTTCAAAATTACGATTACCTGAAATCACAGATCCGACAATCAGATTTGATTCGTCTATCGCTGCTTCTATTTCGTCTGAAATTGGTCCTGAGTTACCGATACATGTAGTGCAACCATAACCTACGTTGTTGAAGCCAAGTTCGGCTAAATCCTCGTTTAGACCGTTCGCTTCATAGTATTCTGTGACCACTCTAGACCCTGGCGCAAGCGAGGTTTTTACCCACGGTTTTACCGTCAACCCGCGTGCTCTTGCATTCCTTGCAAGTATTCCTGCTGCGAGCATGACTCCGGGGTTGGATGTGTTAGTACAAGATGTGATTGCAGCAATCACTACATCCCCATGATTTAGGTCGTAGTCATCAGAAACCAAGGACGACTTGGATAAGTCTTCTTCTGACAAACCGTGACCTTGGTGGCCGAGTTCATGAGTCAGAGATTTCTCGAAATGGTCGGCCATGCTTGATAGGTCCACCCGATCCTGCGGCCTTTTGGGACCTGCTAGAGCCGGTTGTACCGTTGACAGGTCGAGTTCTAGTGTTGTCGTGTAGCTTTTTTCTGGAGATTCTGAGTCGTACCATAGCCCCTGCGCTCTACAAAATGATTCAACGCCTGCGATGTCGTCTTCGGTTCTACCGGTAAGTCGCATGTATGAGAGTGTATTTTCGTCTACAGGGAAAAAGCCGCAAGTGGCACCATACTCAGGGGCCATATTAGCAATTGTAGCTCTATCAGGAAGCGAGAGTGCAGCCATCCCATTTCCAAAGAATTCTACAAACTTTCCAACAACTCCCTGTTCACGTAGAAGTTCTACAATTCTAAGTGCCATGTCGGTAGCAGTAACTCCTGCATTTAATGACCCGGTCAATCTGAATCCGACCACATCAGGAGATAGCATGTAAATCGGCTGGCCAAGCATTACAGCCTCTGCTTCAATTCCACCAACTCCCCAGCCAAGTACTCCAAGACCATTTATCATTGTAGTATGAGAATCTGTTCCAACCAATGAGTCCGGTAACCAAACCCCATTTTCTTGGCGCGCTACAGTTGCAATCCATTCAAGGTTCACTTGGTGAACAATACCTCGGGAAGGCGGAACTGCTCTGAAATTTTCAAGAGATTGCTGGCCCCACTTGAGGAAGGTGTAACGCTCCATATTCCTGTGGTATTCAATATCCAGGTTCAGGTCTAAAGCATCTGAATTTGCGCCAGATATGTCTACCTGGACTGAATGATCTATTACTAAATCCACGGGGACTTGCGGATTGACTTTCTCTGGATTACCACCCATCTCTACCATTGCATCCCTCAATGCTGCTAAATCTACAACCGCTGGAACACCAGTAAAGTCTTGGAGGATTACCCTTGATGGTCGAAATGGGATTTCTCCCCTTTCCCCATCAGGAGTCCAACCCGCTATGTTTCTTACGTCTTGTTCAGTGATTAGAAAACCATCACAGTTCCGCAATGCCCCCTCCAAAAGAACCCTGATTGAATAGGGAAGGATAGAGGTGTCTATTCCCATTTCGTCAAGCGAATCAAGGGAGTAGTAGTGGCCTCCAAGCGGAAAATTTTTCCTTGCAGAGAAGGGGTCTGTTCCGCTCATGATGCATATGGGGATGACCCAAACATATCAACATGCCTTTTCTCAGATTTATCACCAGAACTGGTACCAAGGAGTGCTGTCTTTTATACCATCATCAGTAATTGTTACTGAAACGATTGTGACGTCATTGACCGGCTTGTCATTTTGAGTGGGCACAGCAGCGATTGCATCGACATACTCAATACCGTCAGTAACAGTTCCATATACAGTGTGACAGGACTGACCGGGTGCTGAGCAATCCTTTCCTTCGTTCCAATCTAACCAAGTTGGCTCGGATCCAGTGGGAACAATGTAAAATTGTGAACCATCTGTATTCAGGCCTGCGTGAGCTGCTGCAAGCGCTCCAGCTTTGTGTTTCAATCCGTTTTCGTGCTCTCCTGGCAAAGACCATTGGTTTTCTGCACAATTGTCCCTATCTGCATCACTAGTGCCAGTTTTTTGGCCATTGCAATATCCGTACCACTTGGCAGCGTAGCCTCCGCTACCGCTGTTGTACTCGAAGTCTCCTCCTTGTATCATAAAGCCCTCAATTACTCTGTGATATATCACATTGTCATAATTGCCAGCTTCTGCGTGCAGCATGAAATTTTCAACGTGGATTGGAGCATCGGCCCGATGTAGTGCTATAGTGATTTTTTCATCATGAAAAACGCCTGCTTCGTCGGTCCAAGTTACCCTCATCACAGCCTCACCATCCTCAAATTCAGGATCGGTTTGGAAAAGCTGGAATGCTGCAATCACAAGTAAAAGGGAAGCAACTATGGCAAACAGACCGGCGGGAGTTGGTGTACCGTCGTTTACTAGCCTCGGTATGATTGTTTGAGAGATTCTTTTTTCTTGCATCTCATTCAACAGTTGATTGTATTGAGCATTTGCTTGTTTGTCTCTTGGATTCTTTTTGACCGACTCTCGAAGGAGACTTGCGGCTTTCCTGTAGTCTGAAGGAGAGCCAGATTTAATCGCCTTTAGATGAGTTGCCTTTCCTGCTAATCTCAAGGTTGTTGCTTCTTTACCATCAGGGTCAGATTGTCTTAACACAGACAAGGCTTCCTCGTATTTGCTCTTGTCGAGAAGCTTGTCTGCATCTTTCCAAGACTTTGCTAATTCTTCGCCGGCCATGTTCATGGGAGAGGCGCCTCTGTTTTGAGGCCTACCCTCGCCTTTAGACGAATTGTGACATCAACACATTCAAAGGTCGTGGGCCTACGCAGGGGAGCAGTGGACACCCCCGTAAGGGGGTAGTATATGGGTGGCAAGCCGAAATGGACAAGATTGTAAATGATTTTACGATAAATATTGCAACGGCGAACGGCACCGGCTCTCAGTCTGCAAACCTCATTCTGCTGCAAACACTCTTCGACATGGGGATACCAGTCAGTGGGAAGAATTTGTTTCCTTCAAACATCTCCGGATTACCTACATGGTATATCGTAAGACTCTCAGAACAAGGATACCAAGCCCCTGGTGACAGGACTCATATCCAAATTCTAGTCAATCCGGCCACTTGGGAAGAAGATCTAGCATCTCTTGAACCTGGTACTGTTGTAATATGGAACACAGACTCCAAAATGGCCATGGAAAGAGAAGATGTCATATCATATCCTGTACCTATGACCAAAATTGCGCGTAAACTCAATGCAAAGTTGGCAAGAATGATTGCTAATGTGGTCTATGTTGGTGTGCTTGCTGAACTTTTGGGCATGGACCAAGATGTTCTAGAGAATGCAATTTCAAAACAATTTGGTGGCAAAGAAAAGGCGATAGAATTGAATGCTGAAGCGGCGAGATTAGGCCGAGCATACTGCGCGGAAGAGTTGACTAAAAGCGACTCCTATGCAGTAGAATCAAGGGAAGTTGAAGAAGGTGGATTCTTCATCGAGGGTAACGAAGCAATAGCATTGGGTTCCATATTTGGTGGAATACAAATGCTCGGTTGGTACCCAATTACCCCATCATCAAGTGTTGCTGAAGGTATAATATCATGGCTTCCGAAGCTAAGAACTCATGAGGGAAAGGCAACGTATGCGGTAATACAAGCTGAAGATGAGTTAGCGGCTGCAGGTATGATTATTGGAGCAGGTTGGGCCGGTGCAAGAGGTCTCACCGCTACTTCTGGACCAGGAATATCATTGATGCAAGAATTCATTGGACTTGCTTACTTTGCAGAAATACCGTGTGTCTTTTGGGATGTCAATCGCGTTGGACCTTCGACCGGTTTGCCAACTCGTACTCAGCAAGGAGACCTGACAATGCTCTATGAAAGCAGCCATGGAGACACCAAGCACATCGTTTTCATTCCAGGGACTGTTGAAGAATGTTTTGAGTTTGGATGGAAGGTATTTGATGCTTCAGAAAGGTATCAAACTCCTGTCTTCGGATTCTCTGACCTCGACCTAGGAATGAACAAGTGGGCTAGTCGTGGGTTTGAATACCCTGACCAAGAATTCGATAGAGGCAAACTTGTGCTGACTCAAGAGCAAATGGAGTCTATAGAAAATTATGGGAGATATAGAGATGTGGACGGGGATGGAATCCCATACAGAACATTACCCGGCTCAGGTTTAGATCCAATCCTATACCGAGGCACGGGCCATGCTGAAGACGGAACATATTCGGAGAAACCAGACGTGTACTACAAACTCATGCAAAGGCTAGGACGTAAGATAGACGGGGCCAGAGATTATCTGCCAGAACCGATAATCAAGGAAGACGATGAAATTGACATAGGAGTTATTTTCTATGGGTCGATGGAAAATACAATCCAAGAGATTGAGGATATCGTCGAGGAAAAAACAGGAATGAAAATGAGTACTTGTAGAGTTAGAGCCCTCCCCTTGCACAGTGAAGTTGAGGCTTTCGTAGAGAAACACGACAAAGTCATAGTCTTGGAGATTAATAGGGATGCCCAACTTTATGGTATCATCCGCAAAGAGTATCCAGTACACTTGTTAAACAAACTGTTAAGCGTGGCATACAGTGACGGAATGCCACCCAGAGGCAGGCTGTACGCAGAAAGGATTGTCGAGACACTAGAGGAGGCAGAAATTTGAGCGAGAAACGAGTTAGGACCGTCAAACTCAACGTCATAAATGAGCCGAAGGATTCCTACACTGGAGGTAAATCTTCGCTGTGTCCTGGATGCGGTCACGACCAGATTTCAAATGTGATAATAACAGCAGCATGGGATAACGCAATTCAACCACACAGAATCGCTAAAATGAGCGGTATTGGATGCTCCTCGAAAACCCCCGCTTACTATCTAGGTCAATCGCACGGATTCAACACTGTTCACGGGAGAATGCCGTCCGTCACAACGGGAGCCAATGTTGTCAACAAGGACCTAACATACATCGGAGTTTCAGGCGATGGAGACTCAGCATCAATCGGCATCGGGCAACTAATTCACGCGATTAGAAGGAATCTAGACATGGTATACATTGTAGAAAACAATGGAGTGTACGGTCTCACAAAGGGACAATATTCAGCGACTGCTGATGTCGGGTCTAAGAAGAAGAAGGGCCCGGTAAATGAAACACAACCGATCGATTTGTGCGCCATGGCAATAAATCTTGGATGCTCCTTCGTAGCTAGGTCTTTCAGTGGTTCAAAGAAACAACTAACTGCCCTGCTAAAAGCCGCTATGTCACACAAAGGATTTGCATTAATCGATGTCATAAGTCCCTGTGTCACTTTCAACAATAATGACGAATCATTGCGGTCTTATGGGTATGTCAAGGATAACCAAGCAGAGTTACATTCGGTAGGGTACATACCTCACTTCTCTCCTCTTGAACAAGTGGAAGTTCCCGCTGGCTCTTACAGAGATGTCACATTACACGATGGCTCTACGATGCGATTGGAAACTATATCTGAAGATCATGACATAGGAGATGCTGTCGCCGCCCTTTCTGCGCTTCACAAGGCGGATGCAAACAAGAAACACGTCACTGGAATACTCTACTTTGATGGCGAAAAACCAGCATTAGACGTAGACTTGGACCTACACGAAACACCTCTTGTTGAAATGGGACAAGACCTACTAAGACCTTCTCCAGAACAACTGGAAGAAGTCATAGCCTCCTTCAGAGGTTGACTCCTGAACCGCTTAATTGAAGAATGAGAGGTTATTGGGTTTCCATGCCAGTCTCTTAGTGTAGTGGTCCATCATGGTGGGTTCTGGTCCCGCCGACCTCGGTTCGAATCCGAGAGAGACTATCCCTATTATTCGGTAGTTCCAC